>JBBRVB010000130.1:0-9545 GCA_038247275.1 Chroococcales cyanobacterium
CTGATGATGGACTTGACGCGCTCGATTCCAGTCAGCTCGGTCGTTGAGTGGGCTTCTCGACCGAGCACTTTTTGCAACTATTTGTTCGCGAAAACGATCTTCCTGTCTGGCTGTGACGACGTTCCGTGACAATTTGATGTTCCCCGGCTTTCACCAGCGATCGAGACTAGCCTCATTTATTATTCCCCAGCTTTTGCCCAAAAGTAATGGGATCGGATACTCGATCGTCTGGTGCGGGTTTTGAGTAATTACCATCGATCTCCGAATATGTCTGTTAGAGCAGATTTAGACCGATTTACCATCATTCAAGTCCGACAAATCAACATCCCAAAAGGAGATCGAGAAGTGTTAAGTTAGGAGTGGGCATATTGTATAAGAATCTGATGTTGCCATCTATGAAAAAAATCGTTGTGGGACTCTCCGGAGGGGTAGACAGCTCGGTTGCTGCTGCGATTTTGTGCGAGCAAGGTTATGATGTCATCGGTCTGACTCTGTGGTTGATGCGGGGGAAAGGTCAATGTTGCTCTGAAGGGATGGTCGATGCGGCCAAAATTTGCGAACAGTTGGGGATTACACACCAGATTGTTGATAGTCGGGATACTTTCGAGCAGTATATTATTGATTATCTCGTCGCTGGCTATGAAGCTGGCATTACACCATTGCCCTGTTCCCAGTGCAACAAGGCGGTGAAATTTGGGCCGATGGTTGCTTATGCCAAAGCTGAGTTGGGAGCTGATTATATCGCCACTGGGCACTATGCCCGGATTACCTACGATCATAATTTGCAACGGCATCAATTGCGGCGGGCGATCGATAGATCTAAGGATCAAACTTATTTTCTCTACGATCTCGAACAACATATCCTCGCTGCGACTGTATTTCCGCTCGGAGATACCCTCAAGACTCAAACGCGAGAAATTGCAGGGGGATTGAATCTCTCCACCGCCGATAAACCTGAAAGCCAAGATCTGTGTCTGGTGGAAAAACACGGCTCGATGAAAACTTTCCTCGACAAGTATATTAACGAACGTCCGGGCGAAATTGTCGATACTCAAGGCGCAGTATTAGGGCAACATCTGGGCATCCATCATTACACGATCGGGCAACGCCGAGGAATTGGGATCGCCGCTCCCGAACCGCTGTATGTCGTCGCTCTTGACGCACTCAAAAATCGCGTTGTCGTTGGTTCCCGCGCAGAGACTCACGGTAGTGAATGTACGATCGATCGCGTCAACTGGGTGTCAATCCCTCAACCCACTGCACCGATTCGCGCGGAAGTTCAGGTGAGATACCGTTCCGAAGCCGTCCCCGTGAGTGTGATTCCCCTAGCAGGGGCTAAGGTTAAATTGGTGTTTGACGAGCCTCAATTTGGGATCACCCCCGGTCAAGCCGCTGTTTGGTACGATGGCGATATTGTCCTCGGTGGGGGCATTATCGATCCGATCGATAATTAGTAATTAATAGTGGATAATTAATAATTATTCACTATCTGCTGATTTAAGCACTATTTCCGTCTCATTATCTGGATACCCCAGATCTGGATTTTCTTCTTCATGAAATCGATCGTTTCTACCGCGTACATATTTCCATCGATCGAGTACATCTTCGATCAAGACTGCATTAATCCAAACTTTGGCAACTACGGTTAATGGTAATGCTAATAATAGCCCCAAAAATCCAAAGAAAGTAGTAAAAAATACTTGAGAGATTAGCGTGATCGCCGGAAGTAATGATACTTGCTGCGCCATAATATATGGCGTAAGGAAACTACTTTCAAACTGTTGAATCAAGAAGTAGATAATGAAGATTGCTACTGCCTTCCAAGGTTCATCGAGCAAGGCGATCGCCATGGGGATGATGACCCCGATTGTCGGCCCAATATTGGGAATAAAATTGAGTAATCCTGCTAAAATTGCCTGAGCTAAAGGCAGGGGAATCCCTAATACAATTAAACCAATGAAGCTCAGTATCACCACTACGAGCATACTCAAAATTGCGCCACCAACCCATTTACCCAAAGACGCTTCACATTCAACTAATATTCCATCGATTCTTTGGCGATAAAAACTTGGAAATAAAGAGATAAAGGTGTGCCGATAAGCCATTGGTTGAGCCAGTAGCATAATCGTCAGAATGACTGTAAACAATAAATTGAGAATCACTGCTAGCGAACTAGAAAATAAGGTCAGTGACTGTCCAGCGATCGATTGTAATAGCGGCTGAAGCTGTAGATTTAGGTCCTCGATCGTTGGTACATAAGCAGCTAATGGTGCTGGAATATAAGACTGAATATTAGTACCCCATTGATTTGCAGATTTGAGAATCGATGGGAACTTTGTCGTAGTCAATTCTTGGAACTGAGCAATAAATGGCGGTACGATTAAAATAAAAAAGCCAATTAAAACCGTAATAAATATACCGACCGCAGCAAATACACCGATAGTTCGTGGTAGCTTGAATTTGTATTGAATTTTTCGAGCTAGCTTATTTAGGGCTGTGGCAAAAACTATTGCGGTAAAAACAATCAAGAGCACCTGACGAATTTGCCACAATATATATAGTGATATTCCTAAAGCTAAGAATCCCAGCCACTGACCTAGAAACATAAACAGATCTCCTCAAATTAAAACTATGCTGTGAATTTTGGATGCGATCGTTTTAACCTAGGAGAAGCTGTGTCTAGGGTGAGACGAGACGACATCGGTTGTGTGTAGATGGTTTGACGTAAGATTATTGTAGCAATGTTTACATAAACTATATCCCCAACTTCGAGCGGAAGTTGGGGATATAATCTACTCTAGATTAATGATGTGCTGAGGATTTAGTGTCAACAATAATTCATAAAACTTATCGGTTCTACATGGGCGATTAGCCAAATCGACCCGATACATAATCATTGGTACGACTATCGACTGGAAATGAGAAAATCTGTTTGGTTTCGCCAAATTCTACCATCCGCCCAACCTGACTTTCATCAGTACTAAAAAAAGCAGTATAATCAGAAATTCGTGCGGCTTGTTGCATATTGTGAGTGACGATCGCAATTGTTAGATCGTTGCGTAAACTGTGAATCAAGTCTTCAATTTTAACAGTAGCGATCGGATCTAGTGCCGAACAGGGTTCATCCATCAGTAATACCTTGGGTTTAACCGCTAGCGCACGGGCAATACAGACTCGTTGCTGTTGTCCACCAGATAATCCCAATGCCGATTTATGTAATTTATCTTTGACTTCATCCCAAATGGCAGCACCTTGGAGCGCAGACTCAACGATATTATCGATATCCGATCGATGAACTTTTTCTTCGCTAATTTTTACCCCATAGGCGACATTTTCATAGATACTCATTGGGAAAGGATTAGGCTTTTGGAACACCATCCCGACCTGCCTTCTGAGTTGATTGATATTGACCTGGGGATGATAGATATCTTGTCCATACAACTCAACTTGTCCCTCTGTTTTAACTTTACCCTCTAGTTCACCAATCCGATTGAGGGCTTTGATAAATGTAGATTTACCACAGCCAGAAGGCCCAATAATTGCGGTCACATGATTTTGAAAAATACTCATGTTAACATTTTCTATCGCTCTTGATGTACCATAGAAAAAACTAAGATTATTTACCTGAATTGCCGTCTCTAATTTCTTCACTGGTTTGGATAATTCTTGCATGTAAATTTATCTAAAATCTTTAAGTATGTTAAAATCTTTAGCTGATAACTAAATTACCTTTGCTTATTTGCTAAGAATCGTGCGGGTAAATTGATGACTAAAACTATCCCCAGTAAAAATAAAGAGGCTGTCCAAACTAATTGATTTTTGACTGGATCGGGATGGTTATATAAATTAAAAATTAAGATTGGTAAAGAAGCCGTCGGACTCAACAGATTGTCTGCCCAATCTTGAGCAAAAAGGGCAGTAAATAGTAAGGGAGCTGTCTCACCAATCCCGCGCGAGATTGCCAGTAATACGCCAGTGGTGAGTGCTGGTAGGGCAGTAGGCAAGATCACCCGCGTAATCGTCTGAAATTTACTCCCGCCCAATCCAGATGAGGCGAGACGAAAGTTATTTGGCACTAATTTTAATACTTCTTCGGTGGTCAGGGCAATAGTTGGCAACATCAGAATTGCCAAAGCGATGCCACCAGCGATCGCACTATAACTAAAATCAAATAAGCTCTTAGTAACTAGCACAACCGCATTATAAGTGAAAATACCCACCACGATCGAGGGTACTCCAGTCAACACTGTAATCAAAAACTTGACACTGCGATTGACTTTGGTCGTAGGTTCGTATTCGGCTAGATAGATCCCCGTCGCAATCCCAATCGGAATACTCAAACAAGCGGCGATACCAACCATCGTCAAGGTACCAACAACTGCATTGGCAAACCCATCATCGATAATTGGCTTGCTAAACATCACGGCTGTCAAACCGGGAGATCCCTTAGCAATGATATTCCACAATACTGAAATCAGTGGCAATATCCCGACGATCGTCAGCCCAAATGCCAAGAGGGTCATCCCTCGATCGATCGAATTCCGTAGCGGGGATAATGGTGCAGTTAATTGATTAGCTGTTGACTGTTTCATATTACGATTTTTCGCCACGTTCGACCAATCTTACTAGTCCGATTGCGCCCATATTTACGACCAAAGTTAGCACGAACAAGATCAGCACTAGATAAGTAAGTGCGCCGATGTGAATGTCTTCTTGCGCCTCAGCAAAGGTATTTGCCAGCATTGCGGGAATCGAGTATGCAGGTGAAAATACTGAAGGACTGATATTTTCGGCATTGCCAATTACCATTGTCACTGCCATCGTTTCACCGAGTGCGCGTCCCAATGCCAACATCACCGCGCCGATAATTCCCGAAAAAGCTTTGGGCAAAACCACTCTAAAAATTGTTTCCCACCGCGTTGCGCCCAGAGCCATCGAGCCAGTGCGGAGATAACCAGGCACAACTAGTAAAACTTCCCGACTGACAGCAGCTAAAGTGGGTAAGATCATGATTCCCAACAACATTCCGGCTGTCAACAATCCAGAGCCAGATGGTTCGGTACTAAATAGTGGGATAAAACCGAACTTGGCGTATAAGAACTGTTGGACTGGCAAGAGCATCGGAATCAGGGTATAAAATCCCCACAATCCAAATACTACACTGGGGATGGCTGCCAGTAACTCGATCGTAAAGGCGATACTCGATCGCAGCCAGTCGGGCAACAAGTCCTCACTGGTGACAATTGCTACCGCCAAACCGATCGGGATGGCAAAGATCAAGGAGATGAAGCCACTCCCGACCGTCCCGTAAATCAATGGTAGGGCACCAAACTGGAGATCTGGTACATTCCACTCCCGACTTACCAAAAACCCCAGCCCAAACTGTTTTATCGCTGGTAAGGCATGTCCGGCAATAATCCAACCCATCAGTAATAGGATCGCCACCGAGATCCCACTAGCAATATACATCAGATAGCGGAATAATCGATCGGCTAGATCGGTTTTGGTGGGACGATTGCGCCGAGCCAGCTTTGTGGCTGGCTGAGGCGCGGATAAATTGTGAGGAAAAGACATGATATTTAGATTATTTCACACCAGTTTCAACAGCTTGGATCGCACGCTGGGCAACACTGCTAGGAATCGAAGTATAGTTGAGGTCGTCATTAAATTGCTGACCGCTGGTGAGCATCCATCTAACCATCGTCTTAATTGCGGCAGCCTTGGCGGGATTTTTTTGAGCCTTGGGAATTAATAACCAAGTCAAGCCCACAATTGGATAACCTTGATTGGAATTGACATCGAATACGCGGAAGTTTGCTGGAAACTGAACATCAGATAAAGCTAAATTGGCAGATTTTAGCGATGGAGCTACATACTGTTTACTGCCATTTTGGACTGATGCAGAACTAAGTCCATTTTTGAGAGCGAAATCATATTCTACAAAGCCAATCGACCCTGGAGTTTGTTTGAGCAAACTAGCCACACCAGGATTACCTTTACCTTTCAAGAAACCTGATGACCATCTTGGCTCTTTACTGGCTCCAACTGCGGATTTGAATTCTGGGTTAACAGCACTCAGATGGTTGGTAAAAATGAAGGCAGTACCACTACCATCAGCTCTCACAACGGGTTTAATTGCACTGCTTGGCAATTTAGCACTCTTATTATCTCGGACGATTTGAGGGTCATTCCAGGTCGTGATTTTACCTGTAAAAATGCCACCTAGAACTTGATTAGAAAGCTTGAGATTTTTAACTCCAGGTAAGTTATAAGCGACAGATACAGCACCACCAGCCGTCGGGATTAATAATACGCCACCTTTGACTTTCGCCATTTCTGCATCGGTCATGGCTGCATCACTAGCACCAAAATCTACCGTTCCAGCGATCGTCTGCTTGATCCCACCACCACTACCGATCCCTTGATAATTCACCTTGATATCTGGGTTAGCTTTCCGCATTTCACGGATGTATCTCTCATATAGAGGCTGGGGAAAAGTTGCGCCAGCACCGCTTAGAGTTATTTGAGCCAGTGCTGCAAATTGAGTGCCTAAAACTGATACTGCGACTGTAGCGATCGTGGTCAACCGACCAAAATTTTTGGATAACATGGAGATAGTTGTCGAATTTGTTGAGGACACAATGATGTCAAAATTGCAAATTTTCACAATTACAGTTATCCAGATTGCTGGTTTTTTTGACATCAGAAGCATCTTAGCGCAACCCTAGCTCTGGATTGATTATAGTTAGGTTAACACTTGGTTAATCTTTGTTTAATATTTGATTAAGTTAGATCTATAGCAATCCTAAATCAGTCATGAGATTATTTTAACCGCAGAGACGCAGCGATTTGCCATACGTAGGGTTCCCCGAGGGTTTAGTGAATCAAGACAGAGGGCGCAGCGGCTCGCGCTCGTCGGGTTCCCCGACGTAAAAAGCGGATGCAATCACGCGGAGGTTCCCTCCGCATGTGTTGCACCAAGCAGCGAGACAAGACAGAGAAAAGAAGAAGACATTCTAGGATTGCTGTATCTCCTAAATTCTTCGATAATTCAGGGTGATATTAAACCGATCGATCGCTTTCAAAGATCGACTAACAGTTAGTTAGAAGTCTTATCTTTAATTAGATAAACAGCTTTTTGCTGCCGATCTTGCACGTTATAATCGATCGCGTCAAAGTGCCACCAATACCATTCTATTGTTGAATATTTATGGGTCTTCATTACCTGGTATGCTAATCGCGGCTTGTTGTCCTCAAACCATTGCTATGAAGCCAAAAATGGCTAAAAAATCTAACAATAATAGATTTTAGGCTCAATCCCTCGCCAGCTATCAATCTGAGCTTAAATCAGCATACTAAGTAATGAAGAGCCATATTTATCCGATCTACCAGCAAAGGTAAGATGCGGTCAACCTGTGATTTGTGGCAAGGAAGCATTTTTATCAAAAAAACTTCAAACTGTCAACTGCCGTAATCAATTCTGCAACTACGTCTACATCCCAATTGCCCTCACAACTCCGCCCGGTATTCAAAATTAGTCGTAAGCCATATTTACCACCTATTCCCGCTAACTGCATCCATACCAAGTCGCTCTCGGCTTCACAGGCAATGCTTTCTTCATCCATGAGTTCGGTTTCGATCGATCTGACATTAGCTACCAATTGCCCTAGCAACCGACAAAAATCTGCTAGTTCTGCCGCAGTTAGTTCAAATGCCCAATCATCACCACCAACTAATCCTTGATATATATTTGCTGGATTCCAACCAATTCGCCACCCAGCACCAGATTTGAGGACTTTTTGCATTGGATTCGGTAGGACTGTCGCGATCGATTTCTGTCGCTCTAGCCTCTCTTTCGATTGGCTATGTGACAAGTTTATTAGAGTTGCTGCGGAGTCTTTATACCCCACCCCAACCCTCCCCGAAGATCCGGGGAGGGTATAACAGATCTAATCTCCGAGAATTTCTGGCTGAGTTAGCTCGTCGGACATTTCAATAATGGCACGCATGACGGGCTTCATCGTGGGATCGTCAATATTATCGGATTCGTAGCGGTGGCGTTTTTTGGCACGATTGGCTACTTGAACGGTAATTTTGTAGCGATTAGATGCTGCACCAATTAGTTCTTCGGCTCGATAGGCAATCTGGATCGAGTCAAAGTGGGTATGTGCGCGACGCTGAATCATAATTACTCCTAATACAGTGGCAGTCTTGTTCTAGTGTACCCGATGGATCGATCGGATGGAGGGTAATGGGTAATGGGTAATGGATTACTCACCCCTAAAAATTGCTGCGGCGACCTCTCGAAATTTGTGCGGATCGCCTTCAGGATGGGGTTGCTCTTGGCGTTTGCGGGCGTAGAGTTTGGCGAGGGTTGTTTGCCAGTCGATCGCAATCTCTGGCTCCAGCATTGGTTGTTGAGTCAAAATCTCGTTAATGGCTGTTTGGATCTCTTTTTGTGCCAACCAAATCCGGGCGATGACGGCGAGATTGTCGTCGGTGTCTACCAATCGATCGAAATGTGCCAAGATTTGACGGGTGATGTCAGGAGCGGAGATGATACTCGCGATCGCGAGTTCTTGCAATCCAGTAATCGCGGCATATCTGACTACCCATTCATGGTCTTGAGATCCGATAATTAATACTGCGATAACTTTTGACTGTGCAGGTGCGATTTGCTCTTGGGGCAATTCATCCCAATTAATCGTCCCCAATCCTCTAGCCGCCGCCCGTCTGACGCTGAGTGCAAAATCATTTTTGGCTGCGTCTAGTAAGAGATCCAATGCTAGAGGATCGCCAATTCCGGCTAGTGCCCTCAATGCCCACGCTCTAGCTCCATAATTGTAGCCGTCCAATAACTCTAGTAAGGGTTTGACCGCAGGTTTACCGATCGCGATTAGCCCTTCTACCGCTGCTACGGCTGCCCCAGGATTGTTATATCCCAATACGGTAATTAGATTGGGTACGGCAGCTTCTAGACGTGCCTGGGCTAAGTTCTCGACAGCATCTACCATCTTAGTAGACGAATCGGCCGCCGCGATCGCGGCAAGTAATGTCTTGAGTAAATCAGGATCGGTCATAATTGCTCGGTTCGTAAATTGGGTAGCAGCCAAAAACCCAACATCAACCTGTAGGGGCTTTGTTTCTGCGAATAATCGTTTTTTGTGCCGGAGGTGCAAAACAAAATCCGTTCTCCTCACTTTCCTAATGTTACCGCGACAAATAGCCAAAAAAATCCCCGAAGTCATTTCCCCTCGTCAACGCAATTGCTCACGGATGGAGATGACTTCGGGCACCGAACCTGCGTTCTAGCTCAACGCATTGATGGCATAATCTAGGTAGGAATTAGCTTCCACAGCCGCATCGCCAGACAAACCATGATTGGACTTGATGTACTTGAGAGCTTCGATGTACCAGCTTGGGGATAAGTCAAAAGTCTTGTTGATTTCAGCCAAACCACCCAAGAGGTAGTCATCCATCGGGCCAGTTCCACCGACAACTAGACAATAAGTCACCATGCGGATGTAGTAACCAATATCGCGCAC
>JBBRVB010000131.1:0-9476 GCA_038247275.1 Chroococcales cyanobacterium
GAGCTTATTTATCTAGTTTAGCGAGCGTAATCGATCGATCCCATTGAGATTACAGGATGTTTGTCATTTGGGGGGGATATAAATCGAGCTTAAATGTGGGATTGCTAGAAGAGGCTTCTGATGCGACGATCTCGTTCTTCACGCATGACCTTTTTAGCAGATTCCTCACTCATAAAGCTAATGTAGTAATCCCTGTTTTCCGAGAGTTTCCAGGTAATTGTCGAAAGTCTGGGATGGTTGCTTGATGTTTATTGCCATTTGCTTGGCAAAATCTCGATCTCCAGCAAAAAATATCCCCAGTACTATTACAGCCTGGGGAAATCGCAAAACTACTTAAAAATTGAATAACTCAAAATGATGATGTCTTAGAATCTGTAACCAAGCTTTATACCAAGCTGAGGTTTATGCAAATATCGCTACTTTCTACAAAATTTCTTTTTGATATCAGTGATTCTTATTTTGAGCAGCTACCCTAAAGGTATACCCAATAGCACAAGATCGATATCTCTCGCTCCTAAAATGATGTAGATGTAGGAGTAATTGGTGAATTGCCCCTACCTTGAGAATTTGCCTACTGAGGCGCACCACAGACATAATCGGCTCTGACCCAACCTTGGCGACCGTTGGCAGAAGTCAACCACCAGTTGAAACCATCACGTCCATACTGGCTATTAAAGAGCACGACAGAATTACCATCGCGAATTTGAGTCAGGGCACGGTAGTTTTTGCCAGGGCCACTGCGTAGAGAGAGGCTACTACCGCGTTCGGCAGTACAGACATTGCCATAACTATTGCCTTGTGCAGAACGATATGCAGGGCCGACTTGAGCGGAAGCGGGAAGAGCGATCGCGAACAATAATGCAGTAGCGGTTAAAATTTTCATAATGTGGTGAGGATTCGGGGTAATTTGGCGATTTACTGACGTTCGGCGACATTTGGATTATCAGATGCTTGAGTATTAATTGCGACTTGGAGATCGCGGATTTGATAGCGTTTGATATCAGCCCATAAGGATTTGAAATCTGCTGAAGTTGTCAGTCCGATACAACCAGATGTGCCATCTTCTTTCGGGTCTTTGTTGTACGATGGATCGACGTGAAATCCTAGCGCAGATCGACCGGTATTAAATAACGGTGAGATCGGCAAGAATGGTTGACGAACACCCAGCCCTTCGACCTTACCCACTTCTACCAATAGCCCTGGAGTTAGAGCGGTACCTATTCGATATTTCCCATTTGGCAGCGGGGATTGAGTTCCACTTCGATCGCGATTTCTCTGTTGAGTATAGCTTCTACCTGCGACCATTTGATAGCTCCTGATTTCTGTACCACGAATACATACATATACTGGATAAATTGGATTCCCATATTTATTTTTGGCAATCTTATTTCCAACAAAAAGATGATTATTAGTGCCAGTGCATCGATTGCTATTAGCTGAATCAACTGAAGATTTAGAGATATTCGGTGTCGTAGTTTCTGGCTCTGAAACTGGTGATGCTGCGATCGAGGTAGCTCTACTGCTGGAGCCACCGCTAGATGCCACATCCGTTTGCTGGGCTTGACTAGTCGAGCAACCAGCAAGGGCGAATGTACAAGTAAGGGTAATTAATACTAGTTTTAATTTCATCAGGTCTAATAACAAGATTGGGACTGAAGCTTTGAACTTTAATATGCAGCAAAGGTTGTTTAATAACGGCTATATCTAATTTATAATCTAGGCAAACTTGAATGAGTAGAATCTAGATCACTTCGATCGTGTAATATTTAATTATTTAAAATAAATCAATTTATATTTATTGAATCATTAAAAAGATATTCACTAAAATTAGTGCATTTTAAATTCTGAAACACACTAATAATCAAGACATGGAGTGTTGTAAATAGCTACTGAAATTTAGTGAGGGAGATCGAATGTCATCAGCATCGATCGCCTTGGCACTAGCCAGGTTTTTCACGCCCAGCCCGTACTGAGTTCTATAAATTAAAAAGTATACTTATATACCTCTATCAGCCAAACCTATGAGGATTATGCAAAAGGAGGTATCGAACCGATCGGTTCGATATCTCCTTTTGGCTCCGAAACTCCTTAGACGTAAAACTTACAGCCGATCGATCGGCTGAAAAAATGTTTCAATCGGCTCTAAAGTGAGAAAATATTTGGGTAAATTTGCATAAATTCCCAAGTTAGCCCTGATTAATAACCAGGACACTCTGCCAGAAACTCAAGTATTCAAGTTTCTCACAGTGTCCGCGCTGGTTAACTCCGGTAACGACAGGGTTTTATCGTCATGAAGAAAATGTAGCTAGAGCTAGCTGCATCTTCTTCCTCTTCTCAAGCCCGATCGAGCCAACTAACTAATTCTTCAACAGTATTGAAATCTAATAGCTCCTCAGCGAGGTCTTCCAGCCGCTTTACAGACAGCCCAGCTATTTGCCCTTGGATTTGCTCAGATAGCAATCCAAATCGCTTCTGGAGCAGTTTAAGCGTCAATGTCAGCTCGCCAGCCTGACGACCTTTTTGTTCGCCACGCAGTTCGCCGCGCAGTTCGCCGCGCAGTTCGGCAGCTTGGATCTTTTCAAGATAAAGGGGGGATAGTTGCATAATCAGCTCTTGCTCCTGTGAGTTAATTTTTTGTCTGGCTTCAAGAGTGACTCTGAGATTGCCAAATAGTTCTAGAGCATTACTCCGGTAGGGGCTATCTATGGGCAGAATAGCTACTTCTCTAATTGCCTGTGCTTGAACATTTCCCTTACCGAGCAATCGAAACCACAATGTTGCTGGGGTGACAGGTAATTGGTGAATGACGACGATCCCCATTTTCAGGTGATGATGTGGCAGATATACACCCGCACACCAAGCTGCTAAATCAGTTATAGCACCAAAACCTGCCAAAGTTGGAGCGGCTAATGTTGGCGTGAGAATCCAGAGTGTGGGCAAATCGGCATCGGTTAATTTTGTCTTCTGCTTTTTAGCCTGACGGACTATTTCACCATGCAAATCGTAGAGCTTGGACATACAACTACGCAGCTCGAAAACACTCACGGGATTGCGGAATGGTTCAAATACGGCACTAGTTGCGGCACATCGACTGAGCAATCCCAAATTTGTCGGGAGTGCATCGGGTGTGAAGTAGACATCGATCTCCCGAATTTCGCTGCTCATGGTGAAGGCAATTTGCACTAGCCCAAATGGTGAGAGCAAGGATTCGAGTAAGTTTTTGGCGAATTGGTCGTGAGGAAATTGGGACATCTTGATTTTACCGCGTTGCCTTCCGCCCAGCCGACTCCATCAGTCGTTGGACACCGATTTCACCGTCGGTGCTGGCGACTAGATCGAGGGCATCATACCAATATCCCGATCGCGCAAATTCGCTGACTCGATCTGAGGGAGCTAAACCTGCTACTCGCTGCAATAATTCGGGATTGGGTTTGACCATTACCAAGCCGCTAATAAAGGGATTGCGGGCGAGATTTTCTTCATCACAGACGACGGTTAGCGTCCAAGCCAACATCCCCCGCTGTTCGATGGATGCGGGTACTTTGAGTCTGACTAGTCCGGGCTGTGATGGTAGTGTCACCGGCACTTTGAGAAATGGTGCCGATCGAAAGCTATCCGTCAAGCGCAGCGATAATACCCCTGAAATCGGTCGTTCTGTAGCGTAGGGGAAATATACCCAAATTGCGGGATTGGCAGTCGCGCTCAAGCCGCCAAAGTCTCCTGGTGGGACGATCGCAGTTAATCCACGATCGGGATTTGCTCTCGTCAGACAGACACTACGTTTGCCACCGGCAGCACCAATATCTCTCGGTGTTCCTCTTCTCGACAACACGGAGAAAGTGCGATCGGGGACGTATTTAAGCGGTGCGGCTTGGGCGGTTAATTGTGGTGCAAAGAGGATGAGTGTGGCTGCTAGGGTAAGGATAAATTGCTGGGCTGAATGAAGGGGCATGGGCTTAGTCCGGGGCTGATAATATTTTGACTGGCAGTTTTTGTAGTAACTAACCTCAGTTGCTATCGATAACCTCAGCGGCTAAAAATCGTCAATCGGAGTGGAAAGTCCACCGCACCAGTAGGTAGTAACTTTAGTTAGTTATTACTAATCTAATCGATGAATAGTCTTAGAGCGGGAAAGGAGTAAAATCTCCACGATCGCGATTTAATGTCCTAAGATCGAAACTAAGGGGGTCAAACTGTTCAAAGTTAACCTTTTACCAAAATTGGATGTGCGACGCTCGTAAGTAAGTAAGTAGACATTATTTTGTGTGAGGTCCGATCGTGTTTGAAATGGTCAGCTATAAAAAGTTTCGGGATACGCCCAGCGTGCGCTTCTTCGATATCACCGTTCCTGACTCCAACGTGCGGGATTTAGTAGTCCATCAAGGCCCCGCGATCAGCCCACCTGATAGCGATCGAGGCTACTGGCAATTTTATCTCCACCCTCACCAGGAAGACAATCTACTGGCGATTTCTGGTGGCAGGACATTCTATCTGGTCAATTTTACCTGGAATTACCCCTATCATATCGTGCGGTTGGAAGCCGATCGCGAGATTCTGCGGATTCCCAGGGGCACCTTCCATCGCTCTGTTTCCGATCCAAATGGGTCGGTTGTGATGAATCAAGCTGTCCGCGACCGGGAAGCGACTGTAGAGAGCGAGTTTCGCGTCTACAATAGCGGTAAGATTCCCCGCTTATTGCGCGCGACATCCACCTCGGCACCCTTGCCCAAATTGCACGGATTTCAGTGGTAAACTCAGTCAAAATCGATAACAAGATTGAGCTAGATAATTGTTATTATCTAGCTTTAATTATGAGGACATCAACTTGCGCAAAGCTGTCTGGCTAACTAATGTCGATAGTCAAGTGATGAATTCTCGCACCAATCTGGCGGCGGGACTGCAACGTCTAGCTCAGTTGGGAGTTAATACAGTGTATCCGGCGGTGTGGCAACGGGGATATACTTTATATCCGAGTCAAGTAGCTCAGGACTTAACTGGCGCATCAGTATTACCCAATAGTCCCTTTGTAGAACGAGATCTACTTGCAGAAATCGTCGAGCTAGCTCAACCTTTGAATATCAGCGTCATCCCGTGGTTTGAGTATGGATTGATGGTACCACCCCGATCGCACATCGCGTGTCAATATCCAGATTTACTCACCTGTGATGTGCGGGGAAAGATCCAGCGGATTCAGGGTGCTAATGGGCAACTAGATCCTCATGTTTGGCTCAATCCCAGTCACGATCGAGTCCGTAAATTTATCGTCGATCTGATTGCTGATGTTGTCAAGCGATATCCGATCGAGGGGATTCAATTAGACGACCATTTTGCCTTGCCAGTCGAGCTGGGCTACGATCCAGTTACTCAACAATTATTCAAACGTGCTGGTAGTTGGCAGTGGGATCGCTGGCGCACCGAGCAGTTAACATCATTACTACAACAGATCGTCAGTTCCGCCAAAACAATCCGTCGCGATTGCCGGATTTCCATATCACCCAATCCTTTGGACTTCTCCAAGCGGCGTTATTTAGTGGACTGGTACCAGTGGTGCAAGCTGGGACTAGTCGATGAGTTGGTATTGCAAGTTTATCGCGATCGATTGGATCTATTCGATCGCGAGTTAGATAAACCAGAAGTGCGCGCAATTAACCAAAAAATTCCCACTCTCATCGGGATTTTAACCGGATTGAGAACGCGATCGATCGCCACTGAGACGATCGGATTGCAAGTTAATTCAGTTATCGAGCGTCGATTTGGTGGCTATGCTTGTTTCTTCTATGAAACACTGTTTAATGAACGACTATCACCACAATTAGTCCCTAGAGATTGCCAGCAGTTAATCGAGATCTTCAACCACGACCATCGCTACTCTTAATCTAGTTCGATCTCCTCGATTGAGTCAATTGAGCACTACAGCACTTCTGGCGTATTTGCGACAGATATAGATCGAGAATTTCTGTCCAGCTTGAATGTTGTTGGTGGAGTTTGCCTGTAAAATGATGATATCGTGGATATCCCATCAAGGTCTTCAGAACCGATTGAATGGCAAGTAAATCTGCTAAACCACTCAAACAGACCCCACCCAAAGAATCGCCAGCATTACAATTGCAGCGCGAACGCCAACGGGTGGAATTATTTGCCGAAGTTACACTCAAGATTCGGCAGTCATTGCAATTAAAAGAAATTCTCCGCACGACTGTAACTGAAGTTCAGCGAATTTTGCAAGCCGATCGCGTGTTGATTTATCAGGTGTTACCCGACGGGACGGGAAAACCGATTAGTGAGGCTGTATTGCCAGCATATCCAGCGATTTTGGGGATGGAATTTCCAGAGGAAGTATTTCCCTCAGAATACCAAAAGCTTTATGCCAAAGGACGAGTTAGGGCGGTTGCAGATGTGCGCGATCCGACAGCGGAAGTCGCTGATTGTTTGGTAGAATTTGTCGAACAATTTGAGGTGAAAGCGAAATTAATCGTCCCAATTTTACATAGTTTAAACGTTCATCCACCGCGATCGACTCCACCCCAGACTGCTCTGTGGGGATTGCTGATCGCCCATCAATGCGATCGACCCCGTGAGTGGGTTGATTTTGAGCTAGAACTGATGCAGCAGCTTGCAGATCAAATCAGCATCGCTCTGGCTCAAGGTGAGTTGTGGGAGCAGTTAGAGGAGATTGTGGCGGAAAGGACGGCGGAGTTGCAAGCAGTTAACGTTAGCCTTAAACAAGAAATTAACGATCGCCAGCAAGTAGAAGTCGCCCTCCGCCAAAGTGAGGAGCAATTGCGATCGATTACTAATGCTCTCCCAGTCTTGATTGCTTATATAGACGACAGGAAGTGTTATCAATTTAATAATCAAGCATACTCAGATTGGCTGGGAAAACCGTTAACAACGATTCACAATACGCACTTACGGGAAGTCTGGGGTGAAGATTGCTATCAACGGATGCAACCCCATGTTAACGCGGCTCTTGCGGGGCAAGTTGTCACCTATGAAAATGAAATTGAAATTAAAGATGGAACGACTCGATCGGTTAATGTTACTTATATTCCCCATCGAGATCTGGACGATCGAGTGAGTGGTTTTTTCGCCCTGACTAGCGATATCAGCGATCGTAAAGCGGTCGAACGGATGAAAGATGAATTTATCTCCGTCGTCAGTCACGAACTCAGAACACCCCTAACCTCCCTGCATAGTGCCCTGAAAATCTTGGCGACAGGGCGATTGGGCACCCTACCAGAAGATGGACAGCAACTCCTGACGATCGCTGATGAGAACACCGAACGCTTGGTAAGATTGGTAAATAACGTCCTCGATCTTCAGCGGATCGAATCGGGGGCGGTGACGATGGAAAAACAAGTCTGTAACGCTGCCGATTTAACGCTTCATGCCGTAGAAGCGATGCAAGCAATGGCAGAGCAGCATGGGATTACCCTGGTCGATCGATCCTTAGCTGTGCAATTGTGGGTAGATGCAGATTATATCGTCCAAGCTTTAACTAATTTAATTAGTAATGCAATTAAATTTTCCTCTCCTGGTGGCAATGTTTGGTTGACAGTAGAAATTCCACCGCAACCCAAGCGTCAAAAATCGACTAGATCTGAATGCTCAACGGCGCGAATCCCCGTAGACGTGTTATTTCAAGTCCGCGATGAAGGGCAAGGAATTCCGGCAAATAAATTGGAAACTATCTTTGAGCGATTCCAGCAAGTAGACTCATCAGATTCTCGCAAAAAAGGCGGTACGGGTTTGGGGCTAACTATCTGTCGCAAAATCATCGAGCAGCACGGGGGGAAAATTTGGGCAGAAAGTACTTTAGGTGTCGGTAGTATATTTTCTTTCACCTTACCAGCACATCATAATGAGTCGTAAACGCTTGTTAATTATCGATGATGAAGAAGCGATCCAAATCGTCGTGAGATTTGGCATTAAGCTAGCGGCGGGGTGGGAATTATTATCGGCAAATGGAGGAAGAACGGGAATCGATACCGCTCAAAGAGAACTTCCCGATGCGATTTTATTGGATGTAATGATGCCAGAAATGGATGGAATTGCGACTTTTAAAGCATTGCAAGCCAATCCAATTACCGCTGGAATTCCAGTTATCTTTCTGACTGCCAAAGCTCAAACTGCCGAACGTCGTCAATTTAACGATCTCGGTATTAGCGGTGTGATCACCAAACCGTTTAATTCACTCGACTTACCAGAGCAAATTGCGAAGATTCTTCAATGGTGAGGGTAGAGATTAGGGGATAGGGGATAGCGGATAGGCAGAAGAGAGGAAAGTTCAATTATTGTAGAAAAAGCTTTTTAGCATGTAAATTGGATGTTTTAGTTATGTTATTACTAATCCCTATCCCCTCATCCCTATCCCCTATCCCCTCTTTACAGTTATGAAAATTCTGTTGATAGAAGATGATGATTCATCGATCGCATTATTAACTCGCAGTCTAAATACCCAACATTATATTGTCGATGCGGTTAAGGATGGGGAAATGGGCTGGACTTATGCTTCAACCTTTGACTATGACTTGATTATTTTAGACATCATGTTGCCCAAATTAGATGGGATTACGCTCTGCAAAAGGTTTCGCGGGGCAGGTTTTACAACGCCAATTATGCTGCTAACTGCTCAAGATTTAATTACGGCTAAGTTGCAGGGATTGGATGCAGGTGCGGATGATTATCTTGTCAAACCATTCGATCTCAACGAACTGATGGCGCGAATCCGGGCATTGCTCCGCCGCAGTAGTAGTAATCCTTTGCCGTTGTTGGGTTGGGGAGATTTGCTCCTAGATCCGAGTACCTGTGATGTAACTTATAACGGTCAGCCTTTAATTCTAACTACGAAAGAATACGATCTATTAGAACTATTTTTACGCGATAGTTATCATGTGTTTAGTAGCGATGAAATTATCGATCGATTGTGGTCTTCTGATGATTTTCCCGCTGAAGCGACAGTTCGATCGCATTTACGGCGATTACGCCATAAACTCCAAGTTGCAGGTGCGCCACCAGATGCGATCGCCACTATTCACGGACGCGGTTATTATCTCAAGCCAATTCAGCCTGAAGATCGAACTATAGATGTTGCACCATCAGCAGATGAGGGAAAGCTAAATAATGGAGCAGGATTTTTGCCATCAGAGCAACAACAAGCGCAGTATCGATCGTTCCTTGCAGAAACGTGGGTGACGACTAAACCCCAGTGTCTCGAAAGCTTAGATCGACTGTCGGAAATTGTCCAACAATTACGATTGGATAATGGTACCTATCTCGAACAATCACAAGCACATCAGCGAGCGCATAAATTAGTCGGTACATTGGGAATATTTACCCTCACATCAGGAATGGAGTTCGCCAATAAAATAGAAAAAATACTCAATCGATCGACTCTATTAACATCAACTGAAGCCGCAATATTGTCAATCTTCATCAATGAATTAAGCTTGGAAATCGAACAATTTGCGATCGCC
>JBBRVB010000132.1:0-9466 GCA_038247275.1 Chroococcales cyanobacterium
AATCTCTCAACCATTGATGCAGAAGCGGGTTAAGGAAATTCAGCAGAAGTTTAAAGACGACCCGACCAAGCAACAACAAGCAATGAGCGATGTCTACAAGGAGTTTGGTAACCCCTTGGCGGGCTGTCTCCCAGTGGTATTACAAATGCCAGTCTTGTTTGCGTTGTTTGCAACTTTGCGAGGTTCGCCATTTTCCAATGTCGATTACAATGTCAACTTGCAAGTTGTCCCCCAGGGGCAGATTGCCGAAGTTCAGCCGCAAGCCTTTAGTAGCGAACCACATAGCATTTACTTTACAACCAACATTCACACACCAGTGATTGCGAATATCCCCACGGGGAATGTTGTCAATGTCGGTCAAAAAGCTCAAGTTGAGTTCAAAGGCGTTGATGGTAAACCTTTTAGTGAATTAGCCGCTCAGTATCCTGACTCCAAACTTACTCCAGAATGGACGATAACCAAGGGGATGGAGAATGTCAAAATCACCCCTGACGGTCAAATCGAAGCGATCGCGCCTGGAGATGTGACCATTAAAGGAACGATTCCAGGGATTGCAGCTAACACTGGCTTCTTATTTATCGATGCGCTCGGTCACGTCGGTGCGGTCGATCCCGATGGGAAGATCCACTGGGATATCATTGCGATGATCGTCTTCTTTGGCTTGAGTTTATACGTGAGCCAAAACCTATCAAGTAACACCCCGACACCAGCAGTTGCTGGTGCTGGTGCTGGTGCTGGTGGTACAGGTGCAGAGCAGCAACAAGCACAACAAGCGGTCAATAAATTCACCCCCATTATCTTTTCGGGGATGTTTTTATTCTTCCCCCTACCGGCTGGGGTGCTGATGTATATGGCGATCGGTAACGTGTTCCAACTAGGTCAAACCTATTTTGTCAATCGCGAACCCTTACCGCCAGAACTTCAAAAATTGGTGGATCAGCAAGAAAGTGAGAAGCCTAAAGACAATAGCGAGCGCGAAGAAATCCCCTTCGAGAAAAATAAGAAGAAGAAAGCAACATAAATTAGGGGATGGGGGATAGGGGATAGGTGTTAGGGAGAGAACAAGAAGTTCGCCTAAAGCCTAAAGCCTATCCCCTACCCTCCACCCTCTACCCCCTACCCCCTAACGAATGACCGACCAACGTCTAGAGCGTGGCAAACAGTGGTTGGAGCAACTACTGAACCTGTCCGCAATCGCAACTACCGTAGATACTCAGCAACCAGCCGAAGCTAGCGCAACTAACTACTGGCTGACGATCGATCCCAGTCCATTGACAGCGATCCAGAAAGAAGTCTTAATTGGCTCTGAAGGTGCCACGATCGATGCCATCCAGTACATGGCAAATGCCAGCCTCAATATCCACCAAGCAGCGGATTTACAAGCAGGATACACGATTGAATTAGAGGGCTATCGCCATCAGCGCGAAATTGCCCTCAGAGCGATCGCCGATGAAGCCGCCGAGCGCGTCCGAGCGACTGGTAACGAAGTTGTCCTCAACCCGATGTCTGCCGCCGAACGTCGCCAGATGCATACTTTTTTTGATAGCGATCCCAGCTATAGCGATCTATCAACATCCAGTCGCGGTCAAGAACCCGATCGCCGATTGGTCATCCAACTAGCACAGTCTCCGTCAGTCGAGGAGATTGAGAGTAGAGCATAACTAATGGAACCACTGTTTATTCCGCAACTCGCAAATCGACCAGATCGCACCCTTGAGGTGATTGTCGATAAAATGATTCCTGAATTTGAGACGCTCACACCTGTCAGAGGCAAGATTATTATCAAACATGGCGGCACATATTTAGATGTTTCCGCCCAGACAGAGACGATTATTACCCTCAAATGCGATCGCTGTCTACAACAGTACAACCATCGGCTGGTACTAGATACCAACGAAATCATTTGGCTAGAAGCCGAATCAACAGAACCAGATCGTCGCGGGATGGAAGTCAAAACCGATCCCGAAGATTTGGTCGAGTCGTTACCCCCAGATGGGCACTTACAGCCTGAGCCGTGGCTATATGAGCAATTGTGCTTATCTTTGCCACTGCGCCGACTGTGTAATGCTGATTGTGTCGGGATTGCGCCGATCGAAACACCAGTCCCGACACCAGTTGAAGTCGATCGATTAGACAATCGCTGGGGGATTCTCGAAACCCTCAAACAACAACTAGACAAGAGTTAGCCGATCGCATCGATCGGCTAGTTGACATGACAATATTGCCCTGACTCATTCGAGTTGGGGCAATATTATTTTCAGCCACTGTTCATCATCAGCGCAGCTCAAGTAATACCAATCTTTGATGAGACGACAGGTCGAGCAAGAGTCAATCTCGCCCCTTACCTCAAGACAATTGTCGCCTTAATTAAATAAACTGGGATAACGTTACAAATATTTATCTAAAGTCCCCCAAACAATGGGGATCGAGCTAAGGTGGTGTGGAGCACGATCGAACCTTACATCTACAGTATTTTATGTCTCTACAAAGCTTTGGTGTGATTGGTTTAGCTGTCATGGGTGAAAATATTGCCCTTAACGTCGAACGCAATGGCTTTCCGATCGCCGTTTACAATCGGACAACGGCAAAGACTGATAACTTCATGGCAACCCGCGCCCAAGGTAAAAATGTCGTCGCGACCGATTCAATTCCAGCATTTTGCGCCGCACTAGAAACACCCCGCAAAATCCTGATCATGGTGCAAGCTGGTAAGCCCGTCGATCTCGTTATCGAAGAACTCAAACCATTTCTCTCGCCAGGTGATGTCATTATTGACGGCGGTAACTCACTGTTTGAAGATACCGATAGACGCACTGCCGACCTAGAAAAAGCCGGATTTACATTCATCGGCATGGGAGTCAGTGGTGGTGAAGAAGGTGCGCTCAACGGCCCCAGCCTGATGCCAGGGGGTAGCGAAGCTGCCTATCGCAATCTCGAACCCATTCTTACCAAAATTGCCGCTCAGGTGGATGATGGGCCTTGTGTAGCCTACATGGGGAAAGGTGGAGCTGGCCACTACGTCAAAATGGTGCATAACGGGATTGAGTACGGGGATATGCAACTGATCGCCGAAGCTTATGACTTACTCAAAAATGTGGCCGGATTAGACCACAACCAGCTCCATGAAGTCTTCACCCAATGGAACAAAACCGACGAACTCAATTCGTTTTTGATCGAAATCACTGCTGATATTTTTAAATATATCGACCCTGAAACCAATAAACCATTGGTCGAAATGATTCTTGATGCTGCTGGACAAAAAGGTACCGGACGCTGGACAGTTCAAAGTGCCCTAGAATTGGGTGTCTCAATTCCTACAATTATCGCGGCTGTAAACGCCCGGATTATCTCTTCTATCAAAGCCGAACGGGTGACCGCTGCCGCTGTGCTCCCAGGGCCAACAGGCAAGTTCGCTGGCGATACACAGGTCTTTATCGACCAGGTACGCGATGCGCTCTATTGCTCGAAGATCTGTTCTTACGCTCAAGGAATGGCATTACTCAGTGCCGCTTCGACTGCTTATGATTACAATCTCAATCTGAGCGAAATAGCCCGGATTTGGAAAGGCGGTTGTATTATCCGTGCCCGCTTCTTGAATAAAATCAAAGATGCTTTTAAAGTAGATCCCAAATTAGCGAATCTCCTCCTTGCCCCAGAGTTTCGGCAGACCATCCTCGATCGCCAAACCGCATGGCGTGAAGTCGTCGCTCAAGCTGCAAAGCTGGGTATTCCCGTGCCAGCATTTAGCGCATCGCTGGATTACTTTGATAGTTACCGTCGTGCCAGCCTGCCCCAAAACTTGACCCAAGCGCAACGGGATTATTTTGGTGCTCACACTTACAAACGGATTGATAAGCCAGACTCCGAAGCATTCCACACCGAATGGACTAAGTAAACTCGGCGGGGATGGGAGATGAAGATCGTCATTGTCTCTTTGTCCCCCATCACAAACTTTCGGCTACCTAGTTGACATATCATCGGGAAACAGGCATAATAAGGACTGTTGAATAAATGGGACTGTAGCTCAGTTGGTTAGAGCGCGCGCCTGTCACGCGCGAGGTCGCGGGTTCGAGTCCCGTCAGTCCCGTAAATCTAGGTTCACATAATCTGAGCTTCTCATCTAATGAGAGGCTCTTTGCCTATTGAGTCAAATTTGACAAATGCGATCGATCTTGTTAGATTCGATCGACTTGACTTTGGTCTAATCACAAAGGACTAATCAAACGCAGTGCCGTCGATCTCAGCACTGGTTTTACTCTCAATTCGATCGATCGAAATGGCTGCCAACGCCCAGCCAGCTCCAGAAGTAGCGATCGATCGCGCGTTTCGCTATGAGTCTTCAGCCCCAAATCTTCAATCTCAACAAATGCTGGGGAGTCTTAAAAACTGGATGGGAGCCTATCAACGCATCCGTAAAGATGGCGACAGCCAAGTTACTCACTATCCGCCAAAGCTATTTATTGACAGTAGCTCAAGTTTTGCTGTTGGGTATTGAAAACCAGATTGTGTCGATCGATTGACACAATTGCTCACTTGCCCCTAACAGCCGGATAATGAACAGACATTGATAGCAAAATTTTGAAGATGCGATGGATAGCGGTTTAATTCTGTCTAATATCTTAAATCCACCCGTACTATTCTTTTTCTTGGGAATGGTGGCGGTTTTTGTCCAGTCCGATTTAGAAATTCCCAATCCCCTCCCCAAACTCTTTTCGCTCTACTTGCTAGTAGCAATCGGTTTTAAAGGCGGACATGAATTATTTGAGAGCGGTTTGAGTCCATTGATTATTAGCACCCTACTTGCCGCCGTAGTGATGGCTTCGATCGTCCCTGTCTATTCCTTCTTTATTTTGCGAGTTAGGTTAGATAATTATAATGCAGCCGCGATCGCCGCTACATACGGCTCGATTAGTGCGGTCACCTTTATTACAGCCAGTTCCCTACTCGACAAGCTTCAGATCCCCTATGGTGGTCACATGGTAGCAGCTTTGGCACTGATGGAGTCACCCGCGATTGTGGTGGGATTAATCTTGGTGCGGGTGTTTACTAAAAAAGACGCTAATATCTCTGATGATAAAGAGGAGAGCACGGAAACTTCTTGGGGGGAGGTGTTACGCGAGGCTTTTTTAAATGGTTCGGTCTTACTTTTAATCGGTAGCCTGATTATTGGCGTACTTACAGGTGGCGATGGCTGGAGTAAGGTTCATTTATTTGTCGAAAAAGACCTGTTTTATGGTGCCTTAATGTTCTTTTTACTGGACATGGGACTAGTTGCGGCTCGCCGGGTTCAGGATCTTCGCAAAACTGGAATGTTCTTGATTGGGTTTGCCGTGTTGATGCCGATTGCCAATGCGCTGATTGGGATTATCTTAGCCAAAACAATTGGGATGGGACGTGGTGACGCGCTACTATTTGCCGTACTTTGCGCTAGTGCTTCTTATATTGCCGTACCAGCCGCAATGCGGATGACAGTCCCCGAAGCCAACCCCAGTTTATACGTCTCGATGGCACTGGCGATCACTTTTCCCTTCAATATTGTTGTCGGCATTCCAATTTATTTACAAACCATTAAGTTATTGGGAGTTTAACCGTGTTACAAAAAGTTAAGAAAGTTGAAATTATTGTTAGTTATCTAGAGGTTCCTGCCGTAGTAAAGATTCTTAAAAAGAATGCGATTGCTGGCTATACTGTGATTAATAATGTTTCTGGTAGTGGCGAACATGGCTATTCTGGTGATGACTTGATTACCAATAGCTACATTATGATTATTTGTACAGAGCTACAAATGGCAGAACAATTATCCAATGCGATGCAGCCGCTCCTAAAGAAGCTTGGCGGAATTTTTATCGTTAGTGATGCGGAATGGATCGCTCATTAAATTAATTAATAGTTAACAAATTATTGACACAAAAATACTGCTCCTGGGATTGTAGTGATTCAGGATCAGTATTCTGAAAATTATAAATTGTGAACCGCGAGATCGACGATCGATTTACTTAGCGATCGAACGATGACACAAAGATAATAACATGCCAGCGATACCTAATTTGCTAGCTTCTAACACCCAATAGATCGAGTGCATCTGATTCATTTCCACAGGTAAGGATTTGGTGGTTGCAAGTAGATCTAGATCGAGAGCCAATCCACTCAGATAAGGCGTAAGCACGAACGTATAAGTCATCGCGATCGCAAATAGCATCACCGCACCTGCAAGTAACTCTGGCTTGCGATTGACACCAATAGCTAACTTGCTCAGTGCCCAGATACTACTCAAGATTAATGCCGCGCACAACAGTTCTACCCGATTGAAAATCCAGAAGATACTATAGCTAGCTGATGCAAATCCGCTACTTTCCATCATGCCAGTCGCCCACAGAGTCGGCATGATGACTAGATCCAAAATTAAGCTACCACTGAGCCAAAAACTTAAGCTACCAATCGCGAGATTCTGCCATCGGGATGCCGAAGTTGCTCCGATTGAGAATCTGCTCTTTTCACCATTGTTAAATGCTTGCGTCATATTCTTCACTCTTTAATCGATCCTCAATCTTCAGGATAACTTATGGGATCGATAAGTAATACTAATTTTTGTGTCGCAATTAGCTGCTGCAATCAGGATATTTCCGAGTTAATTACTCATTGATTGCCTCCAGATAGCGATCTTCAAGTAAAAAAGCACCCCGCTCAAACTTCACAACCCAATAATTACCAGGTTTGCGATCGATAATTAATCCGCTCATTCCCAGTGTCAGTAAGCTGGGAGAGCGCAGTGTCGGCATCGGATCGGCCGTCTTGAGATACGTTGGCAACGCAATTAGCCGCACATTAGTGCCAATATTAAGTTTTTCAGACATAAGTTATTAACTGTCAACTATCTGTTGTCAATTATCAGTGATTTAGCCATCGACTACTAGCTGTCATTTGTCGGCAGCCAGATCCACCCTTTGAATTCGAGATCTAGTGCGATCTCTGGCTCAGATTTTGAAAGCGCGCTCGAATATTTTTTAGACGTACTCTCGCTAAGATAAATATGTCATCAGATAGATGTCCCGGAGCGAAAAATATGCATCTAATCGCGATCGAATTGACATCCACTCACCTAAATGTCAGCTCAAATCCTATGTCTGGCTCGATTCACTCGATCGATTTCTCAATTTACTGCATAATTCATTGGGATTGAAATCATCTACATTATGGTAGACGATCGATTTGGAAGATCTTGTGCTACCATTAGAGGTGAAGATTATTTTCGGCTGTATGGTTCTTTTTACAAGCTTTTCTCCGAATCTAACTCTCTACACCTACAGGATTCTGGAGACAGCGATATGTCAATTTACGTCGGCAATTTATCCTACGAAGTTACGCAGGATGACTTGACTCAAACCTTTGCCGAGTACGGTAAGGTCAAACGAGTTCAATTGCCCACCGATCGGGAAACTGGTCGTCTACGCGGTTTTGCGTTTGTTGAAATGGAAACAGACGCAGAAGAATCTGCTGCTATCGAAGCTCTCGATGGTGCTGAATGGATGGGTCGCGACCTCAAAGTCAACAAGGCGAAGCCTCGTGAAGAAAAAGGTTCATTCGGCGGTGGCGGCGGCGGTGGCCGTCGTTACTAGGCTCGAACTTTAGAGTTCCAGTCTGAATGGACAAAGGGCAGACTATTAGTTTGTCCTTTTTCAGTAGATAAATGGCTGAATGAGTTGTCCTCATTTAGCCTCAATTAAGTAAGTTTGTGGATGGGTTAGGATGTCTCAAGTAATTCCCGGTGAAAGTGAAGGCATTGAGTCAGTGCTACGCCGATTCAAGCGAGAAGTCTCTAAAGCGGGGATTTTTCCTGATATGCGTAAGCACAGGCACTTTGAAACTCCAATTGAAAAGCGCAAACGCAAAGCGATTGCCAGACACAGACAAAATAAGCGTCGGTTCCGTACTTAACTTCCGAGCATTTACGGTATTTTAGTGTCTTAATATTATCTATCTGCCGATCGAGTATCCATAACTCGATCGGCAGATATTTAACGTGTACTTAAATCGGGCTTCTGAGCGGCTCCGCCAATTGGTCAAGGACATTAGCTGCGTTTGGGTACCGCACTGATTTTAGCCTCCAGGCTATTCTCGTCGCGAACTTACGTTACTCAATCATCGATCTTAACTACTGGCGAGATTCGTTAGCACGGCAAACCCGAACGAATCTCACTCGCAACCTGGTCAAATTGCCCCCACAACAGCCGAATTCGATCTTTTCAAGGTCGAGTTCAGGTGAGTATCAAAGCATCCCTTCTCAGCTATTTGAGGTTGGCAGCAGCAAAGTCCCAATTTACCAAGCTCTCTAAATAAGTGCTGACAAAATCAGGGCGACGATTTTGGAAATCGAGATAGTAAGCATGTTCCCAGACATCTAGTGTCAGCAGGGGAGTTTGGCCGTGAACTAGTGGATTTTCGGCATTACCAGTTTTGGTAATCTTCAAAGTCCCACCATCATTGACCAGCCATGCCCAGCCGCTACCAAATTGAGTTGTCGCCGCAGCTTTAAAATCTGCTTTAAATTGGTCTAAACTGCCGAATGCCGCATCGATTTTTGCAGCTAATTCTCCAGTTGGTGCACCACCACCGTTTGGTTTCATCGATTTCCAGAAGAAAGTGTGATTCCAAACCTGAGCGGCATTATTGAAAACACCAGCTTTACTAGTATCACCAAAACTAGCTTTGACAACATCTTCAATCGACATATCCGCCATCGGCGTATCTTTGGTGAGGTTGTTGAGATTAGTCACATAGCCAGCATGATGCTTGCCATAGTGATACTCAAATGTCGCTGCTGACATGTGCGGCTCTAAGGCACTAACATCATAAGGCAAAGCTTCTTGTACAAACGCCATTGGTGGATTCCTAAAATTAGTATTCTCTCTCAATGCTGAATATAACAAATTTAGATGGGTGGGCGCGAGGAAATCCTCAAAATTCCAACACCAAATCCAGCTAGTAAAACTCATTAGTCTTGCTATCACCCCGCCCTCTCCTGCGCTTGAGGAATGGCGAAGGGTAGGGTGACGAGATGGTTAGCCCCTGGAGAGCAGCTTTGAATTTGGGATGATACCCACTCATCTAGAAGGTGGCTGCACTGCTGCCAAATCTCAAACTCCAGCCTTTTGACTGAAATGAATTGGTACAACTGGCGGATTGTCAAACCTAGATTTGCGGATAGCATATTTGTATATTAGTTACCCAATAACTACTGCAACTTAGATCGCTATTTACTGGTGGTCTATTTTTTGTTTGTAAGAAACTGAGATCGTTCATCTGTTGGCACGATCGCAAGCTGTAAACTCACATCTTGCATCAAAACAAAGTTACTAGTGTTTTAGGGGATAGGGGATAGGGGATAGGGGATAGTTACCCTTACTAACCTTTAGTTTCAGCCATCAATCGATCGTTTAATCAGTACTGCTTGTTAGTTAATAAGTAC
>JBBRVB010000133.1:0-9460 GCA_038247275.1 Chroococcales cyanobacterium
CTAATCGATTATTGGGCTAAATCTTCGATAACCAACGTGACAATATCGGGTAGTTTACCTCGATCTGGAAATTCCATTGGCGGATTGAGGGCAATTTCGCGCCAATTTAAGTCGAGGATCGTACAAATTTCCATGAAAATCTGTCGATCGACAGGCTTTTCGGTAAAAATCGCCAAATCGGTTAGCGAGTCTTTAAGTTAACTTCTTCGGCTAAATTCTCCCTTTAGCTAACGATCGAAGTTAAGTTGATGGTAATCCTTAATAAAATTGCAGCCTATACCTTCAGCTTATGGGATGATTGTGAGGGCTTTGTGAGGATTAGAGGGCAAAAATTTAACTAAATAAATTTACAAATAGTCGCTTAAACTAAAGATATCATCCGAACATGAAATTCAGATGAATTTTTAATTTAAACTACGCCAAAATAGGCTGATTCTAGCTTGCCATGCAGACTTTCTCGGCAAGCTTGGAGTCCACAATGCCTGAAACTGGTGGATTATTAGCTTACTTCCAAAATTTACTGAACGATTTCCATAAAAACTTTGTGGTTATAGGATCTGAAGACTCAAAATTTGTGCGCTTTTTTGATGAAATGTCTCAAATTCATACAGGGACTAGCCCTTGAATTTACAAATAACTTCAAGAGCTAGTTACATTAAGAATTTGTTAAGATCGGTCATTTTTTGGATGATTTTTATTTTCCTAACTCATAGGCTGTATCTCGATATTAAACGACAGTAAAATAGGTATAGCTTCTGAACAATAGTATCGATAATTGCTGACTTATATTTCTCTCTCGTTATAGCTAGCCTGATTTTATCGCTAGTTGCATCTATCTAAATAGGTAAATTTACAAGATGGTTGCGATCGGAGCGATTAGCTGAGACCTAGAATAAATTCAGATGACATGAGTGTAAAAGTTTGAATTTCATCTAAATTTCATCTTGCTGACCTATGCTAGATAGTATTCCTCAACAAAAAATTGCGGATTGCCATCACTAACCCCAAAACGCCATCATGAATCACAAGACTCGGTTATTCGCGATCCTGACCGCCGCTACTGCCGCAATTGGTATCGGTACCTATAGCATTGCTAATTCCCGTTCTCCCATGAATCCAAGTACTACAGTTGCCAGAGAACATGGGGGAATGAATCACGGTGGCATGACGAATTCCGGTAGCATGGAGCATGGTGGCATGAATCATAATATGGATGTTGGCCCTGCTGATGCCAATTATGATTTACGATTTCTCGATAGTATGATGCCACATCATCAAGGTGCGCTGGTGATGGCTCAAGAATTATTGGCAAAATCCAAACGTCCCGAATTGATTAAACTAGCTAACAACATTATTTCTGACCAAACCACAGAAATCGCTCAGATGCAAAAATGGCGGAAACAATGGTATCCCAAAGCATCTGCAACTCCAGTCATGTGGCACGCAGGCATGAAACATGAAATGCCAATGACAGCGGAACATATGCAGATGATGCAAATGAATATATCTCTGGGTAATGCGGATGCTGGATTCGATAAAAGATTTCTCGATGCGATGATTCCCCATCATCAAGGTGCAGTGACGATGGCTCAAGATCTTCTCCAGAAATCGAAACGTCCAGAGATGAAAAAACTAGCCCAAAATATCCTCACCTCCCAACAACAAGAGATCGATATGATGACGCAGTGGCGCAACAAATGGTATCCAGCCAAATAGCTCATTCATGTGTATTTTAGAGCAGATTTTTCAACTCTGCTCCATTTTTTGTTTATTAAAATAACTTGACGGACAATTTTTAATATTTTATATCTTTGTCTTCTCATCAAGCGTTAGATGCTGACAAAATATTATTCAATTTGACAAATATCTTATCTATCAAAAGAAAGATTTAAATTATTTAAATTACAGATAAACTTACTAATAATTACAATTTATTTTAACAAATCAGTGAGAAATAGTTATACGACGTTTGGGGCGATGGTTGCGACTTCTACAGTCGTCATGTTTGGTTTGATGTATCTAAATACCTACCAGTGGGATCATGTATATTTTAGTGAGACTCGATCGTACATGGCACTACTGATGGGTGCGGTAATGGCGATTATCATGCTGCTATTTATGCGCGGTATGTATGCCAATCGGCGCACGAATATAGCCATTTTTGCTAGCAGTGCTTTTGTCTTTGTACTGTCACTCTGGCTGGTTCGCAGTCAAGTAACCGTAAATGATGTTTCTTGGATGAAAGCAATGATTCCGCATCATTCAATTGCTATTTTGACTAGCGAACATGCTCATATTTCCGACCCGCGAGTTCGTAAACTCGCTGATGAAATTATTGCAGCTCAACGTAGAGAAATTGGCGAAATGAAGGCATTAATTCAAGATTTGGAGAGTAGGAGGTAGGATTTAACTTACCGATCGTACCTAGCTAAAGACCGCCACAGTTTTGAACAATTACTATTAACCAACTATCATACTTTCTGGAGACTTAACATGACAGCCACACAACATCAATCAGTTTTAGACGCAGCAACTCATTGTGCCTATGAATGCGAACACTGTGCAGATAAATGTATCGATAATATGCCAGAATGCGCTCGTACTTGCCGCGACTGCGCTCAAATTTGCTGGACTACTGCCTCCTTTATCAGTCGTGGTTCTCGCTTCATTCCACAGATCGTGAAATCATGTATCGATATCTGTGAGGCTTGCGCCCAAGAGTGCGAAAAACATCAAAGCGAACATTGCCAAAATTGTGCTAAAGCGTGTCGTCAGGCTGCTGCTGAATATCGCAAAATTGCCGATATCGCTAATATTTAAGGCTAACGCTCATATCAATTATCTAAACACTAAATCTAAATCGATTGTCAAACCGATTTAGCTGGTAATTTGACTGTAAAGGTACTACCAGTTCCGAGTTCGCTACTGACTTGAATAGTTCCTTGATGAGTTTGAACGATCGCTTTCACAATTGCTAAACCCAATCCCGTTCCACCTGTCGCACGCGATCGATCGATTTGCACCCGATAAAAGCGATCGAATATGTGAGGTAAATCTGCTGGAGCGATCCCGATGCCATTATCTCGAACTGTAATAATTGCCGTATTCTCTAAATATTCAAGGTGGATCGCGACCACTCCCTCCGCAGGGGTATATTGAATAGCGTTAGTAATCAAATTAGAAATCGCGCGGTAAAGCCTGTCGATATCTCCCATCACATAGAGCGGTTCTTTGACTAAGATCTCTACCTGCAAATCGATCCCAGCAGCCATTGCCAACGGAGCTAATTCTTCTTCTAGATCGCTAACGAGATCGTTCAGACAGCAAGGTTTTTGCTGGATGAGTAACTGCTTCGCTTCTAGTCGCGACAGCCACAGGAGGTCTTCCGCCAGCCGAGTCAGATGGTGAACTTGACGCTGGGCAATTTCTAGATTCGTGCGGGTTTCTGGCTCGATTACGGCTGGATCTAGGGCACTTTCGACAGCTACTCGCGTTACCGCCAGAGGAGTCCGCAATTCATGGGCGGCATCGGCGGTAAATTGTTGAATCTGCTGATAAGATTGATAAATCGGTTGCATCGCCAGTCCCGACAGCCACCAACTCGCACCACCGATTAGTAACATTGCCAGTGGTACTCCAAAAATTAGTAGCAGATGGAGACTCTGCATATATTCATCGAATAGGTGGTAAGACTGAGCAACTTGAAGATAGCCCCAGTCTCGCTCGTCGATTGTTTTGAGTGGGAGTGTATGGACATGATAACGTTCGCCACGATCGTCAGTAATCGTTACCTGCTTGAGCTTAGGTATTTCAGCCGTAAACTTGTGTTTTGCCTCACCTAAATTCGCTATTTCCTGACCCTTTAAATTCAATAATCGCAGACAATAACCTTGTTCTTGGGTCAATTCTCCCAATTTAGAATCAGATCTATTTGGCGAACATTGTCCCCCGACGAGACACAATCCAGGCAGGACTTTCATCGCTACTGAGCTAACAACTTCTGGTTGTTGCAAGACAGCTTCAAGGGTATCGTGTACCGTTCCGGCTAAAGTATTTAATTCTCGATCGACCGTCCGTTCAAACGTTTGCATCATCACTCGATGAATTGCATAACCACTGATGAGGGTAATTAGTCCAATCACCACTGCATAAAAGCTGGTTAACTGAATTCGAGTTCGATTGAATAGTCGATTTTGATACATTAATAATTAGTGGATGGTGGATAGTGGATAGTGAATAGTGAATAGGACTATTTCATATTCCAATCATTGGTATTAGTTGAAGATATGTAGGGGTAGGTTTATGCAATTAGCTATCGATATTTACAAGTAATTTCCCAGCAAAACCTACCCTCATCACTAGTGAATAGTATTACTTGTTATTTGAATTGAGACGATAGCCGAATCCGCGTATAGTTTCAATCGGATTTTTACAGCCGGATTCAACTAATTTTTTGCGTAAGAGGCGAATTTGGGCGGCGACAACATTACTTGCTGATTCAGAATCTAATGCCCAGATCCGATCGCGAATTTGGTCGTGGGTGAGGATACGATCGGGATTTTGCATCAAATATTCTAATAGTTGAAATTCTTTAGCCGTTAGGCTAACAGATCGCTCTTTTCCCTGTGAATCGGTAATCGCGATTACCTCCGGTACAGCAAAGCTGACCGCATTAGATCCATAATCTAGCCGCAGATTGCCAAGTTGCAATCTCTCGGTTTGAAACGTTGGCGCACGCCGTTGGAGCGCACGAAGTCGAGCGAGGAGTTCTTCCATCCCAAATGGTTTGACGAGATAGTCATCCGCGCCAGCATCCAATCCCGTAATTTTATCCTCCATCCGATCGCGTGCTGTCAACATTAAAATCGGCAGAGTATACTTAGCTTTCCGCAATCTTTGACACAGTTCGATCCCCGAAAGTTTGGGTAACATCCAATCAACGATCGCGATTGAATAGATAGCTTGAGAATTAGTGAGATATTCCCATGCTTCCATGCCATCTAATGCCCAATCGACAACATATTGATGATGAGTGAGGTTCTTTTGGATAATTGCGCCTAGATCGGGTTCGTCTTCTACCAGGAGGATTTTCATACAGGATTCTTGTTCCAGACGGCTATGCCAACGATCTGATTGCTGATTGGAGTGTCATCATCCAATCAATTTTCGAGGACAGGATCGCTGACGCTTCGAGTCTCAAGCTTTAGGGTTTTGGCTGAATACTGTTGATTATAGTCTCATTAATTTTAACTGTAAATAGCGATCGAGTTACTGTGAAACCTTCTATTCATCACGATTAGAGCTTAGAGCGTAATATTTTAATCCAAAATATTTTTAATAGTTGATTAAAAATTTCATCTAAATTTCATCTTCATTAACTAATCTGGTGATATCGAATAAAAACAGGGTTCATTTAGTCGCTGTCAGATCGAGCGATAGTACAACCTTCAATACTACCTAATCTTATGACATCCGCAATCCTCGACCCTCGCAACGTTCGTCAGCCATCACCACTGTTCCCAAACGTGACAGAATCATTGGGGATGGTGCCAATTGTTCGCCTAAATCAGATTCACGCTCAATGTCAGCAGCACGATTTATATCTCAAACTCGAATCTTGCAATCCTGGCGGTAGCATCAAAGAAAAAAATGCGGCATATTTAGTTGGCGATGCTGAAAAACAGGGACTACTCAAACCAGGTGGAACGATTGTTGAGTCTAGCTCTGGTAACTTTGGGATTGGGTTGGCAATAGTCGGCGCGGTGCGCGGTTATCGTGTCAAAATCGTCATTGATGCCAAAACTTCTCCGACGATTCGGCGGATGTTGGCGGCTTATGGTGCGGAGCTTGTCGAGATTCCCCTCAGTGCGGCTGATGCTCATGGCTCGATGCAGGTAGCCAGAATGGAAGCCGCCAAAAAAGTTACAGGTGAGATTCCTGGATCTTGGTATCCCTGTCAACATCTCAACCCCCAAAATACCCAAGCTCACGCTTTATTTACCGCACGGGAGATTGAAGCGTCATTTAACGGCGCACCAGATGCGATTGCGATCGGTGTCAGTACTGCGGGACAATTAGGCGGTATCGCTGAGTATTTTCAACAGCGTTATCCTCGAACCAAAATCATTGGTATCGATGTCGCGGGTTCCGTGGTGTTTGGTACGCCGCAGCATTCTTATAAGATGACCGGATTGGGCTTGTCATTTGTCCCCCCAAATTTCGATCCCTATAGCCTGGAAGCTGCATATACGATCGACGATCGACTCGCTTTTTCAGTATGTCATGCTTTAGCTCGGAAGGAAGGTTTATTACTAGGAGCTTCGACAGGTGCGATTGTCGCGGGGACTTTGGCTTATGTCAGTCATTGTAAATCACCCCAACGAGTGCTGATGATTAATCCCGATCGTGGCGATCGATACTTAGAAACCGTCTACAATGCTGAGTGGTTGGAACAACAGCAAATCTCACTGTGGCAAGAACCAGAACTTTCACGGGTAATTGAATCGCTCCAGTCCGTTCCATTAGATGTTCTCCGTTCCGTAGGTACTGCCGCTTGAAATTTGTCGAAAATCAGTCTTCAGACCTGTCCAAGGTCAGTTTAATCCAGTTATGGCGAGAATTTGTTCCCCTGTCATTGAGTGATGTGACGATGGCTTGTGGCGATCCGTTAATTACTACAACCCTGGCACATTTACCAGATGCCCGTACCAATTTAGCTGGAGTGGGGATTGCCAAAGCTCTAGCGATATTTTTTGAAAGTCCGATTATTATGCTGTTGCACGCATCAAATGCTGTAGCAGCTAATCCTAAGTCTCGTCAGGCACTATGGCGATTTACGCTCATAGCTGGCGGTAGTCTGAGTCTGTTACTCGGATTATTATCACTACCGATCGTGTTTAATCTGGTTGGGGCGAAATTCCTCGGTATCCCAGTTGCATTAGCTGCAACAGTGCAGCAGGTACTTTTATTGATGGTACTGTGGCCATTGGCGATCGCGTGGCGACGTTATTTCCAAGGGTTGCTAATCTATCATGGTAATTCTGGCGCGATCGCCGGAGCCAGTATCGCTCGGCTGGTGACGATGGGCATAGTCCTGGCAATTGGAGTCGCACTCGAACTTTCAGGGGCGATGCTAGCTGGCTTGGGTTTGATGACTGGACTGTTAGTGGAGACTTCGATCGTCACAATTATAGCTTACCGTTGTGGTGCGACAGTTTCCCCACCGATCCCTGAAGCATCGCAACTCCCACAGGATTTGAGCAGTGTATGGCGATTTTATTGGCCATTAGCCAACTCGATGGTAGTAACCTGGGGTGGGAGGGCCTTACTTGTGGGGGCAATTTCGCGGGCTGTGGATGCACCAATCGCTCTAGCTGCTTGGCCTGCGGCGTGGGGATTGGTACTTGTTATCGCCAATTCTACCCGAATGTTACAGCAAATTATCATCAAATATCAAGGTCGAGTTGCAGATCGAGTGCTATTAAATTTCGCTTTATCTGTTGGTGGCGGGTGCTCGATTTTATTGCTGTTGATTAGTACGACAACTGTTGGTGAATTGGTGATTCAGGGGTTTATTGGGAACGATCGAGATTTAATTAATAGTATCAAACCCGTGCTACTGATTTGTGCGGGAATACCGCTACTCGTCGCACTCCAAAATGCGACTCAAGGTTTTCTCGTCGGTGCAGGTAAAACTGGTGGCGTAAATCAAGCGACGTGGGTTGGCACTACTGTACTACTGGGGATTGCTTGGTTCTCAGTGCAAGCTGGTGTACGTGGCGCAACGGCGGCGGCAATGGCGATGGTGGTGGCGATGTTAATCGAGGTGTTATTCTTACTACTTAAACGGCGATCTCGGCAGCCAATTTAGCGATCGAATATCTATGTCTTCACCACTATTCAAGTTAACACTAACGGCGATGTCAATCGATCGTTTAATAAGTACCGTTTGTTAGTTAATAGGTACTGGTGCAAGATCTGAGTAATAAGTAACTGGACGAAATCAATTACACATTTAAAGAATGGGTGGAAATTGTTGTATTCCCCTCCTACCCTCTACCTTCTACCCTCTACCCTCTGTCTTAACTAGGAAATTTATTTTGTCCAACTACTTAGTTGTTTCGATCGAGATGATGGTAGCACTATTCCTCGCGAGGCATCAGTCGGGCAATCGTTTCAGGATAGTGGCGCGAAATTAATGTCGATCGTCAATGATACTCAGGTATTGGCGACGGCGAATATTTATGAGCAAGATTTAGGGCAGGTTCGACTGGGGCAAAAGGTGAATGTGCGGGTGGCTAGTTTACCAGATCGATTATTTACAGGGACGATTAATCGGATCGGTACCGTGGTGAGAGTACCAAGCCAGCAGTTGATAATTTTAGGGTGTGAGTAGATGTTGAATTCGATCGTTTACTTACTGATGCAAAATCGCACATCAAAAATTAATGCCTCGATAGACTTTTTCGACTGGGAATGTCAAACCAATACTTCCTAGCTCAACTGTATCTCCCGATCGATAATAAATCGATTTCCACTCGCCACGATCGTCTCGGCGATGTAGATCGATCGCGATTTTGTCAGCACTGACGAGGACATATTCCCGCAAACTATCGGAGCGTCGATACAACTCGAATTTATTGCCTCTGTCGTAAGCCTCGGTGCTAGGTGATAAGACTCCCAAAATCAGACAGGGGTGGCTAATGAACTGGGGTTTATCTCTGTCTCGTTCATCACAAGTCACACTCGCGTCGGGATAGACATATTTTTCAGATGCTTGGATCTTGATTCGGGCATCTGAATTAAGGACTCGACAGTCGCTATCATCTAAATGATTTCTGAGTAAGGTCGTCAAATTTACGGCAATCTCACTATGATTGGGACTCCCGCCACTCATCGCATAGACTTCGCCATCGAAGTACTCATGCTTTACTTCCTGTTGCTCCTCCCACTCAAAATATTCTTCAGGGGTAAATCTGGGGTAACTTTCTTGAACGGCAACCATTTAGTAATGACCTCAGTTAGCAACTAGTAAGATTATACCAACAAAATTTAGCAGCCGATCGAGACTAAATGATAAATACAGGACGTGAATAGATGCTAAATTCGATCGTTAAATGGTCGATTAGTTAATCCCGATCTGCTCTACTCACATCTTGCACCAGTAGATAAGAACTGATGAAATCTCCTCAAAACGTGCTCCTAAGTCCTAAAACTATCCACTATTCACTATCCACTATCCACTAAAAAACTAGTAATTATGTTTTGGTGCAAGATATGAGTTTATGCTGCTACCAATAGTAAGACCAACCGATGGCTAGTCTACTCGCAGTCATCAGGATTTATCTGTAGCTTTCACGATTGTCGCGATCGTCAGCTAGAGCGCGTCCGCGCGGGACACTTCGCCCGCGATCGACTTTATCTTTGGCTTTGGTAGCACTGCGCTTGAGCGCGTCGAGAC
>JBBRVB010000134.1:0-9384 GCA_038247275.1 Chroococcales cyanobacterium
CCACAACAGTGGCATTCCCTCCCAGCCGCCGAAGCCGCCCAACTGCTCGACACCAATCTCAAAACAGGCTTAACCATCGCCGATGCCGATCGCCGACACTCCCAATTTGGTGCCAATCAACTAGTTGGCAAGCCCGGAAAAAGTGCTTGGCTGCGGTTTATCCTCCAATTCAATCAGCCGCTCCTGTATATTTTGCTAGCTGCTGGAGTCATAACAGCGTTCCTTCAGGAATGGGTTGATTCTGGGGTCATCTTTGGTGTCACGATTATCAATGCCATTATCGGCTTTATCCAAGAATCCAAAGCCGAAGAGGCGATCGCCGCCCTCGCCAAGTCCGTAACTACTGAAACAACCCTGATTAGGGATGGTCAAACCCACCGGATTCCCGCCGCGCAGTTAGTCCCAGGGGATCTAGTCCGGCTGGCAGCAGGAGACAAGATCCCTGCCGATCTACGGCTGATTACTGTCAACAACCTCACCGTGGATGAATCGGGACTGACTGGCGAATCAGTACCCGTTCAGAAAAACACCGCCCCACTAGCCGCCACCACCGAACTAGCCGAACGCACCAGCATGGCCTACATGGGGAGTTTGGTGACTTCTGGACAGGGACAGGGATTGGTCGTCGCGATCGCCAGTGCGACCGAAACTGGGCGGATCTCCCAGTTGATGGAGCAGAGCACGGATAACGAAACACCGATAACCCGCAAGCTCGGCAAGTTTAGTAAAAAGCTGCTGTACATCATCTTAGGATTGGCAGTGCTCAATTTTATCGTGGCACTACGCCAAAATGAATCTTGGGTAGAGGTCTTTACTACCACCGTTGCCTTTGCGGTAGCGGCAATTCCTGAAGGCTTACCCGCGATCGTCACGATTACGCTGGCAATTGGTGTTTCGCGCTTGGCAAAGCGCAATGCGATCGTGCGGAAGCTAGCCGCAGTCGAAACCCTCGGCAGTACGACTGTAATTTGTTCTGACAAAACCGGAACGCTGACCGAAAATCAGATGACAGTCCAGGCGATCTATGCAGGCGATCGAGACTACACGGTGACGGGGGTCGGCTATGCTCCCGATGGAGAAGTATTATTGACCGATCGCCCAGTCGATCTCCAAGCTACACCAGCCTTGACTGAATGCCTCACCGCCGGACAGTTGTGCAATGATTCCCATCTCCAAGCCAAATCTGGACAACACACGATCGTCGGCGACCCCACCGAAGCCGCCTTGATTGTCGTCGCTCAAAAAGCTGGATTGAATCGGCAAGACTTAGAATCTCAACTGCCGAGATTAGATGTAATTCCGTTTGAGTCAGCATTTCAGTACATGGCGACATTACATCAAACCGCTGCAACCGCGCATTCGATCTATGTCAAAGGCTCGGTTGAATCGATCCTGAAGCGGTGCGATCGAATGCTCGACGATCGTGGTCAGTTTGCCACTTTAGACCGAGCGAAGATCGAGCATAAGGTCGCTGAAATGGCTCAACAGGGGTTACGAGTCCTCGCATTTGCCACCAAGTCTGTGACGACCGCGCCGCAGCCGCTAGCACATGCGGATATCGAGCAGGGACTAGTTTTTCTCGGTTTGCAGGGGATGATCGATCCGCCCCGCACGGCGGCAATTACCGCCATCCGCGCCTGTCAATCGGCAGGGATTCAGGTCAAGATGATTACTGGCGACCACATTTTGACGGCTACGGCGATCGCCCGGATGATGAAACTCAGCCAGCAGTCTGAGCCAGAATCCTATACGGGACAGGCACTCAGCGAGATGGACGAACGGGAGTTCGCTGAAGCTGCCAATACAGGTGTCGTGTTTGCGCGGGTGGCTCCAGAACAGAAATTGCGGCTAGTTGAAGCTCTCCAAGCCAAGGGCGCGATCGTCGCGATGACTGGCGACGGGGTTAATGATGCCCCCGCCCTCAAGCAAGCAGATCTAGGGATTGCGATGGGCATCACTGGTACCGAAGTTGCGAAAGAAGCCGCCGCGATGATTTTAACCGATGATAACTTTGCGTCGATCGCTGCCGCAGTTGAAGAAGGGCGCATGGTATATCAAAATCTGCTCCGCGCGATCGCCTTCGCGCTCCCAGTCAATGGGGGCGAGGGTTTGACGATTTTGGCGAGTGTACTGTTAGGGCAGGTATTACCCATTCTGCCGTTACAAATTCTCTGGATTAATATGGTTAGTGCCACAGCCTTGACAGTCCCGCTGGCCTTTGAACCCAAGTCTACCGACGTGATGAAGTTGCCACCGCGCAACCCCAACGAACCCTTACTCACACCGAAATTGTTGCGGCGGATCGCGATCATTTCGGTGTTTAATGTCATCGCCGTTTTTGGTAGCTTTGAATGGGCGCAACAAACGATCGGGAATATCGCGCTATCGCGGACGATGGCGGTGAATACGCTGATTTCCGCCGAAGCCTTTTACCTGTTGAGTATTACCCAATTTGTCCCCTCCCTATTTGCCAAAATCCGCGATCCTCGCCGCCAGATTGCCTATATACCAGCGATCGGGATTGTGACAATCATCGCTTTGCAATGGCTGTTTGTCGAGTGGAGCCTGATGAATCAGTTATTCCAAACAGTGCCCCTGAGTTTCGATCGTGCGGCAATTAGCGTTGCTGTCAGCCTGCCGATCGTCATTATTGTCAAACTCCTCGATCGATTCGACCCGATCGAGTAACTAAGTTATCGCCTCATCGATCGCCTAGTCCATACACCTTTTGATAGAAGGTTTATCACGAACTAAATGATAATCTAACCTTAAAGGTTTAATAAATAGCGATCGTAACTCAAACTTTCGATCGTAGTTCTTGCCGTAAATACACATAGGAAATAGCTGATGAAAAAAATATTGAATTCAATCGAGAACCTAGTTCGTAAAAGTTTGTGGGCGATTGGACTAGCGAGTTTAATCTGGGCGACAACTCTGGCTGTGCCTCAATCTAGCTCCGCAGCGACTCCAGGCAATCGGGGAAATGAAAAAGTGATTCAACCCTTTGAATTGACAAATCCCGCCGCCACTCGATCGGAAGCGTATGATGAGATTGCCAAACTCAATAAAGATCCCAAAGCCCTCATTGAGGCGGAAATGAAAGAAGAGCAAGCCGAAGAAAAAGCCTACAAGCAAGAACAAAACGCGATCGACAATAGTAGTAAGTAACTAACTAAATCTGGGTTGAGCTACTACTCTAGTAATCCTATTTGAGTCCCCAGAGGGCAAACATGAAACACTTTCCCTACAGATCGGTTATTTTTCACAGGAACTCCAATAGGATGGCTATAGAAAACATGCCGAGAACCCTGTGTTTTCAAGCCAGGGATGAAGGCTAGCCGCAGCTTTTAAGCTGCCAGTCACTTCGCACCAAGTGATATAATTAAGTGGCGAGTAGGAATCATCAACTACGTGCTGAACCATCCTAGTACTGAGAAATCCAGGCAACGGACATATCCAACTCAGATTTGGAATAGTTAAAGGGCGAATAATGACAGGATGCGGAGCGTACCATATAGGCGTTGTGTTGAACTCGGAAAGCATTTAAAAACATAAAAGTAAGTGCAATTGCAGCGTCGAAAGACAGTTGTTTTGAGCATGTAGGGGCGTTTTGACTTGTCCCCAGAGGTTCAAACTCTGGTCAGTTAAACAGCATTGCGAAGCGTCTCTTCAGAGCGCGTAGCATTTCTGTTTAGAATCCTCGCGCATTCATGCCGAGGAGAAGTCAAATGGATGCATTTTGATGAAGTAGTAGTTGACTCAGTTACTTGGCTCGATCCTTAACTCCCCTGTACAATAGCGATCGACACAATTTTAGAGAGCATAGTACAGGTATCATGGGCGAAAATTTAACACAATTATTAGAACCGCTAGCGAGTCAATTTCGCGCCCTCAATCTTCCCGCAGCACTTACTCACTGGGGGCATCCCTTCTTTATGAGTATCGTCATGTTTGCGATGGGTGGCTATGGTGCCTACGCTGGCTGGAAAGGGCGCATCTTAACGGCGACAGATCCCAAAACCGCGATCGAAAGTAAGTCCAAGCATCGGCAGATTATGCCAGCCATGTTTGCTTTTATGGCAATTGGGGCAACTGGTGGAGTTTTGTCATTAGTCATCCAAAAACAGGCGGTGATGTCTAGTTCCCACTTCTTGACAGCCACCTTACTACTGACTTTTCTCACGATTAATAGCTTGATTTCCTTCACTGGGTTCGGCGGTAACAAACCCCAATTACGGAAAGTCCATGCCTACTTTGGGAGTGGCATCTTGGTATTAATGGTCGTTCACGCCATGATGGGTTTGAAATTAGGCTTGTCAATCTAGACCACTTTACTCGGGCGAGTTTGGTGTGGCTACCTCAAAATGTTGGGTAGGGGCAATTCCTGAATTGCCCCTACCTACTTATCTACTTATAACTCTTGACCTTCTTATTAGTTTCTTTCTGCAACTGAGCCGCAATTTTAAACATTTCGATTCCGTCGTGGAGATAGCTTTCATCGTAGTTCATGATGTAAAAATTTAATTCCTTCACTCCATCTGAAACTTGATTAATTGTGTAATATAAATTAGCAGCAATCTCAGCAATTAGTGAGGGATTGGGCATCGAGTGGAAGATCTTGTCAATCTTCTGTAAATGTTGGTGACATTGAGTCACATACGCCTCAAAATTGCCCATCAATTCGTCATCGAACGGATCGGCAGACAGCTCGTGAATTTGGGTTTTGAGTGGCTTAATAATCCAATTAATCGTCCGATTAATGGGCTGATAAACTTGATTGAGCCACAAGATCAGTTCCTCATCCAATTCCCGCCCGACAGTCCGAGGACGGCGGGGAATATGAGCGGCAGATTGTTGCTGGCGAGGGATTGCCACGCCGGAATCAGACAGGTAATCATAAGCTCTCCGCTGCTGCTCATCGCCTAATACTTCATAAGCAGCATTGATCTTGATAATGAGATCGGCATTAGCTTTGCCACCATTGACATCAGGATGAAATTTTTTGGCGAGTCGCCGATAAGACTGCTTGATCTCATCAGCGGTGGCTTGGGGAGAGACTTGAAGGACTTGGTAGTGCGTTTCTGACATCAGACGAGGAGCTGGGATTTTTAAACAGTTTGAGGTTCGGGATCTTGAAATAGGGGCGTACTGAGATAACGTTCGCCGAAACTAGGCTGAATCATGACGATTAGTTTACCTTGATTTTCAGGACGACGACCGACCTCGATCGCGGCATACAAGGCTGCACCTGAAGAAATACCCGATAATAAGCCTTCTTCACGGGCTAATCTACGACCATACTCGATCGATTGTTGGTCGGTGACTTGAATTACTTCGTCGATGGCTTCGAGCTTCAATACTTGAGGGACGAATCCTGCCCCAATCCCCTGAATCTTGTGAGGACCTGGTCTACCGCCTGATAATACGGGACTATTAGTTGGTTCGACAGCAATCACTTTAAATCCCGGCTTACGCGGTTTGAGCACCTCAGCAATACCAGTAATCGTGCCCCCAGTACCAACTCCCGCCACTACAATATCGACCATCCCATCAGTATCCGCCCAAATCTCTTCAGCGGTAGTCAGCCGATGAATTTGGGGATTGGCGGGATTGCGAAATTGCTGCAACATGTAAGCATGTGGCGTTCTGTCCACAATCTCTTGAGCGCGACGAATGCAACCACTCATACCCTCACTACCCGGAGTGAGTTCCAATTGGGCACCGTAAGCCTTGAGCAGTAAGCGACGTTCGAGACTCATGGTTTCAGGCATGGCAATAATTAATTTATAACCCTTCGCCGCTGCCACCATTGCCAGCGCGATGCCCGTATTTCCAGATGTCGGTTCGACTAAAACTGTCTTGTGTGGCGTAATCAAGCCCTCTTTTTCGGCAGCTTCGATCATATTGACCCCAATTCGATCTTTAACAGATGCCGCCGGATTCATGCCTTCGAGCTTGACGACAATTGTCGCCACACAGCCTTCAGCTTGAGGGATCCGATTGAGCCGCACCAAGGGTGTCCGACCGATTAATTCAGTAACGTCGTTAGCAATTTTCATAACAAATCATTCAGATGGGGTGTGGAGAGTGAAAGAGTCGATCGGTAGTAGCGCAATGCCACCGATCTGAGCTTATCATCGTCATTGGGGTCAGAGCCTATCTGAAATTCTAACAACCCCTGCTACCGATCGTCGTCATCGATCTGAAGATTAGACCTCCTGCGAAAGTAGATGATAGAGAATGTGAATATTTGGGGAACAATAGAGATCTAGACCGCTAACCTAACTATTTAGGTTCGCGATCTTCAGCCTGACTGGGGCGTGCGAATGCTATTGGTGAGAAACTTGGGAGATCGAATCCAAGCTACAATTATTACTAGTCACTGAAAATTCTCAAATGTTGCTCGCATTATTCGCTGCTCAATCCATAAAATTCAATCGGTTGAGTTGAATATGATGGCAGAGATCGAAGGGCGCACAACCGCCTGAGCGAAGAAATAAAGTCTTAATCGGGAGTCGGGGATGCTGGATGCGATCGTACATAATCTAGAACAAAGCAATCATATTGCTAGAATTAAAAAGCTGGTATTTTGTGCATGTACCAATAATTGGAGTAATGAAGCCCAACAACTAAGTACGGCCAAATTTAAAAGTTACATCCAACAGTTGCACGATCGCTATGCTTCGACAGTGGAGCTAAAGTATTTGCTCTATCGGATTGTGATTAGACTCAATCATAGTACGAATTATTATACTGTTGCCAATTTTTTGTGCCAGGAAATGGAGCCGCTGTATGCATATCAGTCTGCTCCATCTGGAGATCGCCTCGGCAGAGATGATGGTACCAGTGCGGCTTTAGTCGGTCGCACCACTTCAACAGCAACTTGGGGCAAAGAGGTGGTCTTTACCGTTGAAGAGATCCAATCAGGCACCACACTGCAAGTGGAAATGTCAGTCTTGGCAGCCAATCGTCAACTCCTGACCCATGCGATTGTGACCTTGCCCGATCTCGATCGACTGATGACCCAGTATCAAGAATGGCAATCTCGATATCGGCGACTCGATCCCCACAATCATCGCTTGATGAGCAATAAAGCCGTCAGTTTGGTGCCAGAGCGGATTAATGACTGTCTGGACGCTGGTGCTATGCTTCAGGCGAATTTGCATCAATGGTATAGTTCACCGGGCTTCCAGACCATCCGCGAACGCTTGGCGACGACGATCGATCCCGACTTAGAGATTGAAACGATCGTCCGCAGCCGCTCCAAAGCACTCCTCAAACTCCCCTGGAATTCGATTTGGCAGCCATTACTCGATCGCTATCCCCAGTCGGAAGTCAGTATCTCCCTGATACCGACGATCTCCGAAACCGCAACCGAGGAACAATTAGAAGTATCCGTCCTCTCGATGCTGACCAGTGCTCAAGGGATTAAACTCGATCGCTCTAAACAATATTTAGAAGCATTACCCCATACCACAGCCGAGTTTGTCGTCGCTCCCAGTCATAGTGATTTTGTCAAGGCGATTACTCAAAAACCCTGGAGTACGATCTTTTTTAGTAGTTATATTTCTGGTTACTTACCAAACAATCGGATCTACATCAACCACCACGATACGATTGGGATTGCTGAATTCAAATATCGGATTCGGATCGCAGTCCAGCAGGGTTTGAAATTACTAATTCTCAACTGTGGGGAGGGCTTGGATCTGGCAAGCGAACTCGTCGATCTCCAAATTCCCAACTTGATTGTGATGCGCGAAGCCGTCCAGGATCAAGTCGCTCAGGAATTTGTCAAACTATTTCTTAAAGCTTTTTCGGACGGTAAATCCCTCCAATTAGCTGTTAGAGATGCCCGCGAACGACTTCAAGCGATCGAAAAAGTAGTGCCAGCGGCTAGTTGTTTGCCCACGATCTGTCAGCAGATTTCCGCACCAGCATCGAGCTGGAATCGCCTCGCACATATCAAACCCAAACCGACAGAATTGTTGGGTATATCCCAAAATTGGGCTGATACCGAAGCCACCAGCATGATTGCTGCGGCGGAATTAGAGAGTGGCATCGTCACCACCACAATCATCGAACCAATCGCCTACGATCGACTCAAGTTAGCACATCAACTAACTGGATACTACAGCGAAGTGTACTCGCTGGCAATAAGTACTGACGGACAATGGCTGGTGAGTGGACATGGCGACATCACGCATGTCGATGATGCGATCAAGGTCTGGCGGCTCTCAGATGGTAAATTAATTCATAATTTACTCGGTCATAGTCACTGGGTTTATAGTGTCCTACTGAGTGCTGATGCGGAGACGATTATCAGTGGTAGTTTAGACGGGACGATTCAATGGTGGCAATTGACCACGGGGACAAAGCTCCCACAACTACTCGATCATAAGTCAGCGGTTAACGCCATTTCACTGACCAACGATGGTCAAAGACTCGTCTCTGGTGGTAATGATGCCTTGCTTAAAATCTGGCAGCCCCAAAATGGCTTACTGATCCATCAATGTTCTGGTCATCTCCAAAATGTGGCTTGTGTGGCGACTCACCAACAAGCTCAATTGATTGCGAGCGGTAGCAGTGACTATACAGTTAGATTGTGGCACCTTCAGGATGGGCGACTACTCAAAACCATCTTAGGTCACAGCGGTCGGATTAGCGGCATCGCGATTACCCCCGATGGTACGAAGGTTGTCAGTGCCAGCCACGATTGTACGCTGAAAATTTGGGAGGTAGCGACCGGTAATCTAATTAATACGCTGGTCGGACATACTAAACCGATCGGGTGTGTGGCAGTTTCGGCTGATGGTCGGACGATTGTCAGTGGTGGTGACGATCGCAGTGTGAATATCTGGAATCTCCACGATGGTAAGCTGTTACATACACTTTTAGCACACGATCGGGCGATCTTGTCGGTGGCGATTAGTGCCGATTGTCGGACGATTGTGACGGGTAGTTATGGTGAGGTTCAGGTTTGGCGGGTTCCGATGGATTAGGTTTTAGGTTGTAGGTTTTAGGCTTTAGGTAGATGCTGTTACTAAGCGGATCGGCAAACTATATATACTTGTGGGGTGCGATTTTCCTAGCGGAGGCAGAACCCGGATCTGGGGGTACCGACCCCCAGCCCCCCCGTTGAGGAGCGGAACGCCGCTCCTCAAACTCCTCTGCGTAAGGTTCGATCTGTGTGCTAGCGTGGTGCGGCATTCACTCCATTCTAGATTTTAGTTAAATCGGTCGCCCATCACCCATTACCCATTACCCATTACCCATTACCCATTACCCATTACCCATTACCCATCACCCATTACCCCAAAATAAGCTACGATCGATCGTATAGGTCGCTATTTAAGTATCGGTCAGAGTATGCGTATACCTCGTTTA
>JBBRVB010000135.1:0-9320 GCA_038247275.1 Chroococcales cyanobacterium
CCACTCATCTAGGGAAGCTGCTTCCCAGATGGGGTAGAAGTGCAGACCAATTGCGTTGGATGAAGGAATCACAGCACCGGAGATGATGTTGTTACCGAACATTAATGAACCTGCGACTGGCTCACGGATGCCGTCGATGTCCACTGGGGGAGCTGCGATGAAAGCGATGATGAAGCAGATAGTGGCGGAGAGGAGGGTTGGTACCATCAGTACGCCGAACCAGCCGATGTAGATACGATTTTCTGTGGAGGCGATCCAGCTACAGAAGCGTTCCCAGACGTTTGCGCTCTGGGTGCGTTGTAAGGTTGTGGTCATTGGTTTATGATTGCTGTTGTTCTCGGTAGAACGGGATGTTCGTTATGTATGTATCTAACTTAACTTACATTGTTAACGTTTGTAAACCTTTCTCAGGTTTAGCAAACTAATATGAGTAATAAGTTTTGGTTATGTATTGTCAGCTCTTGATGCTGGGTCTGCTTTTGAGCGGAATAAGATTTACCTGTCAACTGTCAACTATTTATCGCTATCCCTCAATCCCCTTGCTCATCAACCCAATAAACCAAGCATCGGGTAGCAATTTTCGTAAACCTAGTAAAAAAGTAGCATTCCCACCCGCTGGGTAGCGTAACTTCCAACTACCGTCAGTTGAAGCTTTATAAATTGCTTGGGCGGTTACTTCTGGGGGCGAACCATTGGCACCAGCCCGATCCATTTTTGGTAAAGTTCGATCGAGATACTCATCATAAGCAGTCAATCCGGCTTTTTTGGAGACATTCATCGATCTACCGTAAAAATCCGTTTTGATGGCACCAGGTTCGATAATTTTGACTTTGATATTAAACTGACGTAACTCATACTGTAATGATTCGGAAAAACCATCTACAGCCCATTTGGTAGCATGGTAGGGACTATAGATCGGAAATGTCATCCGCCCGCCGATCGAGGCTACATTGACAACAATCCCCTGCTGACGTTGCCGAAAGTGCGGCAAGATCGCCCGCGTTACTTCCATTAGTCCAAATACATTTGTCTCAAATTGACCGCGAATTTCTGCCATCTCACAGGCTTCAAAGGCACCAATCAGCGCGTAACCAGCATTATTAACAATTACATCGATCGAGCCGAAATGCGCGATCGCCCGATCGATTGCCGCATGAATCGTATCTGGTTGTGTCACATCTAATGCTAGACACAATACATTTGGCAGATCGGCAAGTTCGGGGGACTTTTCGGGCGATCTCATAGTGGCGACTACATTCCAGCCTTGTTGTTGAAATAGTTGCGCTGTGGCTCTACCAATCCCTGTGGATGCGCCAGTGATTAAGATGGTTTTGCTCATTTGAAGATGACTTGGTATTTGATTCTAAATCTATTGTAGGTGGGGTTAGAGGATCGTGAAACCCAACGGTACCAACAAGATCGATATTTTTAGCTACGGATTCGCATACTCAGATCTAGCCAATGAGATCGCGTGATTGGCGCGCTAGTGGAAATGTAATCTACACCAGTTTCGGCAACTTGACGAATGGTCGTCAGAGTAATATTTCCTGATGCCTCGATTTTAATCCGAGCGTTGGCGGCTCTGATGATGGCTACTGCTTGACGCATCAGGTCGGGGTGCATATTATCGAGCATGATAATGTCTGCACTACAGTGGATCGCTTCTTTGACTTGCTCCAGTGATTCGATTTCGACTTCGATCGTCAGTGGATAGGGTATCGATTGCCGAATCCCTTGAATTGCGGCTGTAATACCGCCAGCAGCAGCAATATGATTGTCTTTGATCATGACGGCATCATCTAACCCCATCCGATGATTGACACCGCCACCGACGGTAGTCGCATATTTTTCCAGCAGCCGCAATCCAGGCGTAGTTTTGCGGGTATCCACTAATTGAGTTGGTAAATCGGCGATACATGCGACATATTTGTGAGTAGCAGTAGCGATCCCACTCAGCCGCATGGCGAGATTTAATGCCGTCCGTTCGCCCATTAGTAATGTCGCGAGATCGGCAGTAATTTTAGCGATCGATTGACCTGGCTGACAATCCTGACCTTCGGCGATGAGTGGCTCAAATTTGGCTTGAGGGTTCAAAAGCTCAAAAACTCGTTTGGCAACTGGCAGAGCGGCGACTATCCCCGTTTCCTTGGCAATCCAGGTCGCTGTCATCACCCGATCGACGTTTGGTAAACCCTGAATACTGCGATCCGATCGACCGATATCTTCTTGGAGCCATTGAATCAGCAGTGGATCGAGGACGATCCAAGGGGGCAGAATTGGGAACATTGCTAATTTTAAATATGAGGAATTGGTTAAACAGTTGACAGTTGACAGTTGACAGCGAAAAGTGCGTTCTTGGGCAAAGTCCAAGAACGCACTTTTCAGCAGGGGCTTTAAACACTGACTAATGGGTAAGATTCGGATAAGCTGTCAAACATTTAAATCACACTATTTGCGGTCTGTATCGCTTGCTGCGAGAGATTTAGCCAAAAGTTGTAGATGTAAAACAACTTAGCCAACGAGGGCAATTTTAGCTACCCGATCTTTGACTCAGCCACTGATACTGATTCTATCACTGGTCGATTTAGGACTTACCTGAACCTCCAGAATCTTGAAACTGCTACTATAAATGTAGTCCTGTGAATACGAGTAATTAATTAATGGCGACATATACTTCTGAAGAACTCAATACGATCGTGCAAGCACCAATGACGGTTGGGATGGCAGTAGCAGTGACAGATCTAGGAATTATTTCTAGCGCGATCGAAGCTGTGGCTCTATCGAAGCAATTAGTAAATGCAGCTAAAAAATATCCCAACAACTCGATCGTGCAAGCTGCCTTTTCAGAGACAGTGCTGGGGAGCAGACAAATCAAGCACCAGCAGCCGGATATCCAGCCAGAAGATGTCAAGTCTGGGGTAGTAGTAGATCGAGCGATCGAATATGTCGATCGGGCAATCACCGCGATTGGCACTAAGGCGACACCGGAGGAGGTTACCGAATTTAAACAGTTTGTCTATGCTTGTGCTGAAGCAGTCGCTAGCGCGGCGGGAAGTGGCTTGTTTGGTTCGGGAGATCCCAAAATTAGTGCAACCGAAGCTTCAGCTCTGACAAAAATCAAAGCAGGGCTAGGTATTTAACCTCAGTTATACTGCGTGAGAAGACACATCCCGGACTTCTACGAGAAGTCCGGGATGTAGTGCAATTCTATTTCCAAAAGGGAGGGGACAGGATAAAGTAGAAAGACGATCGATTGATGCTGATTTCAATCTCGATCCATCTTCTACCCCGACTTCCATCATTATGATCGCCACTGAAACCCCAAATCGATCGGCTCCAACTTATCAAGTTGAATTAGCGATCGAGACTTATCAGTTACGCAAAGTATACCGGACTGGTTTTTGGCTCAATCGTCAAGTTGAATCGCTTAAAGAATGTACGCTACAAGTTGAAAAAGGTGAAACTTTTGGACTATTGGGCTTGAATGGTGCTGGTAAAACTACGCTGCTCAAGACGTTATTAGGGATTGTTAAATCTACCAGCGGCAAGGGACTATTACTCGGTAAACCGTTGGGAGATCGATCGATTAAACAGAAAATTGGTTATCTGCCTGAAAATCCCTATTTTTATGATTTTTTGACAGGTTGGGAATTACTGGAATACACGGCAGGATTATTTGAAATCCCACATTCTGTCCAAAAACAACGGATTCCCGCATTATTAGAATTAGTTGGTTTGGCTCAATCTGCGGCGAAGAAAAAGCAACTACGGCAGTACTCCAAAGGCATGGTGCAACGGGTGGGGATGGCGCAGGCACTAATTAACGATCCCGAACTGATTTTCCTCGATGAACCCATGTCAGGACTCGATCCACTGGGAATCAGACAGATGCGCGAAATTATAGTTTCGTTGGGCGATGCCGGAAAAACTGTCTTCTTTAATAGTCACGTTTTGGCAGAAGTCGAGCAAATTTGTAGCCGAGTGGGCATCTTAGCGCGGGGCGAATTAATCTGCTGCGGGACATTATCAGATTTACTCGTCAATCCAGTCGGTACGGAAGGACTAGCAGCCGGACGCTATTATGATGTGACTGGACGTGGTGGCGATCGAGAAGTACTCGATCGATGGATTGGTGATATCGCTTATCATGACGATCTTTGGCATGGGAGGATTCACGGCGAACCTCAAGAGTTTTTGGCAACACTCCGACTAATGGCAGCCGAATTAATATCGCTCAAACAAGGACGTGCATCACTCGAAGAATTCTTCATGGAACAAATGGAAATACGCGGCATTCGATCGAGTACCTAATTTGCCACTATGATGGAGCCGCTGAAAAAAAGTCTCTGGCTGCTTGGCAATCGGCTTGAATTTGATTTGTCAGCGCGACTAGATCGGGAAATTTTTGCTCGGTTCTCAAAAAGTGATGTAAATGAACGGTGAGTTGTTGTTCATACAGATCGCCATCCCAATCGAGCAAATGAACTTCGATAGTGGTATTGATGCCATTTACCGTCGGGCGTTTGCCGATGTTCATTACTCCTGGTAATTGGCTAGCTGTAGCGGTATCCACCCGCACGCAGTAGACACCCTGACGCGGCAGAAATTTTTCAGGTGGATATTGAAGATTTGCCGTGGGAAATCCGATCGATCTGCCGATGGCTTGACCGCTAACTACCGTACCGACGATCGAGTAGTATCGACCTAAGAGGATCTGCGCCAATGTCAAATCCGCAGCCAATAATGCCGCCCGAATGCGCGAACTACTAATCCGACTGTCCCCATCGGTTTCTAATGGCGCAATCCGGGTTGGTACACCGATCTGAGCTGTCAGCTCGACTAAATCCGTAGCTGCACCCGCCCGTTGATTGCCAAATCGAAAGTCCTCGCCCACACTCACAAATTTAGCCTGAATTTGGCGACCCAAAATCCGATCGACAAACTCCTGGGGAGATAACTTTACCAACTCGCGATCGAATGGTAGCAAAATTAGCTGCTCAATTCCCAACTGCTCTAAAATGATGACCCGTTCTTGGTGGGGCGTGAGCAGTTGCCGTGGTTGTCCGGTAAAAAATTGTTGAGGATGGGGCGCAAACGTCACTACTGTTTTGTAGAAATTCGGCTTGTCGCAATCTAAAACAGGTCTAATCACCTCCAGATGACCCCGATGAATGCCGTCAAAGTTACCTAGAGCAATCGCTGTCGGAGTCAAGATATTGTCGAGAGATGAGTTAATCTGCACTGTGATTGGGGACTATTTGGAGATCGACGATCGTTTGAGTAGTTGTGGGGAAACACTTCTATTTTCTCACTACTTTTAGCTGATTGCATCAACTAGCCCGATCCAGATCGCGATTTCTAAACATTACATCTGCAACCCGGCTGACATCGAACATTTCTGCTACATCATGCACTCGGAGGATGTCTGCACCGCCAGCAATTGCCGCACAACAGGCGGCTGCTGTCCCCCACAACCGCTGTTGGGGGTCGGGTTGGTGTAAAATAGTGCCGATGAAGCTTTTGCGCGATACACCGACTAATAGGGGCAAATCAAATACCTGTAGTCTATCGAGCTGTTGAATGATTTGGATATTCTGGCGGTACTTTTTAGCAAAACCAATTCCCGGATCGATGATGATATTAGCGCGATCGATGCCACTTGCAGTCGCTCGATCGATCTGAGTCTCAAAAAAGGCTAGTAGTTCGCTAACAACATCATCATAATCGGTCATCTGTTGCATCGTTACTGGCGTACCGCGCATGTGCATCAGGATATAGGGTACGCCGAGTTGCGCCATAGTTGCGAACATCTGCTCGTCTAATTGACCCCCAGAGACATCATTAATGATATCCGCACCGGCCGCAATTGCCAATCGAGCGACGCTGGCTTTGGTAGTATCGATCGAGATCGGGATCTGCTCGGTGTCGGGATGTTGACGGATACCCTCAATTACAGGGATAACTCGATCTAATTCTGTTTGCTCATCTACTGGTGTCGCACCCGGTTTGGTGGACTCGCCGCCTATATCGATGATATCGACACCTGCGGCGACCATTTGCACGGCTCGATCGATCGCCGCTGTAACTGTCTCAAATTTTCCGCCATCGCTAAAACTATCGGGAGTCACATTTAAAACCCCCATGATATATGTCAGCGCGCCCCAATCGAAACTGCTACCCCGAATCACCAACGATCTTGTCATAAAATTTTAGGAGGACATCATCAAAAGTCAACATGAATAGAAGACCTAGTTATACCAATCGAGTCATCAACTATCGATCGAGCTAATGCATCGGACGTGCCAAATTTTTAAACTTAGTTAGAGCTGGATCGAAAACTAATTTGACGATCCCCGTTGGGCCATTTCGATGCTTGGTAATAATCAATTCCGTAATATCTCGATCGGGTGTATCTGGATTATAATAAGCATCACGATATAGCATCATAATTAAATCTGCGTCCTGTTCGATCGATCCCGATTCCCTCAAATCTGACATCATTGGACGTTTATTATTTCTAGCTTCCACACCCCGACTTAATTGTGACAAGGCGATTAATGGTACTTGTAATTCTCGTGCTAATCCTTTTAAGCTGCGCGTAATTTTTGAGATTTCTTGGACGCGATTGTCACTACTACCTTCCATCAGTTGCAGGTAATCGATCATGATCAATCCCAATGTACCGCCATGTTCGGCTTGCAATTTTCGGGCTTGACTTCGCATCTCCATCACCATCATACTGGCATTGTCATCGATATAAATTGGCAGCTCGGCAATTCTATCTACAGCTTTATATACTGGGTCCCATTCATTGGGACTAATTCGCCCAGCCCGCAAGCGATTGCTATCTACTCCAGCTTCACTAGCAATCAATCTTTGAACTAATTGATCTTTGGACATTTCTAGGCTAAATATCAATACTGGTAGTTGATGAAGTTTTGCCATATTTGAGGCAATATTCAAAGCGATCGCTGTTTTTCCCATTGACGGACGACCGGCGATAATAATCAAATCCGATCGCTGAAAGCCACCTGTCATTCCATCTAGATCGCTAAAATCGCTAGTCAATCCAGGTGGAATTAATTTATCATGACGAGCTTGAATATCTTGGTAGGTTGTCGCCACAATTTCGGCGATCGGTGTTAACCCTTGCTTGGGTCTAGCCTGCGTCAAATTGAGGATTTGTTGTTCTGACTCATCGAGGACGATTTCCAACGAGCGATCGGCTGCATAGCCCAACTGAGTGACTTCGGTACCAGCTTTAATTAATTCTCGGCGGATATACTTATCCATCACGAGGACGGCGAGGGAGTCAATATTTACCGCACTAACTGTTCGTTCTAATAGTTGAATTAGTTTAGCTTGCCCACCAATTTTTTCGAGCTGCTTTTGGTCGATCAACCAGTCGGTAAGTGTGAGTAAATCTGTCGGTTTACCTTGACTATTGAGTGCTAAAGCTGCTTTATAAATATCAACGTGGGTGGGGATATAAAAGGCTTCAGGAATGAGTTTTTCGGCAACGCGGCCAATCGCTTCTGGATCGAGTAAGATCCCACCTAAGATCGCTTCCTCAACTTCAATATTCTGCGGCGGAATCAGACTTGTCGATCGAAAGCTGGGTGTATCTGTCATGAGTGAGGGTAGATAGAAGATAGAGGGTAGGAGTTACCACTCAGACTACAGTACTATTATACTAAAAAATTATCAGCATATAAAAATAGGCTGCGGGTGCAGCCTGATTCGATCGTCACATTTACAAATTACTTGGAGACTACTTCGATCTCGACAGTAACGACAACTTCAGGATGGAGCTTGAGTTCGGCTCTATAAGTACCAAGTTTAGCTACATCTGGCATGGTGATGTCACGTTTGTCAACATCTTGCCCAGTAATTTCTTTGATGACTTCAGCAACTTCAGCAGTAGTCACTGTACCAAAAATTGCTTCATTTTCACCAACTTGCTTGGAGATCGAGAACTTGCCAGTTTTTTCGATGGCAGCCTTTTGGGTGAGAGCTACTTCTTTCAATGCCAACAACCGTAACCGCTCGACTTCACGACGCTTTTCGGCTTGCTTGAGGATACCAGGAGTCACATTGGTAGCAATCTTCTGAGGCAGGAGATAATTACGGGCATAACCAGGTGCTACTTCTACTAAGTCGCCATTTTTGCCCAATTTACGGACATCCTGGGTTAAAACTAACTGTACGCGCTTTGCCATATTGATTTCTATTTAAGCTTTCTGAGCTATATTTGAGATGGTGCCACAAACCTCTAACTTTATCACACAAGATCCGTCTGTGTCAGTAGTTACTCTTGCGATCTCCATCGTCAGATGCAGTTGATGTGTCGGATTAGGCAAAATTACACTGCTTCTGCTAACCATCTCTTAGCTCCCATCTCCCATCCCTTAATTAATGTCGCGTTTCCAAAAACTCCTCAATTATCTCAATCCCTATAAATGGCAAGTCGCACAGGGTATCGCTGCGCTATTTGTTGTCAATGCTTTGAGTGTGTATATCCCGCTACTAATTAGGGAAGGGATCGATATCCTGAAAACTTCCTTCTCTAGCGATTATTTCACTCGACTGGCAATCTTTTTAGTGGGATTGACCTCGATTATGTGGGTTGTCAGGATGGTATCACGGATTCTGATTTTTGGGGTCGGGCGACAAGTTCAAGCCAAAATGAAGCAGGATATCTTCGAGCATATTCTCAGCTTGGAGCCGGGATATTTTGTGACGATGACGGTGGGCGATCTTGTCAATAGGTTTACTAGTGATGTCGAAAACATTATGCGGTTGGTGGGCTTTGCGGTGTTGAGTACGGCAAATATTGTGTTTGCTTACGCGCTGACTTTGCCAGCAATGTTATTGATTAATATCAAACTCACGGTGATGGCATTGGCGGTATATCCGTTGATGTTAATTGTCGTCCAGCTATTTAGTGGGCAATTACGGACTCAGCAAGTCACCGTTCAAGAATCAATCTCAGATCTGAGTGAATTGATCCAAGAGGATATGAGCGGGATTGCCTTGATTAAAATCTACGCTCAGGAAGAAAATGAGCGCAGAGCCTTCCGTCAGAAAAATCAAGAATTATTCACAGCCAATCTTAAGTTAGCCGAACTAAGAAATACAATTTTCCCGATTATTCAAGGTCTAGCATCAATTAGCTTATTAGTATTATTGTGGCAGGGTGGACTGGCGATCGCCAATCAAGATATTAGCCCAGCATTAAACTTTTCCTGGCAAAATGGGATTACAATTATTTACAAAAAAACGACTGTCGGTGATTTTCTGTCACTGATTATTTTTGCTCA
>JBBRVB010000136.1:0-9303 GCA_038247275.1 Chroococcales cyanobacterium
CAACCACTATCAAAAGATGGCACCATTACCGGAATATATCTAGGCTGGGTTATCCCCGATACGAATGAGTGGGAAGCTCTAGTAAAGTTAACTAAGTCTTCACTTGGCTATCACTTAAATCCAACTAGCTTTTGTGTCGATCTAGTTAAGAAATACAAAGGAATTCCCAAAATTCTGGGTATCCCTGGCTTGGAAGATGAGTATATTTCTACAGATATTCCTTCCGCTTTTGAGCCAAGAATACCCGTGGAGCGCAAAGATATCGGTGAAATGTGTAAATCTTTATGGTTAGATTTTCCAGGCATCGATCCATTTGCTTTTATGGCTCGAACTGGAGGTACTATTCATGGCGATCCATATTCAGTATGCCCAATCCTCGCGCCTAATGACGATGGCGATTACGAGTTTTATTGTCGCATCGGCACCACCAAAGATTTGCAACAACACTGGGACTCGTTTACTAAAGAGTCAAAATTAGAGTGTCACAATGGGATAGTTTCGATCCAACTCAGCGGGAATCGTACCAAGTATCCCGCGATCGTCCCTGACTTCTTTACCCGATTAGAAGGCTCGATCGTTAAAGCTGAAATCTTGAATATTTCCCAGCCATCGATATTCGGAGTAGAAATCCTGACTAAAATAACTTTCGCTAGCTCTAATCCCTATGCTAGTTCCACATTCTCCTTGCAAGAGAATTTGGTGAAACAATGAACGAGTTTCCAATCTATCGAGTATCTGGAACAAAAGATCGAATTGTCCAAGATGATGTTAATGGAGTTGTTGATAAAGGTTGGGATGAGATCCCTAATTTGGGACGATGTTTGGTAAAGTTTGGTGATGACTTATTCAATCAAGTTTGGAAGGAAAAGATTGCCAGCGAACTAGCTGTATCGATCGGTATTCCTACCGCAACTTATGAGTTTGGAGAATTAGCCGATGGACAAAAAGCGATTCTTAGTCCCAGCTATCTCCATGAAAATTGGGTTGAAAGATCTGGCAAACTCTGCTTGACAGACGATAATCAAACTCTATATACGATCGAGAATGTTCTCAACACGATCGACCGTCGCGATCTCATATTACCAGATCTTAGTCTGCCCCCTAACATCAAATCTAGTAGTGATTTATTCACTGGTTATCTATTATTTGACTATCTAATTGCCAACGGAGATCGACACTCGAAAAACTGGGGTATCCAGATCGATCCGCTCTCTGGTAGAGAAGAATTACTACCGCTATATGACTGTGGATTTAGTATGAGATTTGCCAACAGTCGAAATCAAGGAGCTGAATATTTAAGGTGGTATACCGAAGACTTAGAAACCGCCTTCGTGAGCGAGACAAATTTCCCCATTCAAATGAGAACGATCGTTAAAAAGCTCGAACTACTCAAGCCAGATGCCGTTCGAGCCTGGAGAGCAAGAATTAGGGCAATCGAGAGAGAATTTATTGTCGGACTATTCGCTCGAATTCCTGATGGTTGGATTAAAGAGTCACAAATAGCCCCAGCCATCGAACTAATTGATTTTAATCGCCAGCACGGAGATTTCTCATGAGTAGAAAACTCCTATTCTCTACTTATGACCTGCCGCTCGTGAGTAAATAAATCAATTATTTACCCATGAGTTAGCTGCTATTGAAACTACCCACACTCTAATCATTAATTTGACATTCTTGAATCATTAATTTGACATTATGGTTTATCAGGTCAATTCCGCTCTCACCTCAGCATCAGCAAGTCCCCAAGTCGTGCATTTACCATCGTCCCAAACCGATTTTTGGGATGATTTCCTCAAGGTGGGCATCTCTCCCAGTACCCAGATTGTCTACGCCAGAGCCATCGCTGATTTCTGTCGCCGCATCTATCAATGTCAGGTATCGACATCCATTCTCTCTCAATTCCTCTCCCTCCCCCAAGCCGAAGCAGTCTATCAACTACTCCACTACCGACAACTCCTAATCGCTGCTAAATTAGCCCCCAGCACGATTAACGTCCGACTTTCAGCCTTAAAATCCCTCGTCGAATACGCCCGTAAATTAGAACGATGTACCTTTAGTCTCGAAGATGTCAAGAGTTTAAAAGTCGAGACTTATCGGGATACTACAGGCATCAGTATATCGGAGTTTAAAGACACGATCGTCCTCCCAGATCGAACGACGACAATTGGCATCAGGAACTATGCCATCCTCCGGTTACTGTGGGACAATGCCCTCCGCCGCAATGAAATCTGTAGTCTAGATCTGGGGGATTTCGATAAATCTGGGCGACTGTGGATTCTGGGGAAAGGCAAGATTCAAAAAAGTCCGATCGATTTAGCCGCGACCACCACCAGCGCGATTGAGGAGTGGTTGGCAGTTAGAGGTACCACTCACCGCGAAGACCCCCTGTCTTGCCCCACGTCCATGCTTGGGGAACCCGACCGGAGTGCGCCGCTGTTTATCAGCTTAGATCGGCGCAGCCACGGACATAGGTTGGATGGCAGTAGTATCTATCGGTTGGTGCGAAAATTTAGCAAAGCAGCGGGAATCGATAAAGTCATTTCCCCCCACCGAATCAGACACAGTGCGATTACCGCCTACCTAGATACCAGTGGGGGCAATATTCGCGCCGCCCAAGGATTGAGCCGTCATGCGAACTTGAACACCTTGACTCGCTATGACGACAATCGCCACAAATATCAGGCACAAGCTTCCAATGTTTTGGCAGATCTAGTTTAGGTTTGTAGCGGTTAGAAAGATACAAATAAATACATAACTTGCTATATTAATTCCTCTTCCCCTCAATCTTAAAACTGGGATTTTACCGAAAATACCCAGATCGACATATTTGCTGGCATCAATATTTGATAAGAACTTGAGACTTAGGGCTGCCGCTAAAATGAATTAGCGGTACGATGATTAAATAGCTGGCTCGACCGTAATTTAAGAGGCGGCATAACAGATGGAAAAATCGACTCTCACCACCACAACTTTTATCCTCGATGCCGATGCTTTACTCGCCGCCTTCACTAACTTTCTCACCTTCGATATCGGCGCGGGCGGAGCTAGTGCCGAAACCATCCGCACCTATTGGTGCGAAGTCAAGCAATACCTAATCTGGTGCCAAATCCAACAACTTCAACCGCTAACTGTGACGCGAGATGCGATTAAGATCTACCGTCACTATCTCGTCCAAAAAAAGTACAAACCCGCCACCATCTCCCTCAAACTCGTCGCCATCAGCCGGATGTACGATGCGGCGATGGAATATGGACTGCTCTCCCATAACCCCGTCTGGGGCATCAAACCGCCCAAACAACGCGGCGACCCCGCCGACCGGATTACCTATCTCAGTTCCAGCGAAGCCGAAACCTTAGTCCAAGCTCCACTGGCTAAATCCACCGCCCTCAAAATCCTCCGCGACCAACTGTTATTGGGGATGATGACCCTAGAAGGTGTCAGGACGATGGAAATCCACAAAGCTAACGTTGGGGATATTCTGCGAAGTCCGGCGGGGGTGGGGATAACTGTCTCCAGTAAGCGACAGCAACGGATCGTCCCCCTGATTCCCGAATTGGTGGATTTACTCGATCGGTATTTACTAATTCGGAGACAGGCAAAATATAGCATCGCCCGCAGTGAACCCCTATTTATCAACCTCCACTACCGTCCCCAGCCAATCGAGCCAGAACAAGCCGATTATCGCCTCACCAGACGGGGGATTCGATATATTGTCGATTACTACCTCACCGCTCTCAACCTCAAACATGGCGATGGGCGCACCCTCTCCGCCCATTCTCTCCGGCATACGGCGGGAACTTTAGCGATTCAAAATGGAGCGTCGTTGCGCCAAGTTCAAGAGCTGCTCGGTCACTCAGATCCCAAGACCACGGCCATTTATACCCATGTGGGCGACAGATGGGTGAATAATCCCGCTTTGAAATTGGGGATTAAACTCCATCCCGATCCCGATCCAACCGACAGCCAATCCTCACCAGCAAATGAGATCCAAGAGCCGGACTGAAAAGGCTGATGAATATCAAAAAAACATATATTCAAAAAAAATTATGACTTTATCAATCCGACCAGATAGCGTAGCTGGCGATTTACGCTCGAACCAATCGGATGTGACACAGCAGGGTGGAATTACTGGTTTATTTTTAGGCTGTCAGGTTAATCCCGATCTGTGGGTACCTGTTAAAAAAATGATTTGGGACGAGGGTGGTTATCGGACGGGTTGTGTGGCTGGGGTCAAACAGGCGATCGCGAGCAGTCGCCTGTGGCAAAACTATTTTGGTTTATCCCCGATAGATCGCATATCTGTTACTCCCAGCATTCCTCCGGTTTATGCCTGTCGAATGCCGTTAGATCGCCCGCAAGAAATGCCTGTTAACTTACCAGATTTAGGTCTAAGAGCCGATTTAGACGATCCGATCGCCTATGTCGCTCGCAGTGGTGGCTATCGTCAAAAAGATGACCTCGATGTGTTTCCAGAACTAGAGCCAGATCGTGATGGTTGTTATCGGTTTTTCTTTGGCTTGAGTGGGCTGCATTTATTGGCAGACGAGCGTTGGCTCAAAGACACCGTGCAAGCAGGAGATCGCTTGATAATTCACGGGCGAGGTGCCATTCATCAACCAACAGGGCAGCCGATTGGTTCAGTCCCAGGCTACATTCAGGCTTTAGTCACAGAACATCCCCCAAACGTTACCCTCCAGATCGAGCAAGTTAACGACGCATTTTTTACTAAGCGAAAGTTGTTGTGTTCGGCTACATGTCGCGATTTTACTCCATTTACTTCGGCACTATACTTGCCAATTGGAGATCTATATGGAAATCGCTAAATTTCCGATCTATCAACTCGAAAATAGCTCTGGAGTTGAAATCGACGATGAGGAAGATGGACGGTTTTATAAATACTGGACTAATCAAACTAATCTGGGACGATGTTTGTTTAAAGCTGCATTTCCCTATGGCGATAATCCCAAACAACACCGGATGGATTGGCGAGAAAAAGTAGCTTACGAACTAGGGCAGTTACTTGGGTTGCCAATGGCTCGGACGGAATTAGCCAGTATTTATGTTGCTAATGGTGATACTTGGATGCCTGGAAGTATTTCGGTTGATTATACTCCCAACAATTGTAAGGTAATTAGTATTCGAGATTTTCTAAGTCAAGCCGATCCTAATTACGACAGTGCATATTCCGAGAGTTTTGAGGATGGCTATAATGTCTCGAATGTGATGTTTTATCTTCACCAAAATTCGGTGGGATTGCCATTAGGTTGGAATAGAATTGAAGGGATTGCAGATAGCTCGGATTTATTGGTGGGATATTTACTGTTAGATGCGTGGCTAGGAGCAACAGACAGGCATGATGAGAATCTGGAGATAGCTATTTCTGAATCTGGATATTTTTTGTGTCCGACTTTCGATCATGGGGATTGTCTGGGTAGTAAATTAGATCGAGAGGAGCAACAATCTGGTAACTTTGCCGATTCTCGGTTGCTGGAGTCTTGTTGGTGGGAAACTCAAACAATCGACGAGCGATCTGAGACAGTAGAAATTACTACAATCCGAGCTTTAGAAATTGCTGTTAAAATTAGACCGAGTGCTGCGGCAATTTGGTTGGAAAGATTGAGGCAGATTAATATTACTCAAGTTGTTGATATTTTAAGTTGCATCCCTGACGATCTGATTACGCTTAATGAAACTAGATTTTCGATGGAGTTTGTGGAATATAATCGGCAAAAGATTTTCAATCTCAAGTTGTGATGTTCCGAGCGTTCGAGCGTAATTAGATCGACACATCTAATCTACTTATCGTTCGCGAGACTCGATGCTACTTGACTTTTTACGGCAATAAATTTCAGCATCATAAACGAATGGATAGCTCCTACACTTTTAAATTCGACACATCTAACATTCTCACCACACTTCAACAAGGAAAATACGACCCGATCGATTTTTATGAATCGCGGTTGGATTTATTCAACCTCTCCATCATGGCAGACTACGACCAACTAATTTGTCTGCCCCAACTGACGAGCATCGACAAATATTGGTACCAAATTGAAACCGCCCGGAAAGTCCTCAGACAATTCGGTGGCAGAGCATTACTCGCCGATGAAGTCGGCTTAGGTAAAACCATCGAAGCTGGGCTGATTTGTGCCGAATACCTCGCCAGAGGCATGGTGAGTTCGATGTTGATTCTCACCCCCGCCTCCTTAGTTTCCCAGTGGCAACAGGAACTAGAACAAAAGTTTGGGATTACTACCGTCACCACCGACGAACGCGACCCCCAGCAATCCCTGGACGAATTCTGGACGGAAAATCCGCGCATCGTTGCATCTCTCAATACGGCTAAATCTGCCAAACAATTCGCCCATGTCACCGGACGAACCTGGGATTTGGTTGTTGTCGATGAAGCGCACCACCTCAAAAATCGCAATACTCTCAACTGGAAGCTCGTTAACGCCCTCAATAAACGGTTTATGTTAATGTTGACCGCCACACCAGTTCAGAACACCTTAGTGGAGCTATTTAACCTGCTCACATTACTCAAACCGGGCTTACTCCAAACCGAAGCCCAGTTTAAGAAAGAATACGTCAATGCTAAAAACGGACGGATTCCCAAAAATCCAGACAAACTCAGATCCCTGATGCGGGAAGTGATGATTCGCAACACTCGCGCCTTAGTCGATGTCAAACTACCCAAACGATTTGCCACCACGATTACAGTTACCCCTTCCGCCGTCGAACAGAAACTGTATCAGGATTTAAACGACTATCTCCGCACCGATGCCCAGCTAGATAAACTCTCCCGCACCAATCTCCTGATGCGCGCGGGTTCTTCCCCTGGTGCTTTAGCCGACTCCCTCAAACAACTAACCAAACGCTTACCCGATGAAAACCTCACCAAATTAGCCAAACGCGCCGCGCAAATGCAGCAGGTGGAGAAGGCAAAAAAACTAGTCGAGATGCTGCAAAAATCGAGCCAGAAAACCCTCGTATTTAGCACCCATAAAGCAACCAGTGCCTACCTCGCCAAAACTCTCGAAGCGGCAAATATTCCCTTTGCCGAATTTCAGGGTGGGATGTCGCTCAAGGAAAAAGATGCCGCGATCGGTGCTTTTCGGGATAATGTTAATGTCCTCCTAGCTTCGGAAACTGGCGGAGAAGGACGGAATATCCAATTTGCCAATGCGATCGTCAATTACGATCTACCTTGGAATCCGATGAAAATCGAACAGCGGATCGGACGAATTCACCGGATCGGGCAAACTCAAGATGTCTTTATCTTTAACTTTTGTCTTAAAGATAGCATCGAAGAATATATCCTGCGGATTCTCCACGATAAGATTAATATGTTCGAGTTAGTCGTGGGTGAAGTCGAAACAATTTTAGGCAACATCGATGATGAATTCGACTTTAGCGATGTCGTGATGGGGATTTGGTTGAGTCACCAAGCTAAACCAGAATTGGATACAGCATTTAATCGACTGGCAGATGATTTATTGCAAGCCAAAGATCGCTATCGCCAAACTCAAGCCATTGACGAACAAATCTTTGGTGAAGAATTTGAAGCTTAATTATGAAGATAAATCCAAACCACAATTGATTTAGAATCGCCGATCGTATTTATGAGTGCCGACCCCATTCTTGCCACATTATCCAATCTTGTCTCATTATATGACGGCATCACCGAACCCGAAACCGACCATGCGATGACTGTATTATTACCTGCAAAGATTGCCAAACAGTTAAAATTACCCGAAACAGCGACAATTGCCACTCAAGCTAATATCCCCAATAGCTTATTTGTCACCTATCACTCCGAGCTAATTCAACAATTTACGAAATTATTAGGCGCACGAGGATCTGTCAGTACGATCCGGGTTCAGTATCCAGGACATATTAAAACCAGTGGCTTTGAAAAACAACTACTGCAAACTCTGTGCCCCCAAAATGGTTTAATCCGCTTCCTAGAGGCAAAACCAGCCACAACCCGCTATCTTTATTGCCACGTTACCTACACCGCTGAAGCTGATGAAAAGCGAATGGGGATAGTATCATTCATCATCAATGAGACCACGAAAGTGACCCCGATTGGGATTGGCGATGCCTTATTTTGGAAAGCCGACAGGTTCCCCGTCGCAGATCCGCAAGCAGTTTCTGAGGCATTTTTAGCGGATTTCTCGCAGGCGATCGAATCTACCGCCGCTCGACAAATTGCTGCGAATATCGAGAATTGGCGGCTGAAATTAGATCGAGCCAAAGCTAGAGACCAAGAGCGATTGAAAACTTATTATGGGACGATGATCCAAGAAATTCAGCGGCGCAGTCGCTCTCGCGATGCTGAAGATGGAGATAATCTGCGAGAATTAGAGCGAATTGCCGCCACAGAGGGTGAACTCGGTCGCAAACTCGCCGATTTACAAGAACGATATGCCCTTAAAGTAGCTGCTTCGTTGTATAGTGTCTTGATAATTGAGCTACCTACTATTCATTTGCAGTGCGAATTAGTGCGGAAAAAGGTCAAACGTCATGTCACAGCGATTTGGAATCCTTTTACCAAAGTAGTTGAGCCATTATGCTGCGAACGAACGGGTATTCCCGTTCGAGAGTTTTATTTAGATGACTCCACAGCGCAAATTGTCTCGCCTACAGCTTGGCAGCAAAAGTAGACCGAGACTACTTACCCTTTTTTCCTTTCTTCAACTCAGCAGAAATAGTGCATTTGACATTGGGATTTAACTGAGTCGAATCTTTATAAAAGCAAGATGTTAATAATTTCTGATTTTCCTTAATTACTTGGAGATAAGGAAAACTATCGCCGAAATAGAAACAAGTTCCTACCACTCCCAACACCATACTACCTGCGATCGTTCCCAACCAAACTAGTGGCGGCAGTGAATCGAAAACATTTACCCAAACCCTAGTCACTTGCAGTTTAGTCTGCAACGAACTTAGATCCTTTACCACCTTTAGTCCCTTATCAACTACAGCCTGATGCTGCTGGAGTGCCTGTTGATTCGATGTAATCGCATTGTCATACTCCGTCTGGGTCTGGCTAATCGCTGTTTGATAGGTATCTCGTGCGACTCGAACCAGCTTGATAAATTCAGCGCGATCTGCGGCGATCTCTTCACGGATTGCTTGCGTCTGTAAAGCGACCATCTCCGTTTGGTTGGTGAGGTTCGATTGAAATGCTTCGCCAGCCACCTTTATCCCCTGAACATATCCCTTTAGATCCGTTTTCTCACCCTCAAACCATTTTTTGGTCTGCTGTAACCCCTGTTGATAAGTCTGCATCTCCTGCTG
>JBBRVB010000137.1:0-9281 GCA_038247275.1 Chroococcales cyanobacterium
CTGGCTGTATTCTAGCTGGTGGACTGGTCGGGTCAATAGAATGGAGTGAATGCCGCGCCATGCTTCACACAGGTCGAACCATACGCAGGAGAGTTTGAGAGGCGGCGTTCCGCCTGTCTTGTCTCGCTTCCATGGTCGGGGAACCCGACCGGAGCGAGCCGCTTTCAACGGGGGGGCTGGGGGTCGGTACCCCCAGATCCGGGTTCTGCCCCCACTAGGAAAAACGAAACTCACTAGTATATATCGTCTACCGCTCCGCTTAGCGCAACAGACAGATCGTTACCCAAAGCCACAATAGTTAACACTAGCTATTCACGCAAACACGCGATGCTGCAACGACGGCATTTGAGCGCGCGCCCGTGCCAGACGAGTTGGCGCGATTTCCGCGATCGCGACTCCCGGCAGATCCCCCGCATCAGCTAAAATAACCCCCCAAGGGTCAATAATCATCGCATGTCCGTGAGTTTGACGCATGGCATAGTGGGTGCCAGTTTGCGCTGGAGCGATCACATAACAAGTATTTTCGATCGCTCGTGCCTGTAATAATACTTGCCAATGATCTTTGCCTGTATAAGCCGTAAACGCCGCCGGCACAAACAAGACATCCGCGCCCAATTTGGACAGATGGCGGTACAGCTCGGGAAACCGGACATCATAGCAAACCGATAACCCGAGTCCGCCCAATTGCGGTGAATGGTAAACATCAGGTAGTCTGTCCCCAGCCATCACCGTGCTCGATTCGCGGTAGGTATTGCCATCGGGGAGATCGACATCAAATAAATGCGTCTTCTCGTATCTACTTAGTTCTTCACCACTAGAGCCGACTAGTAGCGCGGTATTGTAGACTTTGCCCTCAGTACCGACTGGCACGGGAAAACCGCCACCAACGAGGGTAACTTGATACTTTTGAGCGGTGGTCTTGAGGAATTTCTCAGTTTGAGTCGCGATCGCTTCAGCCTGTTCGATTTTATCTTGCTCGGTACCCAAAAAAGCAAAATTTTCGGGCAAACTGACCAACTCAGCACCTCTGCGGACGGCCAATTCGATTAATTCTTCAGCGGTAGCTAGATTTTTCGCTAGATCCGGGAGGCTGGTCATTTGAATGGCAGCAGCGAGGTAAGATTTCATGTGCGAGGAAGATAGTGAAAATGAGTGAATGAAGGTGGCTCTAGACTAGCCACTGGAGACTAGCCGCGAGTTCCTAGATAATTTTGGTAAATTTGAGGCCAAAGAACAGACCCATCGCAATTGCAAACATCAAACCGATAAAACCGAGATAAGTAATCGCACCGGACATAACTTACTAACTCCACTATAACTATTCACTTACTATTAAATCATCGACTGGAACCTAGCGGCTAGCAGACACAAAGGTTCTCGATCCATCATCCCAAGCACCAGGTGGGAAGTCTGCCCACCAAAGAGGGGGATTCTTGCCCCAGAGATCTACAATAAAACTAGGTTTGTGGCAAGCAGCGATTGGTGAGCATAGATGATGACACCGCCGTGGCACTGTCCCTGACTATTAATCTCCGACCTTTCGTACCCAACCCTTATGGAATCGATTCAAGTTGCTCTAGCTGAAAACTCCTATGAAATCTCGATCGCACCCGGAAATCTCGATCGCTTGGGTAGTAAGTGCCGCGAGTTAAATTTGGGTCACAAGGTGATGGTCGTCTCCAATCCGACCGTATTTGGATTGTATGGCGATCGGGCGATCTCCGCCCTCAGGCAAGCAAACTTTGAAGTCTCTTATTGCGAACTCCCCGACGGCGAACGCTACAAGACGCTCGAATCGATCGGCCACATCTACGACCAGGCAGGCGATCGGGGGCTAGAACGCTCCTCAACACTAGTGGCTCCGGGTGGTGGGGTGATTGGGGATATGACCGGTTTTGCGGCGGCTACATGGCTGCGAGGCATCAACGTGGTGCAAGTACCAACGACGTTGCTGGCGATGGTCGATTCGTCGATCGGTGGTAAAACTGGGGTCAATCATCCCAAAGGTAAAAATCTGATCGGTGCTTTTCATCAACCGCGCTTGGTACTTACCGATCCGCAAGTCCTCGACACACTCCCACAGCGAGAATTTCGGGCGGGGATGGCGGAAGCGATCAAGTATGCCATCATTGGCGATCCACAGCTATTCGAGCAGCTCGAACGCGCCGCTGGACTTGGGCAAAGCCAGATCGATATCCAGCTCCTCTCTACTATTCTAACGCGCTCTGCCCGTGCCAAGGCCGAAATCGTCAGCAAAGACGAACATGAATTGACGGGATTGCGGGCCACCCTCAATTATGGACACACGATCGGTCATGCGATCGAAAATGTGACCGGATACGCGATTAATCACGGCGAAGCTGTAGCCTTGGGGATGGCCGCCGCCGGACAAATTGCTGTGAAGTTGCAGTTGTGGACATCCGGTGAGGCACAGCGGCAGAATACCGTCATCCGCAAAGCCGATCTCCAGATCGAACTGCCGCCTCAGATCGATTTAGCGCAGATCGTCAAGACGCTGCAATCTGATAAAAAAGTCCAAGCGGGCAAAGGAATATTTATTCTCCCCAGTCAAATTGGTGCGACGGAGACGATCTCCTATGAGCGATCGAATCCTACCGAAAAGCTCGTCTCCGATGCGCTAATCGAGCAAGTTTTAACAGCTATGTTGCCGATTACAAGTCCTTAAATTCCAGTTATCCTGATTTTAATTACGGATCGTGTGCGATCGATTTAGATCCCCCCACCAATCTCAGCCATCATCTACCGACCTTGAACTATTTCACTCGATTTACTCATCTTTCCCTCCAGATTCCAGAACATCTGCGATCTGTCTGGCGATGGTTACCTGGGCCAATTGCTGCCACGATCGCGATTGGGTTGGTGCAGCTCGGTGCCACTGCTCCGGTTGAAGATTTTGCCTACAATCGATTGACCGAATTGCGGGGCGAAAGGGCGTGGGACGAGCGCGTGGTGGTGGTGGAAATCGATGATGAAAGTATTGCTGAATTTCGAGATCTCCCCAAAAATCGGACTTACTATGCCAAGTTAGTTAGAATTTTAACTAAGTATAATGCCAGTACGATCGCCTTCGAGCAGATTTTCAACGATCTCACACCCAATGATGATGATTTTATTAAAGCCATCAATAACCATAAAGCCGTCGTGCTTGCCCAAAGTTGGGATCGCCAAGGACTACCAATTGTACCGACGCGGCGATTGAAAGCCGCCGCTCAAGCAATCGGTCATATCGATAAAATCAAGAGTCACGATGGGGTCGTCAGACAGATTTCCTCCTATAAAAATCAGGTCTATTCTCTAGGCTGGATGGCAGTAGAAGGACACAATCTCAGCAACGATCCGGAGATTAAGCGTCCGCCTAATGAAGGAAATTTTTGGATTAATTGGCCAGGTAAAATCGCCAATACTAATCATTATTCATTGAGTTCGATTTTAGAGCCAAAAACCGAGCGTGAAAAGCAACGGCTTGAAAAAGGCTTTAATAACAAAATTGTCTTAGTTGGTGTCACTGGGAGTAATGCAAAACAGATCGAAACCCCATTCGATCGATCTGAAGGAGTTGCCAGTATCTATTTACATGCCGCAGTTGTTGATAATTTGCTGCAACGCAATCAACTTCAAATCGTACCCAACGACTGGATATTATTAGTATTACTGGGATTTAGTCCGCTGTTGAGCGACAGGCTTAGTCGGCTCACTCACGGTCAAAGATTGCTAGGATTAATCGGCTTGAGTAGCAGTTGGATGGCGATTGTCATCTTAGCTTTAGCTAATAATTATTGGTTGCCAGTTACCGCTCCGATTACACTAGTGCTGCTAACATCAGTGGGTGTTGCTTATTGCGAACGTCAATATACAGATTTTTTGGTCAAACGCGAAATCGACCGGCTGTGGCAAACCCATCAAATCAATTTAGTTACCCATAAGCCACGGGCTAGCGATCGACAACTTTTACCACCAATTCCAGTTGGTAAAGTTGCCAAATTAGCGACAATTGCGGCAGAATTAGGGCGGGCACAATCCGCCCAAACTGCGATCGCCCATAGCTTATCGATGGGACTATTAGCCACAGAATTAGACGGCACAGTTTGGTTTTGTAATTCAGTCGCCTCCCAACTTTTAAATATCAATATCGGTGATAAAATCGAACATTGCCTGGTACCGCACTGGCTCACAGCTCGCGAGTGGCAAGATCATCTCGTCGATATCCATACCTATCAAAGTCTACCTGTCAAAGAAGTCAAATATCATGATAAATTTTTCACACTCAAATTAGAAGCATTATTTAACTGGCAGGAAATCCAAAGAGACATTATCGATGGTAAAAGAATTGGTGATATTGCCGTAGTTTCAGGATTCTTAATCGCGATCGAAGATATTACGACAGCCAAACAACTCCAATCACTCTCGATCGATCTCGAACGCCATCGTCGGCAAGAGCTAGCTAAGGAAAACATCGTCCTCGAAAAAGCCCGTCAACTAGCTGAATCTGCTGGCAGAATGAAAAGTGAATTTTTGGCAAATATGAGCCATGAAATTCGGACACCGATGAATGGGATTATCAGTTTTACGGAGTTATTACTCGATACCAACCTCAACGACGAACAGCGGAGCTTTGTCGAAACCATCCGCTGTAGCTCCGATAACTTACTAAATATTATTAACGAAATCCTTGATTTTACCAAAATCGATGCCGGACAACTGCACCTCGAAGAAATTAATTTTAATCTGATCGATACCGTCGAACAAACGATCGAAGTCCTCGCCAATAATGCCTATTCTAAAGGGATCGAATTGAGCTGTCGGATCGAACCAACCATCCCCACTAATTTACAAGGCGATCCGACGCGATTGGGGCAAATTTTGACCAACTTAATTGGTAATGCCGTCAAATTTACCGATCGGGGCGGTGTCTCGATCGATATTAGCGCGATCGCGACCACCGAATGGGAAACAACTCTCTACTTCCAAGTTCAAGATACGGGGATCGGCATCGCCCAAGATAGTCAAGACAAGATTTTTCAATCCTTTTCTCAAGCTGATTCATCAACCACGCGTCAATACGGCGGTACCGGTTTGGGACTGGCAATTTCCAAGCGATTGATTGAAATGATGGGCGGAGAAATTGGCGTGATCAGTGCGCCATCGGCTGGTTCGATCTTTTGGTTTACCCTCACTTGTGCCCGCTCGAACCTCGCCCCAGAAATCAGTGACGAATCGACGATCGCGCGGCAACTCGCCCAAACTATTCACGGACAACACCTGCTGATTGCTGGTAACTGGGATCACAGTCGCCATGCGATTGCTGCTGCTGCCGAACATTATGGCGCGATCGTCACCACCACCACCACTAGTGCCGATGCGATAAATCTGCTCCTAGCCGCCGCCGTAGTCGGGAAACCTTTTCAAACCCTAATTACGGATCTTTCGTTCCCTGACAGCCGCAATACCACGCTCCCAGAGCAGATCGGCCACTATCCCGAATTGGCAAAGCTTCGGATAATTACCACGATCGCGTTTAATGAATACGATCGCGCCTCCAAGCTCCAACAGCAATCGATTATTGCTGGCTATACCTTTAAACCAGCCAAGCCGCTGAGTCTACTCGGTAAATGTATCGAGCCAGCCGCCCAAATAGTCCCGGCACACACCTCATTTGGCGATATTACCGATCCCAAACCACCCCAACCGCAGATCCTCCCCCAGCAAGTCAGCTCCGCTCTACGCATCTTGGTTGCTGAAGATAATAAAGTCAATCAAAAAGTTGCGCTCAATCAGCTCAAAAACTTGGGTTATGCCGCCGATCTCGCTTGTGATGGTGAAGAGGTTCTCGCTAAAATTGCCGTCCAAGACTACGATGTGATCCTGATGGATTGTCACATGCCGCGACTCGATGGCTATGCGGCTACCAAAGAAATTCGGATTCGCGAAGGTAACCTGCGGCATACCGCGATCGTGGCCCTCACCGCTAGTGCGATGAAGGAAGATCGCGAATTAGCCATGTTAGCCGGGATGGATGACTTTTTATCCAAACCCGTCCGCAAAGACGAACTTTCTGCCAAGATCGCCCATTGGACGCAAGCACAGTGGCAATCGCCAGATCCGATCGAACTGCCACTCAATGCCGATAATCAGATCCCCGCCGAGCTACTACCACAGGGCGAAGCGGCAGCACCGCTCCCAGCCTCAGTAGATCTAGACTATCTCCGCCAATTATCCGAGGGCGATCTGGAGTTTGAGCGGCAGATCCTCCAAGTCTTTGTCGAAAGTACCCAAGCACACCTGCAATCGATCCAGATCGCCCTTGCCAACCGCGATTTAGCCACCATCGAACACCTCCTCCACACGATCGAAACTGCTAGTGCTAATGTCGGTGCTGTCGCCATCCAACAATTAACGAGCCAATTAGATAAAATCCTCACCACCAATACCTTTGGAGAGCGAACTTTAGCATCACCAGCAACCATCAATCCCCTCCTCAATGAGATCGAATATCTCACCGCCGCCATTGCCCAAATGCACACCCCCCAAATCCATCTCGGGGAAAAGCTTTAGGCTCGATTTATTTTGAAACTGGGGGACGAGATGTGATGTGGAGATATCTGCCCGAAATAACTCGATCGCTTCGATAATTTTGTGCTATGATGGTTTTAGATCTGGACCCGCGCGGTCGTAACGCCCAAACCTTGTCAGGACTGGAAGGTAGCAGCAACATGGGATGCTTATAACAGGCGTGGAATCCGGGTCACTAAGGTATTTTGCATTACTTTTGACTCAAGTGCCGTCATTCGCTACATATCGGCAAACCGTACCAGACTCGACCTAGCCGTAGAGCTGTGAGAGCATCTATGATTAAAAGTGAGATAGCTCAAACAATCCTCATCATTATCTTGAGAAGTTAACTATGGCTGGTTTAGGCGATATCGTTCAAAAAGCATTTTATCTTGGTGTCGGGCTAGCAACTGTGGCAGGAGAACAAGCAGGTGAGAAGATCTCATCGATCGGTACCCAGGCTCAAAAATTAGCTGATGAAATGGTCGCCAAAGGCGAACTTACCACCGAAGAAGCCAGAAAATTGGTGGACGATCTGGTTAAGTCTGCCCAACAACAGAATTTAGGTCAAGCTCCAACCAGCACTAGCGAACGCGTTCAAAAGAACACTGAGCCACGGCGAATCGAAATTGTCTCTGATAACGAAGCTCCCTCCTCACCATCTCAATCCCCCGAGCATGTGAGCGACATGCGGAAGCAAGTAGAAGCCTTGCAAGAAGAGCTAAAGCGGATGAAAAACTCTTAGATTTTTTCCCAGTCAGCAGTTAGGCGATAATACGTTCCAATAAAACAGGCATAATTTTCATGAAAATTGTGCCTGTTTTGACTTGAGCGGCAATAACTATGAATTATCACCCTAAAGATGAAAGAGCCGTGCGAACTAGTTTAAGATCGAAACTGGAGCGTGAATCTAAATAATAAAGTTGTGGTTAAAATTGGCATCCTCGGACTGGGTACCGTCGGTACTGGTACAGTTCAAATTTTACAAGATCTAGTAGGGCGACATCACCTGCTCCAAGCTATTGAAATCCAGCGCGTTGGAGTCAGATCGATCGACAAACCGCGATCTGTCGAGCTGCCCTCAGAACTAGTGACAACAGATCTCAACTCGATCGTCACCGATCCCGAAATCGAGATTATCGTTGAACTACTTGGGGGGATCGAACCAGCCCGCAGCCTAATTCTCAACGCGATCGCTCACGGCAAACACATTGTCACTGCCAATAAAGCCGCGATCGCTCGATTTGGCGACGAAATTTTTACAGCAGCCAATCAAGCAGGTGTGTATGTGATGCTAGAAGCGGCTGTTGGCGGCGGTATTCCGGTGATTCAACCGCTGAAGCAGTCGCTGGGTGTCAATCGCATTCAACGCGTCACCGGGATTATCAACGGTACGACTAATTATATTCTCACTCGGATGACAGTCGAAGGTGGTGAATTTGCAGATATCCTCGCCGATGCCCAAAAATTGGGCTACGCTGAGGCAGATCCGACCGCTGATGTGGATGGTTTGGATGCTGGGGACAAAATTGCGATTTTAGCATCCCTCGCCTTTGGCGGCAGAATTAAGCGCGATGATGTGGCGTGTGAAGGGATTAGGAAAGTTGGTGCGGCAGATATTGCTTATGCTGATAAACTAAATTTTGTCATTAAATTACTGGCGATCGCCGAACGAGTAGCCGATGGCGCGGTATCCGTGCGGGTACATCCCACCTTTGTCCCCAAAGATTATCCCCTAGCGACTGTCAATGGCGTGTACAACGCGATTTTAATTGAAGGTGAACCATTGGGACAAGTGATGTTATTTGGCCCTGGTGCGGGTGCTGGTGCCACAGCTTCCGCCGTTGTCTCCGATCTAGTCGCGCTCGTCGGTGTCATCCAATCCAAGCCCAGTCGTGAAGATGCGATCGACTCACCAAATACGGCATTACATCCCCTTTTAAGCTGTAGTCACGATCTCTACAGTCCGATGGCTCCCTTATCAAGCTTGCGGAGTAGTTTCTATGTCAGATTCTTGTGTATGGATGTACCGGGGGTGATCGGCAAGTTGGGCACCTGTTTTGGATCGCATCATGTCAGTATTGAGTCGATCGTTCAAACTGGTTTCCAAGGAGATCGCGCCGAAATTGTCGTCGTGACTCATGATGTCTCCGAAAGTGATTTTGAGTCGGCACTAGCTGAGATTCAAAATTTAGCGGCGATCGATAGTATCCCCAGTATCATTAGAGTGCTTTAGACTTGAGGTTTTAGACTTTAGATGTTAGGAAGTAGTGAGTGTCCTGTCGATCGCAGAGTAACAATCGCCAACACCTAACCCGATCGATCGAACGTAAATACTCCCAACAACACCAGTTTTATCAATTATCAATTATTATGGATTGGCAATTATTAGGCTTAACATTCATGACCGTATTTATCGCTGAAATTGGTGACAAAAGCCAGTTAGCCGCGATCGCCTTGGGTGGTAGCACTCAACATCCCCGCGCCGTATTTTTTGGCTCAGTTGCCGCGTTACTATTAGCTAGTTCGATCGGTGTTGTCGCTGGTGGTGAAATTGCCGAATTTTTACCGACTAAGGTACTCAAAGGGTTTGCTGCACTGGGATTTGCACTAATGGCAGTGCGATTATTGTGGGTAGAGGAGTAGAGCATTCGTCTTACTTACTGAGAGAAGCAGGTATAAAGCCTCCCCATTTATGGCGTTGCGAGTGA
>JBBRVB010000138.1:0-9270 GCA_038247275.1 Chroococcales cyanobacterium
GCTTCAGCCGAACGAGTATATGAAGTCATCGATACACCAATTGAAATTAGAGATCGCCCAAATGCGATCCCCCTAAAAAGTTGTATCGGTCGCATCTCCTTTGAAAATGTCCAATTCCGTTATCCTGGCTCGGAAACATTCGCTATAGAGGGAATTTCATTTGAGACAAAACCCAATGAATTAATTGCTCTATTGGGTACAACTGGCTCTGGTAAAAGTACGATCGTTAACTTAATTCCTCGCTTTTATGATGTTACTGAAGGAGCAGTCAGAATTGATGGTTGTGATGTGCGAGATTTACAATTAGCTAGCTTGCGATCGCAAGTTGGCATCGTCTTACAAGAAACTAGATTATTCTCAGGCACGATTCGCGCTAATATTTCCTACGGTTTGCCGAATGCTGCTTTAGATAAAGTAATTGCTGCTGCTAAATCCGCTCAAATTCATGATTTTATTACCGATTTACCCGATGGTTACAATACAGTAGTTGCTGAACGTGGGGTGGGGCTATCGGGCGGACAACGGCAAAGAATCGCGATCGCGCGAACTTTACTTACTGATTACCGCCTCCTTATTCTTGATGATAGTACCTCCGCTGTCGATGCTCAAACCGCTCGTCAAATTCAAGCCGCACTAGATGACTTAATGCACCTCAAAAAATGTACGGCATTTGTGATTGCTCAACGGATTAGTACTGTGCGTTATGCCGATCGCATCCTGTTAATGGATAAAGGACGGCTAGTAGCCCAGGGAACTCACGAAGAATTGATGATTCATAGTCCGCTCTATGGGTCGATTCTAGAATCACAAATGCAGAGAGGTAATAATGGGTAATGGGTAATGGGTAATGGGTAATGGGTAATGGGTGATGGGTAATGGGTGGATATTTCTACGGAGTCACGAAATAATTATTTTCTCACTTTTATAAGAGGTCTAATTGGTATGAGAGGAGGTTCCCCGCTGGTTGTCACAGAACATAAGGCCGTCAAACAATTTTCGACTTTATTTAGGTTGTTTGAATACTTTAAACCTTATCGAAAACAGATCCCGATCGCGTTAATGTTTGTTATATATGGTTCGGCGACTCAAGCAATTGGGCCATTTTTAATTGGACGCTCGATCGATCGGTTAGTTCGGAATGGTAATGCTACAGAATTAATGGAAGTGTTGGCATTACTGGCGATTATTTATATCACTGGTGTCATCGCCATTCGCGAACAGATTTATCGCGTTGGTTCGATTATGCAAAGAGTACTGGCACAATTACGCCAGGATATTTTTACCAAGATTCAGAGCCTGCCAATTAGCTTCTTCGATCGCAGTGAAGCCGGCGATTTGATGAGCAGGTTGATTAATGATGTCAGTACGCTCAATCAAGCATTTGGGCAGGCTGTAGCGCAAATGTTGGGGCAACTATTTACCCTAATTGGGATTATTATTGCCATGCTCTCGATCGATCTACGATTGGGTTTGATTAGTAATCTGATTATCCCATTAATGTTACTGACTACGGCTTTCTTCTCACGATGGGCAAGGAGTAAATTTCGCGTTACTCGGCAGACAATTAGCCAGATGTCGATTAAGTTAGAAGAAGGTATTGGTGGGGTCAGAGAAGCCCAAGCCTTCAATCATGTGCCACTAGATATTCAAGAATTCATGGTCTTAAATGCAGCTAATCGCGATGCGAATGTCCAAGCCGTTGCAATTACTTCAGCATTTTTACCCTCGATCGATCTTCTGAATAGTCTAGCCACAGCAGCGGTATTAGCCTGTGGTGGTTATTTTGCAGTTGCTGGGACAACCACGGTCGGAACTGTAACTTCTTTCTTAATTTATGTCCAGCAATTTTTTCGACCGATTCAGATTCTCAGTCAGTTTTATACCCAAGCTCAATCAGCTTTAGCTGGAGCCGAACGAATTTTTAAACTATTAGATGAACCCGTATTATTGCAAGATGCTGAAGATGCGATCGAGATGCCCCCAATTCAAGGCGCAGTGACATTCGATCGAGTCAATTTTGGCTATAGTGTCGATCGACTCATCCTCAAAGATGTCACGCTCCATACTAAACCAGGACAAACGATCGCCCTAGTCGGGGCTACAGGTGCCGGAAAAAGTACGATTATCAACTTGATTTTGCGCTTTTATGATGTCACTGCTGGAGCAGTTAAAATCGATGGCATTGATGTTCGTAGTGTCACCCAGGCGAGCTTACATCGGCAGATTGGGTTAGTACTGCAAGAAAATATCCTGTTTAGCGGTACAGTCGCCGAAAATATTGCTTTTGGTCGTGCCACTGCAACCCAGGTAGAAATTGAAACAGCGGCGCAAATTGCTAATGTTCACGAGTTTATCATCCAGTTGCCCCAGGGATATCGAACCCTATTAGGCGAACGGGGAGCGAATCTCAGCCAGGGACAGCGACAATTAATCAGTATCGCTCGCGCAGTGTTGGTAAATCCGCGCATCTTGATTTTGGATGAGGCGACTAGTAGTATCGATACTCGGACAGAAATTTTAGTTCAACAAGCGATCGATAAACTATTAACAAATCGGACTAGTTTTGTCATCGCACATCGCCTGAGTACGGTCACAAAAGCCGATCGAGTATTAGTAATTCAGCAGGGACAAATTGCCGAGCAAGGTACACATCAGGAGTTGTTAGAACAACATGGTATCTATGCAAATCTCTATGCGATGAGTTTGAGCTAGTGAAGATTGGGGTAGGTCATTAGCTGCAACTACAAACCTACATTCAGCAACCGATCCCTAATTCCGATCGCCAATCGGCTAAAGATTTATCCCAACCTAATTCCCATTTTTGGGCTAATAAAGATTTTGCGTTGGCACCCATCCGATAGCCTCGTGCGAGGTTGTCGAGTAATAGATCGAGTTCTGTCGGTGTCTGAAGCAGACATTTGAGAAAACCCCCAGCCATTAAAATGCCAGCCATCGTCCGCCGCGTTTGAGCGAGTTCAAAGGCTTTTAAGCCTAGCTCTCCAGGAACATCTGTCGAGAACCCCGTGACTACATGCCAAATATCATGAGTTTGGCGCAAGCGCAGGAGTAAATAACTGGTATCGTCCTCGATCGACATCGATCGATAAAAAGCTGGATCGAAGCCAGAAGTTCTAATATAGGTAGCATACGTATGACCCAGAGAACCTGGAGGGCATTGTAACAATCGATCGATCTCCGGTACGGGTGCTAGATATTTTGCTTGAGCTAGTGCTGCAATCTCTGGCTCTGATAGCATATGTTTGGTCGCTAAAACCATTGCTTCACTATGTTTCATCCCATCTTCGATGTCGTAGACAGATTCAGTCTGAGTGGGATCTTTTAGCAGTGTCAAGGTACCCTTGATGACGACAAGCGCGTCTAAATTAAAGCGATGCAGATCCTTAATACGCATAATAGTTAAGAAAGAGGTACAGGACTAGATTTTAATGTGTATTACCGATCTGCATCATAGAAACACAACTTTTGAATCTGCGGCATGTCCCAGATTTTGACCCGCGCCAAGGGATCGAAACCCCAACATTAAATTGTATTGTATACATTATAAAGGGGTATGTTAATAAAGCAGGAGTCACCATGCCGAACACCACCACTAACCAGCCCTTGTATATTTTATTAATTAGTATCCACGGACTGATTCGAGGGCAAGATCTAGAATTGGGTCGGGATGCAGACACTGGCGGACAAACCAAATATGTCGTCGAACTGGCTAAAGCTCTGGCAAAACAGCCGCATGTGGATCGGGTCGATTTGGTTACCCGCCGGATCGTCGATGATGCCGTCAGTGATGATTATCGGGTATTAACTGAGTCTTTGGCAGACAACGCCCAGATCGTTCGGATTGAAGCAGGGCCAGATGCCTATCTTCCCAAAGAAGAATTATGGGGTCATCTCGATGGTTTTACCGATCGATTATATGCTTGGCTGCATACTCAGCCGCGTTTGCCCGATCTGCTGCACACCCACTATGCTGATGCGGGATATGTCGGAGCCAGACTGTCGCATTTAACCGGACTACCATTGATTCACACGGGACATTCGTTAGGCCGCGATAAATTGCGAAGATTGTTGGCATTGGGGATGACGATGGAGCAGATTGAGGAACGCTATCAGATGCTCCAACGGATTAGTGCCGAAGAAGATACGCTCAGTACTGCGGATTTGGTGATTACCAGTACGCGGAACGAAATTGAAGATCAATACGAGCTTTATGACTATTACACGCCAGAAAAAATGGCGGTGATTCCACCAGGGACAGATTTGGAGCAATTTTATCCGCCAGATGGCACGGGTGAAAATGTCGAGTTTAGGGATACTTTGACTAAGTTTTTGACCCATCCCGATCGACCGATGATCCTCGCATTATCCCGACCCGATGAACGAAAAAATATCGCGACCCTATTGGAAGCTTATGGTCGATCGCCCAGATTACAGGCATTAGCCAACCTGGTGATTATTGCTGGTAATCGCGATGATATTCGCGAATTAAACGAAGGTGCCCAAACTGTTTTAACTGAATTATTGCTAGTCATGGATTGCTACGATCTCTATGGATGCGTGGCATTACCAAAACATCATACTGCTAGTGAAGTAGCGGATATTTATCGGTTGGCGGCGGCTACCAAAGGTGTGTTTGTCAATCCGGCTCTGACCGAGCCATTTGGGTTGACTTTATTAGAAGCTGCGGCCAGTGGCTTACCGTTGGTAGCGACAGAAAATGGTGGCCCAGTGGATATTATTGGCAATTGTCACAATGGGTTATTAGTCGATCCTTTGGATGGCGAGGCGATCGAGTCTGCATTATTGCAGATACTTGAAGATGCGTCACTGTGGCAGCAATATGCCGATAATGGGTTGAAAAATGTCGCTCAATTTTATTCCTGGGATGCTCACGCTCGATCGTACCTCCAGAAAGTTCGATCTCTAGTATTGCAGGGCAAACCATTACCCAGAGCAACACCGATCCCCAAAGCAGGTAAATATCGCCGCCGCGCTATTTTTACAGCGATCGATAATACATTATTAGGTAATGATGAGGCATTGGCCGCATTTGTGCGAGTAGCGCGCCAACAGCATCGGCAGTTTTTATTTGGAGTCGCGACTGGGCGGCGGTTGGATTCAGCCCTGAAGATTTTTAAGACTTATGGCATTCCGACTCCAGATGTGTTGATTACCAGTTTGGGGACGGAGATTTATTATCCCCCCCAACTAACTGCTGACGTTGCCTGGAATCATCATATCGATCGCGGGTGGACACCGCAAGTACTGCGCCGGACGATCGATCCCTTACCTGGTTTGACTCTCCAGCCCAAGAGCGAGCAAAGTCGATTTAAGGTGTCTTACTATTACGATGCCAATATCGCGCCATCCCTAGAAGAAATTTTAACGATCTTGCGGCAACAAGAACTATCCGTCCATACCACACTTTCATTCGGTCAATATCTTGATTTTATACCAGCTAGAGCCTCAAAAGGTTTAGCCTTAAGGTATGTAGCCAGACATTGGAATATTCCCCTAGAGCGGGTGTTGGTCAATGGCGGCTCTGGCGGTGATGAAGATATGCTCCGTGGCGATACTCTCGGCGTAGTCGTGGCAAATCGTCACCATGAGGAGTTATCGATGTTGAACGATACCGATCGAGTTTATTTTGCTCAAGGCGCACATGCCTGGGGGATTTTGGAAGCGATCGAGCATTATGATTTCTTTAATTTACGATCGATAAGTTATTGATTTGTACCGATCTCGATCGCACCTGATTACCCAATGGCAAACAGCCAGAATCTGTATAAACTGAGTTATTATCTACCTCTAGCTGAGTACCAACAGTCTCTATCTAGCACGGGGTGATTTTTTGGGGATGAATGGAAATTACAGCGCGGGAATTTTGGCAGAGATCGCCCATTATCACCCCGATACACAATTGTAGATGAAGTAAAAAAATGAGTCAAAATCCGCCGATCGATATTTTTGGTGAAGTGTTGTTCGATTATTTTCCAGATGGTAGTCGTGTCTTAGGTGGCGCACCATTTAACGTTGCATGGCATCTCCAAGCATTTGGAGTCGCGCCGAGGTTCATTAGTCGGATTGGTGATGATGTGAATGGGCGCGAAATCGTCGATTTAATGACAGATTGGGGGATGAGTCGAGACGCTGTGCAACTAGATCCGACTCATCCCACGGGCAGTGTTCGCGTCACCATTGAAGATGGCGAACCGCAGTACGATATTGTCAGCGACAGTGCTTATGATTTTATCGACGAAAATTTATTGCCAGAACCGATCGGTCGTGGTATTTTATATCATGGATCGCTGGCTCTGAGAAATCCGATCGCTCTAGCAGCATTACAAACTCTAAAATCTCGCCATCAAGGTCGGATTTTTATCGATGTCAATTTGCGCGATCCTTGGTGGCACAAACAGACGTTATTTTCGTTAATAGCTGATGCTAATTATATCAAACTTAATGAAAATGAATTGACACAGTTATGCCCTGAGCCATCGGACTTAGCATCCGCCATGCGGGTTTTTAGCGATCGGTTTGGACTAGATTTACTCATCGTCACTCGTGGCGCACAAGGGGCAATAGTTTATGACAAACAACAACTAATTGCGGTGAAGCCAGTTATGAGTAATCAGGTTGTAGATACCGTCGGGGCTGGAGATGCCTTCGCCGCAGTTTTTTTGTTAGGGTTGCATCAACAATGGTCGATCGCTACCACTCTAGAACGAGCGCAAGCCTTTGCCGGTGAGTTAGTTGGCAGACGCGGTGCGACGATCGCCGATCGTGAATTTTATCGCTCGTTCGATCGACAATGGACATAAAAGATTAAAAAAATTCAGCATATCTTCGATGTACGAACAAATTTCCCACTCATTATTAAATTCAATCTTAGACGATCTAACACCAGAAATTTGTCGTCAAGATTTACGACATTTTTATACCCGACTCGGTGCAAATTTTTACGCGATTCATTCGCTATTTTTCAAGCTATATGGACATCGTGATGATTTCGATCGGCAAATGTTGCGGTTGGTAGAAACGATGGCAAAAGGCTATATCAATCGCTCTCCAAAATTGGAACAGATCGATATCGAGCGCGAACAAAATCACAACTGGTTTTTGTCGCAAAAATGGGTAGGAATGGCACTCTATAGCAACGGCTTTGCAGATAATTTAGCCGATCTAGCAACTAAGGTCGGTTACTTTCAAGAACTCGGCATTAATATGGTACATATTATGCCAATCTTGATGTGCCCTACGGGTAAAAGTGATGGTGGTTATGCAATTAGTGATTTTAGACAAGTTGACGATCGAGTTGGTACATTAGATGATATTCACCTGGTAGCGGAAGAGTTGAGCAAGCGGGATATTTTACTAACACTAGATATCGTCCTCAATCACACTTCCGACGAACATGAATGGGCACAAAAAGCGATGAGGGGAGATCGTCACTATCAAGATTACTATTATATGTTTGACGGTCGAGAAATTCCCGATCTGTTCGAGCAAAGTATGCCAGAAGTTTTTCCAGCAACAGATCCAGGTAATTTTACTTGGAACGTAGAGTTGGAAAAATGGGTGATGACAGTTTTTCATGAATATCAATGGGATTTAAATTACCGCAATCCCGCAGTATTTATCGAAATGATCGATATTATTCTGTTTTGGGCAAATCAAGGTGTAGATATTTTACGCCTCGATGCTGTGGCATTTTTATGGAAAGAGATCGGTACTTCTTGCCAAAATGAACACAACGCCCATTTAATTTTGCAGTTAATGAAAGACTGTTGCCAAGTAACAGCACCTGGGGTATTGTTTATCGCCGAAGCAATTGTTGCGCCTGTTGAAGTAATTAAGTATTTTGGTGAAGATGCGATCGTCGCAAAAGAATGTGAAATTGCCTATAATGCCACTTTAATGGCATTACTCTGGGATGGGATTGCCACTAAAAATACCAAGCTACTTTACCAGGGCATCAAAAGTTTACCCAATAAATTAGAACGCGCTACTTGGCTCAATTATGTGCGTTGTCACGATGATATCGGTTTTGGTTTTGATGACAATGATATTCGCATCGCAGGTTACGAACCTTCTGCACATCGACGATTTTTAATTGATTACTTTAGTGGGAAGTTTGATGGCTTACCCAGAGGGTTGGAATTCATGCATAATCCAGTCACTGGAGACGGGCGGATTTGTGGTTCGCTGGCATCTTTGGTAGGGTTAGAATCGGCAATAGAAATGGCTGATGAGCAGTCGATCGAGAGCGCAATTAATAAAATTTTATTACTGCACGGCATTATTCTGGCTTTTGGCGGCATTCCTTTAATGTATAATGGCGACGCGCTGGGCGTACTTAATGATTATAGTTATACCGACGATCCAAACAAAAGTAATGATAATCGGTGGGTACATCGTCCAAAAATTGATTGGGATAAAGCCGAATTACGCAAAAAGCCAGGTACTGTGCAATATACGATCTTCACTGCGATGAAAAAAATGATTGCGATTCGCAAAGAAATCTCGGCATTTGCCGATTTTGATAATCGTGAATTGCTGCCGATAGAGAACGAGCACCTACTATGTTTTACACGTTTCGATCGCGAACGCCCATCCGAAAAAGTGCTAGTTGTCGCCAATTTTGATGCTAATCCTCAATATTTAGATTTGGAAGCTCTTAGCACCAAAGGGATTAATCCTCATAGTCCATTGTTCGATCTATATAGTGGTAGAACACCAGCCCAAACCGATCGTCAAATTACATTGCCCGGATCTAAATTTTACTGGCTGACAGAAAAATAAAGTCTTATACCGATTTAAATAGTCGGCACCACAGATCTTTACCCCACCCAGCGACGCGCGCCCGCCTTTGTTCCCCGACGGTTTAGCGAGTCAAGACAGCCTCCCCTTTATAAGGGGAGGAGCAGATTCTAGAGCTTTATCTGTAGCCTAATACCAATTTAAAGCATTAAAGCTACAGATCTTTACCCAGACAGGGCAAAGCCCAAGACCGCACTTTTCGCTGTCAACTGTCAACTGTCAACTGTTTAGCATCTATCCAGATTGGCAGTACCCATAGACTCAGCAGTGCGGCTAATACCGAGCCGATCGTGTCCATAATTAGGTCGGTCGCCGTATCATCTATGCTACCAATCACCTGAGTAGAGAGAACTTTACCTGCCGACCATTCGCAAATTTCCCACAGACCGCCGATCGCGACTCCAAAACTCGCGATCGAGACCAAATATAGCA
>JBBRVB010000139.1:0-9207 GCA_038247275.1 Chroococcales cyanobacterium
GGGTAAAAGTAGGTTTGGCAGTGCCCACCATCAGGGTTTTAGCTATTTATATCGATAAGAATTTTCGATATTTTTGAATGATTACCGAGAGAAATAGGTATAAGGCATCTTCATTCAGGAGGAAATCAAACAAGATTATTTATTGATTCCATTCTCTGTCCTTCTGAATCAAGCTGACGCTAAGCAAATGGGGAAAGGTAATAATTATTAATTATTAATTATTAATTATCAATTATCAAACCTATCTAATTCGGGGATGGGATCGTAGCCGCCGGGATGGAAGGGATGACAGCGACAGATCCGCATGGTGGCTAGATAACTACCTCGGAGTGCGCCGAAACGATCGATCGCATCGATGGCGTATTGGGAGCAGGTTGGCGTGAAGCGACAACTAGGGGGAAATAGTGGCGAAATATATCGCCGGTAAATGCGGATCGATCGAATTAAACTTGTCTTCATCGCACAGAATTGGGTGAAAAAGCGGGTAATTTCTGACAATGGGGGGCTGGACTGGGCTAATCTAGAATGATGCTGGCGATCGCTAGCCTGATATCTCAACTGTCAACTGACACACATGCCAACACTTTTTGTAGAATCAAATCTGTGGCTGAGGACTGCCACAGTTCCAGTATATGTTGGCTCGATCGTGCTGATTTCAGAACTTTTACATCGCTATACAGATACCAATCCCGAACAAGTCCGCAAGGTAGTGCATATCGGTACGGGGAATGTGATTATCCTGGCGTGGTTGCTCCAGTTACCTGCGTGGGTGGGGATTATTTCTGGAGTCTTAGCGGGGATAGTGACGCTGATTTCCTACCGTTTACCCATCTTACCAGGTGTAAATAGTGTCGGTCGCAAAAGCTTGGGCACGTTTTTTTATGCAGCGAGTATCGGGATTTTGACGGCGATATTTTGGCACCTCAATTTGCCTCATTATGCCGTAATTGGGATTTTAATTATGGCTTGGGGCGACGGGCTAGCGGCGATTATCGGACAGAGATTTGGCAAACATCCATATACTATTTTCGGTAATACTAAGAGCTGGGAAGGGACATTGACGATGCTGGTGGTGAGTTATGCGATCGTGTCGATCGTGTTACTGAGCGTTCAGGGTAATCTGTGGCAAACTTGGGTAGTCGGCATACCCGTCGCAATTGTCGCAACTGGAGTAGAATCGATCGCCCAATGGGGTTTGGACAATCTGACAGTTCCCCTTACCAGTGCAGGTTTAGCATTTTTGGTAGATCGATTTCTTGGTAGCCCCTCCCCCCTGGGATAGTTGAGAATACCCATTACCCCCTATTCCCTATTCCCTATTCCCTATTCCCTAAAAAGAACCAATCCCTCGTAAAATAGTTGAGACATCCAAGTCGCGTCGCTCCCCACTGTCTAGCACCAATGACTAGTAACCAGGATTTAATCTCCATCCCCACTGCCTTCGATCTGGTCGCATATCTGACCGATCGACAGCCCAAAGTAGAAGCAGCTCTAGATGCCGCTATCCGCCCCGCCTACCCCGATACAATCTATGCGGCGATGAGGTATTCATTACTCGCTGGGGGCAAGCGGCTCCGGCCGATTTTGTGTCTGGCGAGTTGTGAAGCGATCGGTGGTAGTCCCGATGTCGCGCTCCCGATGGCTTGTGCCCTGGAGATGATTCATACGATGTCGCTGATTCACGATGACTTACCCGCAATGGATAATGATGATTATCGGCGCGGTAAGTTGACAAATCACAAAGTTTATGGTGAAGATATCGCCATCCTCGCTGGAGATGGATTGCTGGCTTATGCTTTCGAGTATATTGCTACCCACACCCAGGGCGTGAGTGCCGATCGCGTCCTCAAAGCGATCGCGCACTTAGCTAGAGCCGTTGGTGCTGATGGCTTAGTAGGCGGACAAGTCGTAGATTTGGAATCAGAAGGTAAGCCGGAGATCTCGATCGAAACGCTCATCTACATCCACAATCATAAAACAGGCGCACTCTTTCAATCTTCAGTAGTCTGCGGCGCGATCCTCGCAGGTGCGACCGAAGCCGAAATCGAAAAGCTATCCAAATTCGCCCAAAATATCGGTCTAGCTTTCCAGATTATCGATGATATTCTCGATATTACCGCCACCGGAGCCGAACTCGGCAAAACAGTAGGTAAAGACTTAGCAGCTCAAAAAGCGACCTATCCGAAACTCTGGGGATTGGATGAATCTAGACGGCAAGCTGATAAACTAGTGGCTGAAGCGAAAACAATCCTCGCTGAATTTGGCGATCGCGCGCGCCCCCTGCAAGCTCTGGCTGATTATATTACCGATCGCAAGAATTGATCTTCAGGCTTGAAATGTAGATTTACCAGCGAATCTGACTCGATTTCGATCTTCAGACTCGATCGTTAATCACTCTCAGATTTAAATGCATTGGTACTTTAATGCTACTTTTATGCTAACTGTTAAATATCATTTTAGTTTTCCTCTCACATTAGGTTATTTACGTGGTTAGCAAGGCAGCCCCTATTATTGGCGATATCAGTCAGATTCTCGATAACCGGATTTTACTCGTAGCCGTTGCTGCTTGTCTGATCGCGCAGGTACTCAAACTAATTATCGATACAATCCAAAATGGTAAAGTTAGTGCCAAAGTATTGACGACGACCGGGGGAATGCCCAGCGCACACTCCGCGCTAGTTACTGCTCTGGCGACTGGAGTCGGGATAAGTTTGGGGTGGAAAAGTGCTGAGTTTGCGATCGCGACAATTTTTGCGATTATTGTCATGTATGATGCGGCGGGCGTGCGTCAAGCTGCCGGAAAACAAGCCCGCATCCTCAATCAAATGGTCGAGGAATTATTCTCTGAAGATCACAAATTTAATGAGGAAAAACTGAAAGAATTGTTAGGGCATACACCCGTGCAGGTGATCGCTGGTTCGATTTTAGGGATCGCGATTACTTGGCTATTGATGACAATTGGATAAACGATCGATTTGGCAATAATTAGCCCTAATCTGTGGTCACGATCGAGTCAGCCAGATCGAAGGGAGGATCGAGCAATCGCTCTCAGGGGACATTTTCATTACGGCGATCTGCTGCCAATGTTTGCTAAGATAGAGATTGACAACGTTCCCAGTTGTGCGGTACAAGTATAAGAGCGAACTTTGCATTGCGATTCGGAATACCCAGCTAAGGCGCGTATTTAGCAAGAATTTCAGTTTTTCTTAAGCATTTAAACAATTAAATCAATATCTATGACTCAGCAAGTGCTTCACCCAATGGTGAAAATGCAACGTCAAGTAGAATCTCTGGTAGCATCCAAGATTCTCGATCCCAGCGACCGAATTTGGAAAATTGCCTTCCTCTATGGCGATAAATGGCAACATTGGAAAAATGAATTATTAGATTTTGGTTTCACTCTCCAAGATCCTGTCAGCGAATTACTCGAAGTCGAAGGCTGGGACGAAGATTAAATTTAGTAGCTAGTTGTGGTTGTCATCATCTAATTAGATGTTTAAAATTCGATTGTTTCAACCAAATTATTTAGTAAAAATTGTAGCGATATTGTAAGATCTGGGTCTACAATTTTACCTTGAGCGTTTAATTTTGCTGCAATAGCTGGAACGCACAACGTCGATCCTGTTGTTAGATTAGCCATCATCACAGTCAGCGTTTGAACGAGTGAAGCATTTGCCTTTTCACCACCGTCGATTGAAGGCGAAGCACTGACAACAGCAGTAGGCTTGTGCATAAATTCACCCGAAGAAACGAGCCAATCGAGGGCATTTTTGAGGACTCCCGGTACACCATGTGCGTATTCAGGAGTACAGAATAGGACTGCATCAGCTTCCTTGAGCTGAGTGCGCCAAGATTGGACTGGAGCGAGTGCGAGATCGCGATCGAGTTCGGGATTAAAATGTGGTAAGTTGCCAATGCTTTCACAAATTGAGATCTGAATGCGATCGGGTGATAAGGTAGCGATTGCCCGCAACAGGGTTGTATTATAGCAATCCTAAATGAGCAGCTATCCAATCTTTTTTCCTTCTCTGCGCTCTCTGCGGATGGTGTGCGGTTAAAAATATTAGTGATTCAGTACTAGTAAATTTGGAAATGATTTAGGATTGCTATTGTCGAACTAGACCGTAAACTCCCAGAAATTGCGAGAATTTTTATTATCGTCCGCGCTTGTAAATTTACTCGGTCGAACAGAATATTGTCGATGTCATCATAGCTCAATGATCGATCGGCTGATATTCACCATCCATACCAGCAGTAGGTTGGATGATGAATATTGGCGCAGCGATCTAAATTTTGGCTGAAACTATTGGAGCGATAGCGATCCGCGATCCCTAATCTCAATTTATACCGATCGACAGCTCCAACAGCCACGTTCGACACGTTATAATTCTTTACGGACGCACAATCAATCGTAGCCATCGATACTATGACCAAACCCGCACTGAATAGTTTTTTTGTCGGTCGTGCCCTCGCTCAGAGCCTGAATGATAAGCTCGGCGAAACGCTAACTCATACCCTGAGCGAACTAGGGAAAATCAACGCCGAACAGGGGGAAAAGCTCCGCAACTTTACCCAAGAAGTACTCGATCGTGCAGCCCGAGAGACAGTCAATGCTGGTGGGAATACTACGACAGTAACCGCTGACGGGCGGCGCGTCGATGTCCAAGAAACGATCGATGACCTCAGAGCCGAAATTGCTAGACTCAGAGCCGAAATTCAAAGACATCGCCATCAAAGTTAATCGCCACTGGCCCGTAGCTAGCAGCAGAAGATCGCAAATCGACAACCAACACCCAACCTAAATTCCGTGACTGCTATTTCCGAACCTTACTTGCCGCCTCGCGATGCTGCTGACGAGAGCCTGCTCATGCCAACAGAGCCGCAGCAGCACCCAAGTAACGCAGCTCTTCGGATCGCGTCTGCTGCCGCAGAAGCCAACCAAATATTGTCGTTACCACCCCATGCTACTGTGCCAGAGTCGTCAGTTATCTCCATCCCGCAAATCGTGACAGATCCTCAACCGAATGGCAACAACCGCGCCTATCGCTGGAATCGGCTTAATTATTCCAAACGGCGACGCAAATTTGATATTTGGTCATTTTTTATCACCTTCTTAAATGGTTCGTGGATCGATGGCAAGAAGTGGAGCTATCTTGGTGGCTACACGGAGGCAAAACAGGCTGCCAGACGGCGGAGACAAGCAATTTGGATTCGGGATACATTTTTGGAATTAGGGCCGACCTTCATCAAGTTAGGGCAGCTATTTTCGACTCGTGCCGATTTATTCCCGGTTGAATACGTCGAGGAACTATCGAAATTACAAGACCGGGTGCCCGCATTTGGCTATGCTCAGGTTGCCGAAATTATCGAGCGAGATTTGGGCAAACAGATCCCCGAATTATTTGCTAGTTTTGAGCCGATTCCGCTAGCCGCTGCGAGCTTGGGACAAGTACACCTAGCCCAATTACACACGGGTGAAGAAGTCGTCGTCAAAGTCCAACGCCCAGGACTACACAAACTATTTACGATCGATCTCGAAATCCTGCGCGGCATCGCCAAATACTTCCAAAATCATCCCAAGTGGGGACAAGGCGGGCGCGACTGGTTGGGCATCTATGACGAGTGTTGTAAAATCCTGTGGGAAGAAACCGACTATATCAGTGAAGGTCAAAATGCCGATACCTTCCGGCGGAACTTCAGGACTGAAAATTGGGTCGAAGTACCTCGCGTTTACTGGCGATATTCCTCAACGCGGACGCTGACATTAGAATATCTACCAGGGATTAAAATCAGCGACTATGAGAGTATCGAAGCCGCTGGACTCGATCGGGTGGCGATCGCGCGTCAAAGTGCTACCGCCTATCTCCAACAACTACTCACTGATGGCTTCTTCCATGCCGATCCGCACCCTGGAAATGTCGCCGTCGATTCCAAAACTGGAGCCTTGATCTTTTATGATTTTGGGATGATGGGACGGATCGCCCCTGGCACCAAAGAAAAGCTGATGGATACCCTCCTGGCGATCGCCGGACGGAATGCCGATCGCGTCGTCAACGGTCTCGTCGGACTTGGAGCCGTCGCTGCTGATGCCGATACCGATCCGATTCGTCGATCGATTCAGTACCTCCTCGACAACTTCCTCGACAAGCCCATCGAAGCTCAATCTGTCGCCCAGATTACCGACGATCTCTACGATATCGCCTACGGACAACCCTTCCGGTTTCCGGCGACATTTACCTTCGTGATGCGGGCATTTTCCACCATCGAAGGTGTCGGGAAAGGACTCGACCCCGATTTTAACTTTATGGCAGCAGCCCAGCCCTTTGCATTTCAGATTATGAATAGTAACGGTAACAGCACCCCCGATGCCAATGCATTTCTCGCCGAAATCGGCAGACAAGCCGCTCAAGTTGGATCTTCCGCCCTCGGATTACCCCGCCGCCTCGAAGATACGATCGAGAAGCTAGAACGTGGTGATATCCGTGTCCGCGTGCGTTCTAGCGAAACCGATCGCTACTTACGCCGACTCGGTGCGATCCAGCAGAGTACAAATTCCGCAATCTTGGTTGGAACATTTACATTGTCTGCTACGATCCTATTTGTCAGTAACTACCCGATTCCAGCAGGTATCGTCGGTGCGATCGCGGTTGTCGCGGTTATCGCTTGGTTTCGACAAATACGGAAACTCGATCGTCAAGATCGGATGTCCTAAACTAGCGATCGATTAGTCCCAATCTGGGTACTATAGATGGTGATAATGGCAAAGATCTCGCAAGTTCGATCGGAGATCGAGTCAACCGATCGCCCACAGACAACTCGCATTTTTGTGATTTTTTGTCTACTCTAAAATTTTGGATTGTTACTAGGTACAGGCATTAGATTATGAAATCGCGGTTCACAGGTCTGACAGATAAAGGGATGGTACGCAGTGCCAATCAAGATGCGTATCACATCGATCCTGATGGGCGATTTTTTATAGTTGCTGATGGGATGGGGGGTCACGCCGGTGGCGAGGAAGCCAGCAGAATCGCTATTGAAACCGCCCACACGTACATAGAGCGAAACTGGGAATCCGAACCCGATACCAAGAACCTGCTAGCACAAGCACTGATCGCCGCCAATGATGCCATTGTCGCCGACCAAGAGCAGCACACCCAACGTGCCGATATGGGCACGACTCTAGTGACGATCTTGTTCCGCGATGACTTGGTATGGTCTGCCCATGTCGGTGATTCGCGACTGTATCGGCTCCGTGGGGACAAATTAGACCTGATTACTGAAGATGATACTTGGGTAGCTAGAGCGATGAAATTGGGCCAGCTCAATGCTGATGAAGCTCGGGTACATCCCCTGCGTCACGTCTTATCCCATTGTCTGGGTCGTCGAGATTTACGTCAAATTAATATTCAAACCCAATCAGTCAGTCCTGGCGATCGAGTTTTGCTCTGTAGTGACGGGTTGACCGAAGAAGTCCCCCATGATGAGATCGCCATTCATCTTCAAGCCGAAACTGAGGAACTTGCCGCCCAGACTTTGGTAGATGCTGCCAAACAGCACGGTGGGAGTGACAATATCACGGTAATTATCGCTACGATCCAATGATTGCAGCTTATCTAGTCAGATCGACATCGCCAGCGATTTAGAGATCGAAATGGGATCGCAACCACCACGGGGCTGGTGATTAAATCACCTCCTAGTCATTGGTGCTACTTTCATAACTACGATCGACCGATCTCGATCGCAGCTTTCTCGATCGTGGTTGCGGTATTCTAGTGTAAATATCAATTCGTACCATAGCGATTACCAATCCTCCGCACAGGGCGATTGAGATCCGGGAGAAGCATCCGCAAACACAGTCCAGTTGTCATCAATCGACCAGCAAATCGAATATTTACTTACATTTGTGCTATCTTCCTGAATCAAGGGAATAATATGGTTAGGATCGATCTCTGAGCCATCTGTGCTGTAGCATCAGACATCAGTTATCAGTGACAAAAGTTTTTTTTGGACATCTTGAATAACTTTCCGGGTTGTATAGTTGTAGGTATGAATATCTAAAGTAGCTAAACAATTGTCGTTCGCACAACAGTCCACATTTGCGAATTTTCAGCAAAGTGAGAACCAGCTAAATACCATCGAGCGTATGCGATCGCACCACTACGATCGGTAAATTAGTAGTTTTTCACTAAATTGGAAACAATTGGCAAAGTATATTGAACTTCTTTATCCCCAAAGTAAATAAACTGCACCTCTAAATTTATTAATTCCCGATTATTCCCCTATCTACCTGCCAAGTCGTTGTGACTCAAAGGATCTAAACGTGAAAAAAATTTTACTAGTAGACGATGATAAAACTCTTCAAGCCGTACTCACCCGCTATCTAGAAAAGCGTGGTTATTCAGTGCGGGTGGTCACCTCTGGCGTTCAGGGGTTAAAACTTTTCGCTGCCGATCCGCCAGATTTAGTCGTCTCAGATATTATGATGCCAGGGATGGATGGATTGGAGTTTTGTCGCCGTCTTCGTGCGACTAGACCCGGACAGTTGGTACCATTTATCTTCTTGACAGCCAAAAAAGATTTGGAAGACCGGATTCAAGGTCACTATATCGGTGCGGATGACTACATCACCAAACCGTTTGAGCCACTAGAACTGCTGGCAAAAATTGAAGCTCAACTCGAACGTTCGCGCCGAATCCACTCGGAGATGGTGAGGTTGATGCAAAAAGTCCCCGATGATAGCGATGCTGGGAATGAGTACGGTGACAACTTCGCCGAATCTATAGTCCAAAAAGATCCAGAGCCAGAAGAAGATCTACCATTGACTCCGGCTGAAGCGCGAGTATTCTGGGAAGTAATCCAAGGCTTGACGAACAAACAAATCAGTCAACGGTTGTTTATCAGTCCCCGGACTGTCCAAACCCATCTGAGCAATATTCTGACGAAGTTAAACCTAGAAAATCGATCGCAGTTGGTCAGATTTGCGTTCGAGCATGGTTATCGTCCGCCGCAGACTCAGGACGAGCAAAGAGCAGCGGAAGCAAGGGGTTAATAATTGATAATTGATAATTGATAATTACCAACCAGCGCGTCAGTAAGGGGTACTCATCGAGTACCTGACTTTTCCCGTTATCTTTTCGATCGAGAGATCGCTTGCTGTACTACTATCCCAAATACCTATTTTCTCGTGACGTATTATCAACAAGTGCA
>JBBRVB010000140.1:0-9202 GCA_038247275.1 Chroococcales cyanobacterium
CATAACAGCCACCCATTTGGGGTGGTAAATCGTGAACGTGAGTATGAAAATCACTCTGAGTACCACGATAGGTGGCGCGGCTTTCCATCGCATCAAACCAGTCACTCAAGCGCGGATTGTCCTCCCGCAGGGAATAGCCTTTGTAGTAGTATAAGCTAGCATTCATCCGCTCGACGTATGGTGTGAAGATGATATCTGCCGTGCTAAATTGCTCTAGAAAGTAGGCTCCTGGCGTACTACTCAATGCTTGTTCGACCATTGCCACTACACTGACAAATTGCGATCGATTGTATTGCTCGTCTCGCTCTGAATTTGACGGGCGACACAACCAACCACACCAAGCCCGAAAGAGTAGCCGCTCCAACTGCCGCAATGGTAATACTAACGGATCTTTCATCCCATAAGCCAAGACACCAAAAGCTCGTTCGAGAGCGATTAAAATCTCATCACTCTCCGTAATCATCCGCCCGTCTAACTCTACTGCGGGGAGCATTCCCGATGGTACCTTCCGCTTGTACCAGCTCTCTTTTTCCCCATAACAAAACATCGTTACTTTTTCGATCCGATAGGGGATTTGTTTTTCTTCGAGCCACAGCCAGATCTTTTGACAGTAGGGACACCAAGCATGATTGTCGCGGTAAAGTATCACCCGCACTTCAGATTCAGCGTGTCCGAATAGGCGCAATCTCGACTGAGCATTTGTCGCACCGTTAATCGGATCGATTGGCTCGAATCGATCGTGTTGAAGTGCTAGTTCTTGCCAGCTCAAGGGATTTGTAGTCATCTGTGGCGGTCGAGTTAGATACGATCGATTATCTTCCCACCCTGTCAATCTGGCAACAATTGGGGGGCAATAGTCTTTTATCTAGGATAACAGCTTCACCTGATGACCGCCGGACATCACTAGCCCCAAAATATTAGACTTCCTGCGAAAGTCAGGGAATAGGCAATAGGCAATAGGCAATAGGGGGAATTTGAGATGAAAACAGTACTGAAAAAAATTGTATTTTTACTTTCGCAGGAGGTCTAGTAAGTAGGGGTAACATAAATTACCCCTACTCACTATTTTGGCTGATTTGTTAGACCCGCAAGTTAGGAAGCTTTGATCGCTTGCTTGGGCAAGAGTGTCGAAGTCGGACTCGATCCGCGTGCCATCCCCGGACTGAGTAAGGATTGAGCTAACAACCGCCGATAGAGATCGCTCAATTGAATGGCAACACCCGTCCAGCTAAAGTTTTGATGTACCCGTGCGGAAGCTTGTTTGCGGATTTTCCGCGCCCAGATATCATCGCTCAAAATCCGCCCGATCGCGTGGGCAAATTTACTGACATCATGAGGTGGTACCAGTAGTCCAGTTTCCTCCGAAATCACCGTAAATTTCAAACCGCCAACTGCTGAAGCAACTACTGGCGTACCACAAGCCATCGCTTCGATCGCGACTAAGCCAAACGGCTCATAGTGACTGGGAATCACACAGACATCGGCAGCAGTATAATACAGTGCTAGTCGATCGTGTCCGACCATGCCGACAAAATCGGTAGTTGCGCTCAAGTCTAGTTCTGCTACAATTGCTTCGATCCGGCACCGCTCGACACCATCAGCCTCGTTGGGTTCACTCCCACCGACGACTAATAGTTTTAAGTGCTGAGGATCGATTTCTTCGCCTTGCTCCAACTGTGTGCGTAATTCGCCAGTCGCGCGGATCAGGGTTTCGATACCTTTGCGTTTATCAAAACGACCGACGTAGAGTACGACTTTCTCCTTGGCACTGATGCCCAACTGTTTGCGGGCTTCAGATTTGGAAATTGGGCGGAAGGTACTCACATCAGTACCACAAGGAATAATATCAATTTTGCCGATCTTGGATACTAATGTCTCTAAATCGTCGAGTTCTTGAGGACTGGTGGCAACCACAGAGTGCGCTTGTTCGAGGACTTGTTTTTCTACTGCCAATCGAGTTTGGGCGATATCTGGGATCTCAGCGACCGATCGATACTTGACCGCACCCAGTGAGTGATAAGTATGGATCAGTTGAATATTTTGGAGGCGTTGGAGTTCCATACCGACCCAACCAGACATCCAATAATTAGTATGGGCTAAGGGATAAGTTATCCCTTCTTTTTGCTGAAATTTCTGAAAGGCTGCCACGAATTCGGGCATGTATTGAAACAATTCGTCGCGAGGGATATAAGCTTCCGGCCCAGCCGTCAACCGAATGGTACGGCAGTGCGGTGAATGTTGGACGATCGTGGCATCATCAGGACTACTCTTGCGAGTAAACATATCTACTTGCCAACCCAATTTTGCCAGAGCCTCGCCGACTTGGCGGACATAGACATTTTGACCGCCAGCCGCATCTTTACCAATCTCGGCTGCTGGATCGCCATGCTCGGAAATTAAAGCAATCGCTTGACGAGTCGGAATCTTCATCCGCGCCGAAGCAAATGGTTGATGTGACTGCATCATTGGCGAATTACTAGTCGTAGTGGTAGAAAATTGTTCGGTTGACATAGCTGCACCTCAGTAGAAAATTGACATTAATCTAAATAAGTTCCTCACACCATCAATTACGCTAATTAACCTGAGTTCGGAATAAAGGAATATTTCCAGGTGTCCACAATGACCCGATTGTCTGGTCATTATGGACAGGTTGCCCCAGTTGCACAAAAGCATTAACAGGGTTTCGGCTTAACCCGAACTGACGTTAATTATGAGAATTTAGTAGCGATCGCCGATCTAGCGCATTTTAAAAATCGACTCGTACTATTGTTCAAACTACCTGGCACCAACCAGATGCCCATTTCGAGCAAATTTGTCGGCTAAGAGCTTTTCGTAGACAGCTTCATAGCCTGCTGTCATCTGCGCGACTCCAAAGCGACTGGCTACATACTCACGACAGGCAGCTCTCGAAAGCTGAGGGATTTTGGCAACAGCAGCAATACAGTCATCAACTGTGTTACAGATGAATCCACTTACTCCGTCGGCGATGATTTCTGGTATCGAGCCAAGATTCATCGCAATTACCGGCGTACCTGCGGCCATCGATTCGATCGTGACCAATCCAAATGGTTCCCGCCAAGTAATCGGAAATAGCGTCGCAATCGCTCTGCCCATCAAATCATTTTTCACAAAGTGATCCGCTTCACCCAAGAACTGGATGAATTCACCGTCGATGTGCGGCTTAATTTGACTCTCAAAGTACGCCACATCCACTGGATCGACTTTACCCGCCATTTTTAAGGGGATTCCCGTCGCTTTGGCAATCTCGATCGCTAGGTGAGCACCTTTTTCGATCGAGATTCTCCCCAAAAATGCTAGATAAGGCGGCGCGTCCGCAACCGGGAAAAAGTGATGTGCGCTGACATCGATACTGTTATACACAGTCGCGACATGATTTAGCCCCAATCTGTCTTCCCGTTGGGCATTGGAAATGCTCACATAAGGCTGGGCTTTGGCATGAACGAACATCTTTTCATTGTCTGGTGTAAAGATCCCATGCAATGTGTGAACGGTCGGTGTTTGGGTCAATCTACTGTAAGGTAGTGCCCCACAGCCGACGTGAGAGTGAATCAGATCGAATTCTCCCGCTCGTTCGTAAACTTGGGCTAATTGGAGCATCTCATAGATAGCGTACTCCTTAATTGTCGAATCTAATCGCAATGCTTGAGGATGAACCGACTCTAGTTTAGCAGAGACGATCGAATCTCCTGATGCAAACAGTGTCACATCATGACCTCTGGCGACTAGCTCATCTGTTAATAGTCCAACTACCAATTCTATCCCACCATATGCTGGCGGGGGGACTCGTTCCCACAAAGGTGCAACTTGAGCAATTCTCATTATAATTCTCCCAAAATATATGATGTTATTAGTGAGTGACGCTCTCAGATTTCTTGGATTTAGCAGAATTAGAGATAGCCATTTCAGCCACTAAAATGAGCTATTTTTCACTAATAATTCATGAAAAATGTCTTGAAAAATTCATATTTATAATCTAAGAACGTTGTCAGTCAACAATTCTGACTCGTGCAATTATGTTATTTAGTTTTGCATTTAGTTGTAAATATTCTTGTATTGTAAGCACTTATTTTTGAGAATTCTGCTTATCTTAACAAAATCTTTATAATCCACTTTTTTAAAAAAACCTCCTGAATATAGTGCATTCTATCGATCGAATTTGCCAATTAATGTAGCTTAGACAACAAATAATCAAGCGAGTTGATATCCATTGACTAGGATTCTCAATCGCAGTACGATCGCTATTTTGGCGGTGCAAAAGTATGATTTAATACCAAATAATTATCGCAGTGACGATCGACCGACATGGCTTTACTCACACCCTCTTCTATACCTAATCACAGACATCACTTAACTGAGAACTACCAGAAGGATGATGTTCGGACAGCCACACGAGGGCAGTCATACCCCTTTGGGATATCTTCGCCAACAAATATTTCGGATCTGCTCTTGACACCCACCCAGATGGTTATGCTATATTTGTAGATGTCAATGCAATGGGGTGTCGCCAAGTGGTAAGGCATCTGGTTTTGGTCCAGACATTCCGAGGTTCGAATCCTTGCACCCCAGTTAAATCCACAATCAAAGTAGTGCGATCGAGTTCGAGTTACTAACGCTCTGACAGATTGCGATGTTAGTAAAAGGAAAACAATGGTATGAATGCTGCGCGAATCCTCGCCCTTGATTTTGATGGGGTAATCTGCGATGGAATGGCAGAGTATTGGCAGACTTCATGGCGGACCTACACGCAAGTGTGGCAACTAGACAGATTAGAACCGTCGCCAGGTGTTGCTGAAAAGTTTCGGGAATTGCGTCCGCTCATTGAAGTAGGCTGGGAAATGCCAGTACTGATTCGGGCGTTAAGTTTAGGTATTTCTACTGAGCGAATGCAAAGCTCTTGGCAACGGATTCGAGATCGCATCCTGGCAGACAGTCGGCTCAGTGGTGTCAAAGTCAGTCAACAACTGGATTCGGTCAGAGATAGTTGGATTAAACAAGATGCGGCTAGTTGGCTCGCACTACACCAATTTTATCCAGGTGTCGTCGATATGCTCAAGGATCTGCCCAATCGGAAGATTCAGCCCATAATTATCACTACCAAGGAGAGTCGCTTTGTCACCCAACTGTTGCACGAGCAGGGTGTAGAACTAGCCAGTGAGTTTGTTTGGGGTAAAGAACTCAAACGTAGTAAAACAGACAGCCTCAAGCAAATCCTCGATCGCGGTGCTAAGAAATCACCCACCGTGTGGTTTGTCGAAGATCGCCTCAACACGCTTGCAAAAATTGCCACCCAACCAGAACTAGAAGCTGTCAAGCTGTATCTAGCAGAATGGGGCTACAATACCGTCGCCGAGCGCGAAGCAGCACTACAACAGTCCCGGATTCAAACTCTGGCACTAGCAGATCTAGCCACCCTCGGGGGGACAACCAAGAAAGCAGCAGCCAGTAAGGTCGATGCGGATTTAGTTTCCTAATCTGAGATAATCATGGCTAGCAGCGATCGAGTAATTAACTCGATCGTTAAGTAGTCATAAAATCTAGTACCAGTCGATCGAATTTTGCAGGATACTCCAGATAGGGATGATGTCCACAATCGGGAAATATCTCTAATTGATGGTTCGGTAAACCTGCTGCGGCAATATAGGCGTGTTTGACAGGGATAATCCGATCGTTCTCACCCCAGATAATCAGCGTCTGTTGGGTAATCTGAGTCAAACTATCAAGAATTGGTTGATAAACTTGAGGACGAACGCCAGCAAGTGTAAAATTACTTTGTCCGAGTCGGAGGATAACTGAATTTCTACCTGGGATGGCAAAAATCGGATAACGAAATTCGATCCATTCTGAAGGTAATCGATCGCGATGATGGAAATTAGATTTTAACATCGCCGGAATCATCCACCGTCCCGGACGCAATAAACTCACGATCGCAGGTAAAGTAATTAAGCGAATTCCCAGGCTAATCTCCTTACCCAAGCCCATACTATCGACCAAAACTAATTTATCCACTCGATCGGGATACAATCGAGTAAACTCCAAGGCGACACCACCACCCATCGAATTACCGATCAAAGTAGCAGTATCAAGCCCGAGCGCAGCCATCAAGCCATGCAAGAAGCCTGCTTGATAGGTGAGTGAGTAAGAGGCATCTGGAAAGTCCGATTTGCCCGAACCTACCATATCAAATGCATAAACCCGATGGTACTGGGCGAGACTAGCGATATTATATAGCCAAAACTCGATCGATCCATTCCCGCCATGTAGCAAGACAATATTACTGCCACTTGCTCCCATCTGCCAATAGCGGGTATCGATCCCATTTACTGATATGTAGAGATCTGGAGGCGGTGTGACTAGGGGATGAGCCGACATAGACTAGCTGAGGATAATACATCAATTTAGCACACCTAGTTCCCATAAGGACGGGGAAATGGCTTTAAGAGATTTTGGGCTTGATAGACGCTAAATGTTTCGACGATTTCTCCGCCACGACGAATCGGAATTTCGCCGAGTTTCGTCAACTTTTTGAAATAACTAGGATAGCGGTTTTTAGCATCTAAATCGACATCAAAAGTTTTACTACCTAAATAGATAGCATTTTTACCGAGCCATTGTTTGGGTTGTGACCAAAAGGCAAAGCCGCGCAGATCGAGATCGAAGCAAGTTAGGGGTTTGTGAAAAACTGGCTCGATCGCCATCGCGATTTGTCCGCCGATATAATAGCGATTTGTAAAGACAAAATCTGCTTTTTTTAGTTCAAGACTTAACTGAGGATTATCGATAAAACCTTGACGTAGTTGTTGAATATCGAAAAGTTGAGTTGAGGGATCGTTCTTAATCTGCATTAAGCCATAGATCGATGATTTTCCAGGAGCTTGAAATGTCCCGAAAGATACATGAGATAAGGCGATCGATAGTAGCAAAATAATTACCACAACCGAACCAAAAAACCAGCGATAGAGCATCTGTAAATGTGCGTACCTCCGACTAATCGCTACGCGTTCAGCCAGGAGAATGGTTGCCGTCCAATATCCCGGCATTTTCCACCCAGGTAAAATTTGCTGATAGCCAGACATGAGCGTAAATCCCAGAATTAGCGGTAATGATAGCCACAATATCAAGCCTCTTTTGTCTAAAATCCGCTCATCTCCAAAGATCTGATTACTAGTAGATCGTTGCCAATTAAAGTTTTTAATTTGTTGAATTGTCGTGCGAGCTACTGTCCACAATAATGGAAATCCAAAAGTGGGGAATAGATAGAGCATTTCTACTAGGAGTGCGACAACTAATCGCTCGATTTGATAGCCACTATTTGGAACGGCGCGTTGTGATTGAAACTGAAAAGATACCCAATCACGCTCGATATTCCAGATTAAAAGGGGTGAGATCGTTACTAAAAAAATTACGATGCCAATTAAAAACCATTTAGAACGCAGCGCACGACGATAATTGGGATTAAATAGGCAAAATCCCACAAAACCCAAGCCTAAAATAAAACCATGATATTTACCCATACAAGCTAAACCAACAGTCAGACAGATTAGTGTTAGTCGAAAGCTGGGTTGATAGACACGGTGATTAAAAAATTCTTGAGTTGCTAACCATAACGAGATCGCCCAAAAAAATAATAGTGAAGCATCTGGTGTAGTTAGTATCCCAAATGCAATCTGAAAAATAGGAATGGCTGAGGCGATCGCAAGTGCATTAATCGCAATTTGGAGCGTATATAATCGCAGCGTGGCTAGATATAGAAAAACTAAAGAGCCAGTATAAAGGAGTAATGTCCCGATCCGAATCGTGAATTGAGATACTTGTCCGCCTGTCAACCAAATCCCAAAACCCGTTGTGAGGGCAACTAGCGGCGGATGATCGAAATAGCTCCAATCAGGATGCAGCGTGTAGAGATAATAATAGGCTTCATCAAATCCGGGATGAAACAAAATGGCGATGACTAATCTCACCAAGAAGCCAGCCAGTAAGATAATTATCGCTGCTCGATGATAGTAAGCCGGAACACCGTCATAAAGTTGGATCTTCATGAATATCTAACATAGTTGACAGTTGACAGCTTGCACTGAGAGGCTCGGACTGTTGCCATAACAGCAAAATTGGATCGTACGTGGAGCATATAGCTAAAAATTCTACCGTGTTTATGCTGGTTCGGATCGAGTCGCTGGGATGGCAGTCCGATCGAGCTGCATTTTTAGCCAACCTTGAAGCTGTGTCGTCTTACCTGAATACTAACGGTATAACTACAAACCAATTTCCGCAACCTTCAAGGTTGGTAGTAACAATCGATCGACTGTTACTGGGTACTCTAACTAATATTAATGGTGTTAATGGTCGATCTCGATCGCCGAATCTAAATTCTCATGCTCAACCGTGTGACTAAATGGCTGGAAAATAATTGGGTAACTCCTGCCTATGCTGGCTGGTTATTGGCGATGCTCACAATTTGCTTCTTTGGGGCGGCTACGAATACGATGGCTGGATGGCTGTATGTATTGAGTGGCGTGGGAGTAGCATTATTAGGCGTAGGAGCGGTGTTGCCCGCTCGATCGATTCGCTCTGTGACAGTCAGTCGTGAAGCTATCTTACCAGTCACCGCCGGTGCCGAGTTAGAGATTGCGCTGACCATTCACAATCCAACATCACAAGTTCAAACCCTATTTCAAGTTCAAGATCTGACCGCTTTGAGTAAATTAAATCCGCCGAGAACCACGGTAGAGCAAGTTTTACCTCAAAATGAATATCGGTGGGTATATCACCAGCCTACAGAGCAGCGGGGAGTCTATCAGTGGTCGCATGTTACCCTCCGCAGTGGCGCACCGATCGGTTTATTTTGGTGTCAGAGATCGCGTCAAGTTCCGGCGATCGCCTATGTCTATCCGCAAGTCCTCAAATTGGATCGATGTCCTTTAATCGACGGATTTGGGAGTCAAGAGCAGCAAGCCAACCGCCATGCCAATCGCCATCTAGATGCCGCTAATGAAGGAATTACCCGATCGCTTCGCCCTTACCGTTATGGCGATCCGATGAGATCGATTCATTGGCGGACTAGTGCTAGATATGGCGAATTTCAGGTGCGGGAACTGGAAATCGATCGCGGCGGACAAGATGTAGTCATCTACCTCGATAGTAGTGCCAATTGGGATGCCGCCGACTTCGAGCAAGCTGTAATTGC
>JBBRVB010000141.1:0-9171 GCA_038247275.1 Chroococcales cyanobacterium
AAATTCATAGCTACGATAGCGATGGTGTCTATGTAGATATCAATGGGAAATCACTAGCTTTTGTCCCAGCGGAGGAAGTTGCCGCCGATGAATCGGCAGATTTATCAGCATTGTTACCAATCGGTGACGAACAAGAATTCCTGATTATTCGCGAACAAAATGCCGATGGACAAGTTACCTTGTCTAAACGTCAATTACAGGTCAGATATGCCTGGAATCAGGTCGGTGATATTCAGAGTAACAAAGAATCAATCCAGTTAAAAGTAACTGGTGTCAATAAAGGTGGTGTCACGGTGAATTTCCAAGGAATTCGCGGCTTTATTCCCCGATCGCAATTACTCGAACGCGACCACCAATCCCTCGTCGGTACTAGTATCCCCGGCATAATTATCGAAGCCGATAAGGAGAAAAATAAGTTAGTTTTCTCGCAACGCCAAGCTACCCGCACGGCTAATTTTAGTCAATTAGAATTAGGTCAATTAGTTACTGGTATTATCGTTGGAATTAAACCTTTTGGTGCCTTTGTCGAATTTAATGGCAGTACTGGCTTAATTTACATCAAGCAAATCAGTCAAAATCGCATCGAAGCTTGTGAGAAGTTATTTACAATCGGTCAAGAAATCAAGGCGATGATTATCGACCTCGATGAAGGGAATGGTAAGATTTCACTTTCTACCAGAGTCCTGGAAAATCACCCTGGTGAAATGTTGGAAAACATGGCAGAAGTGATGGAATCTGCCGAAGCCCGCAGCGAACGAGCTGCCAAGAAGTTATTTGGTAACTAAGTTGGGATCGATTTAGATATCTAACATAAAAAAACCAACGGATCGTTAGATCGGTTGGTAATATAGCTGTGTTGGGAGGAGAAAACTCGTTCCTTAGATTCTGACAAAAACTTGTGTTAGCGAGGATGTGACCAAGCTTAATGTTTTGCTGGATGTTAAAGCTTTTTGTTATCTCTTATTAAGAATTGTAACAAACATCTTGTGAAAACGCAAGAAATCCTCCTAGATTTCGATCTAGGAGGATCTGGCAGTAGTCATTTTTAAGATTTAGTTGGCAGTTGTGAACTGCTCAAAACCAGCAGGGACGATGCTGAACGCCATTAGCAGAGGGAAAATGCAAAAGAGTCGATCGTCATACTGCTGCTGACCGACTCCCGCACGATCGATTAAACCACCCTGTATGCTCTTTCGGAAGCTATCTAAATTAGGTTCCTATTAAGTACAGATGTGGTTAGCTTAACCTAGATCCTCATGAATCCAATGGTCAAAAGGTAACTAAAAAGTCATATTTCATCCTGTAAGGATTAGTCAAAGCGGATACATTTATAGTACTAAGTAGCGTTCGATCGAGATTAAGCGGGTACAGTATAGGCGATCAATTGCCCGACTCGCTGGCGCAGTGTCTCCAAACTCAACCGTTCGGAGGCAGAGATAAACACCGCATTGGGAAATTCCTCCTCAGCTTGAGTCAATCGCTCGCTATCGACCCGATCGATCTTATTAAACACGATCAATGACGGCCCCGGTGCGATCGGCATCTCACTCAAAATTCCCATGACCGAGCGAAGATGACTATGCCAAGCGGGATGAGAAAGATCGATGAGATGAATCAGCGCATCTGCTTCAGTAACTTCCTCTAGTGTAGCCCGGAAGGCATCCATCAACGGCGGTGGTAACTCGTGGATAAAACCAACTGTATCGGTGAGTAATATTTGCCGTAATTCCCCACTATTACTCGCTGGTACCTGAAACCGCCGCGTTGTCGGGTCGAGGGTGGCAAATAACTGGTCGGCGATGTAGACTTCGGAATTAGTCAGGGTATTGAGCAGGGTAGATTTACCAGCATTTGTGTATCCGACTAGAGCCACAGAAGGAACATCGTGATGCTGACGTTGGAGCCGCAGCCGCGAACGATGTGCTTGGAGCTGGTTCACGTCCTGCTGGAGCCGCGAAATTCGCTTTTGAATCGTCCGGCGTTCGGTCTCTAATTTCGTCTCTCCAGGGCCTCTAGTCCCAATCCCACCACCTTGGCGAGACATGGCTTGACCCCGCCCAGTCAGACGCGGCATCATGTATTCTAGTTGGGCTAGTTCGACTTGTAATTTACCCGCTCCAGATTGAGCGCGTTGGGCAAAGATATCTAAGATCACTTCAGTTCTATCTACCACCCGAATCCCAATTTGGGTTTCGAGATTTCGACCTTGACTGGGGGAGAGATTGCAATCAAAGACGATTAGATTCGCCCCAATTTTTTGAGCGGCGAGGGCAATTTCTTGGATCTTACCCTCCCCAACTACCGTTTGGGGGTGGGGTTTCGATCGTTTTTGTTGGACGGTTTGAAGCACTTCACCGCCAGCAGTTTGAACCAATTTAACGATCTCTTCCAATCCATCATTAAATCGCTGAGTAGTCACGGAGTCGGTTTTGACACCAACTAATAATACTCGATCGGTTTCATCGGCGACATTTTGATTGGCGACATCTCGCTCGTATTCCCGCTCGATCCCATCGACCAAATCCAGAAAATCTTGGTCGCTGAGGTCGTCGAGGCTTAAAGGTGGCGAAATCGTCCAATTAATCTCTGGATGGGGTACTAAATGCGCCAGATAAGTATCTTGAATATACCCCGTCGCACCACCACCACGCTTTTGAAAGCCGCTCCCAGTAATATTCAAAATTACCAGCGCATCCAGTCGCTGGATTGCCATCGCCGTGAGCGCACTCTCACTAGGAATGTCCGATTTGAGCTGAGTCGAAATACACCGAATCCCACTCAACCGCTCCGCACCATAGCGGGGTAATTCTAAGGGTGGAATTTGAGTTTGACCGGGAGTACCCACACCCAAGCGGATAATTTGACCGCGCCGATTGACGTAGACACTAACTGGGTCGCGAATTTCCGCACTAATCGCCGCTAACTTCTGAGCGAATTCTGGCGTAGTCAGTCGATCGCCTGGAAGCCTGTCGCTGTAAAGCTTCCGCAGTTGTTTGATCTGATTGGACTTTAATCCTTGTAAGTTGCCGTAAATTGTCTCGATATGCTCTATTCCTAACGCATTATCTCTAGTGTAGTAGCTGGCGCAGGGGTTGGACAGTACTAGCTTGTAAAACTTTGTTACTGATAAATACCCAAACGAGCGCGACGCGACTCGATCGCGAACATGGATTAAAATATAAATTAGCTGTGGATATGTTTGTCGATCGGGAGCTTAATAGAGACGATCGAGATCGTACAACCTAAAAGCACGATCGACGGTAGCTAAGGTCATTTTCTCAACTTGAGATTGAGCGATTAGCAATCGGTCGAAGGGATCGCGGTGATGCAGCGGTAAATTCGATCGGGCGTAAATGTGTTGTAGATCGAGCGTTAGTAATTCTAGAAAATTTTCTGCAATCTAGATATCTACGGTTGCTTTGAGCCTCATCACATCCAGTTTTCCTAGAGCTGCTTTAATTTGGATTTTCCAAATACTTACTAGACTAAGAAACAAAATATTTTGGCGATTTACGATCGTGTCGATCGGACTCAATCAGTAGCGAATAGCTAGATTTAGTTATTCGATCGAGGAATTGAGCAATAATGGGGGTGGCGATGTAACTTGCAGTACAGCCGATCTCCGACCGATAATCGAGATCTTGGCAGTAAAATGTACATCCGATCGATATTATCCGGCTGATGCATCGGTTTCGAGCCGAATGACCTCATCTGAGCATTCACATTTTTATGTTTAATTTATTTCAAAAAAAATACAACCCCAAACCTCGTAAAATTGCCATCGGTGATGTTCATGGTCATTTTGATGGCATGTGTGAATTAATCGATTTTTGTAATGTTGTTGCGGATGATGAGGTGTATTTTCTGGGTGATGTCATCGATCGCGGTCCCAAAAGTGCGGCAGTAGTTAAGTGGATTCGGGAGCATGATTATCCCTGTCTGATGGGCAATCATGAAGTGATGCTCTTAACTTCATTCAATAATGGCAAAATCGATGAGATGGCGTTGCGTCATTGGTTGCCATCAGGCGGCGATACCACGCTCGAAAGTTATGGCGATGCCGGAATTCCCCCAGGCGACCTGGATTGGTTTGCGAGCTTGCCATCTTATCTCGATTTGGGAGATGTGTTTTTAGTTCATGCTGGTGTCGATCCATTTAAAGCACTTGACAAGCAAAATAACGACCAATTTTGCTGGATTAGAGAGAAATTTCTGAGCAATCAATTTCCATATTTTCCTGACAAGATGATTATTACCGGACACACAATCACTTTTACACTTCCAGGTGTGCGTCCGGGTGAAATTGCTCAAGGCCCAGGTTGGCTAAATATTGAAACTGGTGCATACCACCGGAAGAGTGGTTGGATGACGGCACTAGATGTAACTAATGCGATCGCCTATCAAGTCAACGTATTTTCAGGTAAAAAACGCAAGCAACCACTCGATAAAATCGCCAAGGTAATCGATCCAATTCGAGTCAAATTGTAATAAACAAAGACTTTTAAATTAATTATTAATTAACCGAAGTGCAGGGGTCTAGAGCCTCCCACCTTTGGGTGGATTGTTTTTAGGCTACTGGACGGGTCTCCCGCCCAGTAGCCTAAATCCCCAGCCTGAAAACTTCGCACTTTTTGCTGTCAACTGTCAACTGTCAACTGTTAAACTTGCCAAAGCCACCGCCGCCAGGAGTGGCGATCGAGAAGATATCGCCAGCATTCATCTGGATCTCTGCGGTGGAACCTAATAACTCGACAGTACCATTCGATCGCTCGATCGTGTTACGTCCTAAAGCTCCTGACTCACCACCTACCAAGCCAAATGGGGCGATCGATCGATGCCCTGATAAAATCCCCATCGTCATCGCTTCCCGACAGCGGATGCGGCGGATGACACCATTGCCGCCAGCATATTTACCGCTGCCGCCACTGCGATCGCGAATCCGAAAACTCTCCACAAGTACGGGAAAGCGTAACTCTAATACTTCAGGATCGGTGAGACGGGAATTTGTCATGTGGGTTTGTACGGCATCGGTACCGGGGAAAGTCGCTCCAGCACCAGATCCACCGCAGATCGTCTCATAGTATTGATAGCGATCGGTACCAAAGGTGAAATTATTCATCGTGCCTTGGGCTGCTGCCATCACTCCTAGCGCACCATAGAGAGCATTGGCGATCGCTTGGGAGGTTTCGACATTGCCAGCGACTACTGCCGCCGGATACTGGGGATTGAGCATCGAGCCAGCGGGGACAATGATGTGTAGGGGTTTGAGACACCCAGCATTGAGGGGAATATCGTCATCGACGAGAGTGCGGAAAACATACAATACCACCGCTTTGCAGATGGCTAGAGGTGCATTGAAATTGGTGGCTGGTTGGGGCGAAGTGCCGGTAAAATCGATGGTGGCCGATCGAGTCACTGGATCGATCTCAATTTTGACCTGAATCTGGCAACCATCATCCATCGGGTAGGTAAATGTCCCTGGCTTGAGGACAGCAATCGCCTGTCGCACAGACTCTTCGGCATTGTCCCGAATGTGTTGCATGTAGGCTTGGGCAGTCGCTAATCCATACTTAGAGACCATTGCCAGTAAAGCCTGGACACCGCGCTCGTTAGCGGCGATTTGGGCTTGCAGATCGGCGATATTTTGCTGGGGATTGCGAGCTGGGTGGGAGCTATCGGCAAGCAGTGATAAGACCTCAGCTAGCCGAAATCGCCCACCAGCGACGAGTTGGAAGTTATCGATTAAAATCCCCTCTTGCTCGATCGAAGTGCTGTGTGGGGGCATCGAGCCGGGAGTGGTGCCCCCAATATCGGCATGATGTCCGCGCGATGCGACGTAAAATACTGGAGTCGGGTCGGCAGGGAGAAAAATGGGAGTAATCGCGGTGATATCTGGTAAGTGGGTACCGCCGTTGTAGGGATTATTCGAGATATACACATCGCCAGATTGTAAGGTGTGACCAGATCCCATCAGACTAGTGACGCTTTCACTCATCGAACCCAGATGTACGGGGATGTGTGGGGCGTTGGCAACTAATTCGCCAGCTCTATCGAAGATCGCACAGCTAAAGTCGAGGCGTTCTTTGATATTGACGGAGGAGCTAGTATTTTGCAGGGTAATCCCCATCTCTTGGGCGATCGATTTGAGCAGATTATTAAATATTTCCAGGCGCACTGGATCGGGAGTTATCCCCCCTTGAAAAGCGGCTTTGCTTGCCTCTTCCCCTCGATCGGGTGTGGTCACAGGACTACGCTCATAAGTCAAAATCAAATGATTTTGCGGTGTTAATAATGCCACCCAATCCGGCTCGATAATATTAGTACCTGTAGGTTCGATAATAATTGCTGGGCCGACAATTCGATCGCCTGCACATAGATCCGCTCGATCGAATACACCTGCATCAATCCAATTATCCTGAGTGTAGATAGAGACATTAGTGCGCGGCAATAGAGCATTAGTGCGGGATTGAGTTAAGATTGGTTCCCTGGGTGTCGGCATCGAACCGATCGCTTCCACCATCGCCGATTCGATAATAATCTCTCTGTCGGTCATCGCAAAACCATATCGTTGTTGATAGCTCGATTCAAATTGCGATCGGATCGCTTCAACGTCCGCTACAAAATTGACCAATAGCGGTGCATCGGTGCCAGCATAGCGTAGATATACTTGTTGACGAATTTCCGGCTGGGTAACGGCGATACCTTGGCGATCCAGCTCTGAATGCCCGATCTGACTCAACCTGTCAAGGCTGCTTTGGACAGTCGCAATATTCGCGATCGTCAGCGGTAATTCGATCGTGGCTTCCTTCAATACCCGCAGATCTGCCAAGCCCATCCCATAGGCAGAAAGGGCACCAGCATAAGGATGCAGCAAAATTTGGGTCATCCCCAATGCTTCTGCCAAGAGACAGGCATGTTGTCCCCCCGCACCGCCAAAACAACACAGCGTATATTCAGCGACATCATAACCGCGCTGACTGGAGATTTTTTTAATCGCTGTTGCCATTTTATCGATCGCGATCGCCAAAAATCCGGCGGCGACTGCGACCGGAGATCGATTGTCGCCGGTCATCGCCTGGATTTGGGCGGTTAATGTGGCAAACTTAGTCGTGACGATCGCGGGATCTAATGGCAAATCCCCGCTCGCCCCAAATACAGCCGGAAAAAAATCGGGTTGTAGCTTACCCAGCATCACATTGGCATCTGTAACTGTTAATGGGCCATTATTTCGATAGCAGGCGGGGCCAGGATTGGCTCCAGCAGAGTCTGGGCCGACGCGATAACGTCCAGCATCAAAATGTAAAATTGACCCCCCGCCAGCGGCGACAGTGTGGATTGCCATCATCGGCGATCGCAGCCTGACACCAGCAATTTCGGCTTCAAGGGTGCGCTCGTATGCGCCGTTGTAATGGGAAACATCGGTAGATGTGCCGCCCATATCAAAGCCGATAATCTTGCTCAATCCAGCCATTGCACTGGTTTTGACCGCGCCGACGATCCCCCCAGCAGGGCCAGATAAGATGCTATCTTTGCCCTGAAAATTTGGGGCACTAGTCAAGCCACCATTGGATTGCATGAACATTAGTTTTGGATGAGCGGGATTATCTGGATCTGCACCGAGGTGATGTGCAAATGAATCGACGTATCTCCGCAAAATTGGGGATAGATAGGCATCGACAACGGTGGTATCGCCGCGACTGACGAGTTTGATGAGGGGACTGACTTGATGCGAGAGGGAGATTTGGGTAAAGCCGATCGATCTCACGAGTGCGGCGACTTGTAATTCGTGAGCGGGATAGCGATAACCATGTAGAAAAGCGATCGCGCACGCCCGAATCCCATCGTTGTAGGCGGTTTGCAAAGACTCGATTAAAGTCTCGTCAACTCGCACGGGGATTAATTCTTCACCCTGGACTGTATACCGTTCGGTGACTTCTACCACCCGATCGTAGAGCATTTCCGGCAGCACGATCTCCCGCGCAAAAATCTGGGGGCGATGCTGATAACCGATCCGCAATGCATCACCAAAACCCTGGGTGATAATTAGTAAAGTCCGATCTCCAGCGCGCTCTAATAAAGCATTGGTAGCTACCGTAGTCCCCATCTTGATACATTCGATCGCCTCAGCCGGAATCGCCTCGTCAGCCGCCAATCCCAACAGATCGCGAATACCTTGGATCGGTGCATCGGTATATCGCCCTGGATGCTCTGAGAGCAATTTATGGACGAGCAACTTGCCATCGGGACATTGGGCGACAATATCTGTAAAGGTACCTCCTCGATCGATCCAAAATTGCCAGCGATTGGGATTCATACTCATAGTGTCAAGTTGGTTTTGTTGGCGGATACGGTTGTCTATCAGAATACGGGGGACTTACTATATCTTCAATACTGATTTAATTAAGTTGGTATATCGTTAACGATCTAGTAATTATTGGAGTCTCAGATGAATCTGCTCTATCTCAGTAGTATCGAGTTGCGCCAAATCTGTTACTTTCTAGCAGTTACCGAAGCGGGAAATAACTTTACGAGAGCGGCAGAATATTTGCAGATCGACCAGCCGCCCTTGGGACAGCGAATTAGGTCGCTCGAAAAGAAGTTAAAAATTGAGTTATTCGATCGACACCACCGACCGCTACAATTAACCCCAGCCGGTAAAGTTTTTTTAGAAGAAACTCGCTTGGCTTTAACTACTCTCGATCGAGCAATTACCAAGGCACAGCAGACAGCTCGGGGCGAAATCGGGTTTCTATCGATTGGCATTGCTAGTTCGATTTCTAATACTTTGCTGCCGGATATTCTCCGCACATTTCGCTCTCGCTTTCCCGCGATCCAATTGGCACTACTCGAACTCACCGCCGAGCGACAACTTGAGGAATTACGAGCGGGTCGCCTCAATGTAGGCTTTGAAGTAATTGCCACTACTCAGGAGCCAGATCGCAGCTTAAATCTCCTGCCGATTATGGAAGAATCCCTCGTCGTTGCCATGCCCGAACTACATCCTCTAGTCTTCCAACAGCAAGTATTCTTACGCGATCTAGCAGAGCAAAAATTAATCTTACCGTCGATCGATGAATTTCCCTTTTACAAACAGTTTATTTATTACTGTCAACAAGCGGGCTTCGAGCCAAATATTATTAGGGATGTTCAGGCTACTTGGTTAGTTACGAT
>JBBRVB010000142.1:0-9099 GCA_038247275.1 Chroococcales cyanobacterium
AATCAACCTCCTCTTATGCTAACCTAACTTCCGCTCTAGCCTACTAGTTGCTTTCATTATCTCAAATCCTACCTGCATTTATTTTAATCTCTCCAGATTTTTACATGCTTAGACTAGTACAGAATGTTTACCTCTCTCGATCGAATAAAAAGTGGGATGCTCCCATTGCTGAGTTTCCCGAATCACAGTATACTCAATCCATCATCGATCGCTTATTAATGTGGCGATTTACTGAATTTATCCCCACTCAAAACATCTGGCAATTTTATCCCTTCCCGATTCAAAATGGTGCGAGATTAGCACTCAGACAAACCGATCGAATCGCTGCTATTTCTGGTTTAGAAAGATTTATTCGTACTGTCGAGAACCCATTTCTCAAATGGCAAGCTGCTTATAGTTTGGGAAAAGTCTTCGATCCGGGTAATTCGATCGCTATTCATTCCCTAGTTGGCTCGATCGCGACAGTTTATAATGATGATACCTGTATCAAAATCTGTGAATCAGTCTGTAAGATCGATCCCAACTATAATAGTGTCGCGATCGCGAAACTTATCGAAATTATCGAGACTAGTAAAGCTGTGAATTTAGTCCATAAAGCAGCTTTTATAATCGGTAAATTGGCGATCGTTCCATTCGCGAATCTTGAAAAGAAGCGTCTACCAGTACAGAAAGATTCTACAGACAATCGATCGATAGCAACTACTCAAGATCTGAAGCTATTTAACCTAGCAATCGATACATTAGTAGCAATAGTTGAATCTCCTCCAAATCCAGCCATCAGGCTTGCTGCAATCGAAAATCTTCGCCAAATTTCTCCCACACATCCCGCTGCCAGCTCAAACTCAATAGCTACCAAGCAAACCTTACCCAGTAGTACCCACAATCGTTTTAAAAAAGTCACCCGCCAACGCCGAAATGACCTAGCTATCTCTGTACTTGAAAGTAAACTCCTCACTACGGATAATCCTGAAAACCAACGTCGTTATGCCTATCAATTGGGAAAATTTCAACTAGGGCATCCATTAGCAGTAAATATCTTATTAAAGTTACTCGTTTCCACTCGCCCACCCAGTTTTTATAAACGTACTGGTGAATATCTAATCGAAATATTATTAGACGAACAATTACCATTAGTAGTCGGGACGTTAAAAGTACAGGCTGCGGAAATTGAGCGAGGAGATCGATCTGCCTTAGCTCTACAGTGTTACAAGCTAATTTGGTACTGTACCGAGCGATTACCTTATCAAAAGTTCTGCCAAATCTGGAAAGAATAGCCGTTAAGTTCCAAAATTTATTTGTGTTAGGGTCAATCGAATCCGATTTGAAATAATCGATCGCCAAAGCGTAGGATATTTGAGTAACCACCTTTAGGCAGTTGCTCAAATCCTCTGTCTAAAAACTTTGCTTTCTTGAAAAGGTGCTTCTCTTGGGCTTTGCCCAAGAGAAGCACCTTTTCGCTGTCAACTGTCAACTGTAAACTGTTAAGCTATCTATCTATCAATCGACTCGAAATTCCAAAATTTGTCCTTCATGACTGCCGAATTTTAGTTGCATTCCCGATCGAAGTGGAAATTCGCTGGAGTGAATACCGATCCACTCACCATCGCTATCGAGAACATAACTACCAAAACTAGATGAATCGCGCAGATAGTAGACACCACCAGTCGAATTGGCGATCGAAGCAGAACGATAGATAATTTCAGCATGGCGTTTAGATACCCACGGCTCATTAATTACTAAATCGTTATCACTAGATCTCCCGACGCGCATTAAGCCAGCTTTAATCGGAAAATCAGGATGAGTATGAAAACTGAGCGATCGCATTGATGCCGCCGGAATTACTTGGGAAACCGATGGCATCTCTGTAATCGCTTCGCCGAGCGGTCTGATCAATTCACCGTTAAACTCTGGGTGCATGTAGAGAATTGGCAATGTCCAAGCAGGTTGATTGAATTTATAGAGGATTAATAGTTGTTGTCTGGCGATCGCGACGGCTTCATCGATGCTCAATCGTTGTGCCAATGCCTGAGTAAACGTCTGAATAAAGCTCAATGCCTCGCGATCGGCGATCGTATCGCGCATTGCCAGCACCGCAGGTACACCATGATGTAACAATACCTCTGCTAGACTGCTGCGGGGGACGGCTTGCTGCTGGTGTTGATACGGCTGCGCTCCCCAACAAGAATTAAATACAGCTAGCTTGATCCCACACCGTACTAATAAGTGTGCTAATTCCGTCCCATTAATCCCGCCGAGATCGTTGAGAACCAACAATCCCCCATCTGGTGCCGGGACACCATGTCCAGCATAGAAAAATAGATTGTACTGCTGACTTTCAAGTTTGGTAATCAGATCGGCAGGAGTCGGTTGCACCAAGGTATCCACCTGACACCCAGCAGGGCTGAGTCGATTGGGGGGATTGAAACCACTCGGCATCGTATTTTGCAATGCTTGGACGATCGTTGCTGACTCTTGTTGGAGATCGAGCTGGGGACTCCCAGAAATATTCTGACCCAAAACTAAGAGGATTTTAATCGATCGATCGAGTCGTTGCGGTGGTAGTGAATCAACATCGCTATTAGTCCGACTGAATAACACCTGTCGATCGATCGAGATTGCCGGCTTCCCGTGCTGTGGCTGGATAATTTCCCACGGTAATGGAATCAAGTCAGGATCGCGAACTTCGACGCGCAGACGGAGCAATTTGCGCTGACCGATCGCCATCCCCTGACTTTGCGCGAACGCATTCCCCGTCTGCCCACTAAACAACCACCTCCACAAATTCAACCCTAGATGTTTCATCAAGTTGGCACTATAAATTTGGGGTTGCGGCGCATCCACTGAAGTCACCGCAGCCAAATCCAGTGCGGGAATGCTTAGATCTTGATGGCATGGCAAACAATACGGCGCACTCCCAGGACTAAATAGTTCCTGCCACCCCAGCCAAACTTGGGATAGCTCGATCGTCCAATGACAATTTTCAATCACATAGCCGCCAGGATATGGTGCTTTGAGCACCCACACCGCATAGTTGTCTGGTGTAGCCGCACCCAAACGTGCAACTGCAATATTTAGAGAAGGATGTTCATCCACGGATAGAGGGCTGAAAATAGGGGTATGGGATGTATGCACGATGGCGATAACGATCGAGGTAGTCGGTTGTAGGAGGTAATCGCGTCCAGTGTCATTATCGGCGATCGTCTAGCTGTTGTCACGACGATCGATCTTAGATGTATCATCTGACTACTTCAAATCATCCCAGTTTCTGCGATCGAATTCCCGTTAGCTCCAGATGTGAGTATACTTTCACTGTATGGTCAATTTCCAATTACTCACACTATGGGCCTAATTGAATTATTGCTGTTACTGGGTTTGGGGACAGGCGCAGTAAAGCTCATTACCTCGTCTAATCGTCGCAAACGCCTAGAATCCGCTTTCTATCAACTATTGCGACAACAGGATAGTTGTATTTCTTTGATTCAGTTAGTGGCAATTTCGCAAGTGAGTAGCGACACTGCCAAAGTTTTTCTCGAAGCACAGATGCGGCTACTCAACGGCATTCCTGAAGTTGACGATGATGGCGATACCTTTTATCGGTTTCCGAAACTCAAACTACCAGCGGCGATTATTGATGATGACTGGTAATTTTATGGGTAATGGGTAATGAGTGACTCTCGGAACTATCCCCAGTCTCCCATTCCCTCGCTTCCAAGCGATCGGAAAAAGTGTGCCAGAGTGGTACGTTTAGAAGTAACCAAATTGTTGATAGTGGTGGGATTGAAGGAAAATTAAGGAATGTAATGTTTTCGGCTAGGGGTCGGGAGTAGACACCAGATCGGGATTATGATGAGAGAAATTGTAAAGTTTCGTAAGAAGATAACTTTAAACGTATGTCGCTTCCATTATTAGAATATGCCCCTTCAAGTCAAAATACTCGCGTCCGTGGCTATGAAGTCCCTGGGGACGAGCAGCCACGCATTTTCTCGACAGATAATTTATTATCCTCTGGTGAAATTGAGGTCCTGATCGGAGCTGCTTATCGCCAGATCTTCTTTCATGCATTTGCAGCAGATCGCGAAAAGTTCCTAGAATCTCAACTCCGTAGCGGTCAAATTACCGTGCGCGACTTCATTCGCGGATTGTGTTTATCCAATACTTTTACCAATAGTTTTTACAACCTCAATAACAACTATCGATTCGTCACCCACTGCATTCAGAAGGTGCTAGGACGCGACGTATACAGCGATGCGGAAAAAATTGCTTGGTCGATCGTGATCGGTACCAAAGGTCGCGCTGGCTTCATTAATGACCTGCTCAATAGCGACGAATATCTCGAAAACTTCGGCGATAGTATCGTCCCCTTCCAACGTCGGCGGGTCTTACCTTCCGGTGCGAGTGAACTACCGTTCAACATTCAATCTCCTCGCTACGATGCTTACTATCGTAGCAAACTCGGCTTCCCCAAAGCTTCTTGGCAAGCTGCTGTGCGTGGTTACACTCCTCAAGAGAAAAAAGCCAAACCAGGCGATCCTTCGCTATATCTATCAATGGCAAAAAGTCTGGGCAAGATCGGCAATCAGCCTCAATCAATCTCACCTTACAACATTGATTATCAAAGTCTAGTACCCCGTCGCTAATTTAGCAATTTTAGGACAGTCTCAAGAGGCGATCGATCGACTACTTTGCCAATGGGTTGAGTGATGCGATCGATCGCCTCTTTTTGCATGTTTGGATGCATATTTTAAGTATCGATCGATTTAGTCTCTACCGATGTTGGATTGAGTAAAAATGCCGCTGAACGCGCTGCTGTTGCTTCAGACACATGAATTTGTACCAGTGCGATCGAGCTATCTGCTAGTAAGAAATCCCGAACTGTAATATTATCACCACTATTAAAAGTCGTCTCATAAAATACCTCCCGAATCCCTGCGGAAATAATTATTTTTAGACAAGATAAACAGGGTTCTAGAGTTACATAAATACTCGCACCATTAGTTGCAATCCCATGTTTTGCAGCTTGGGCGATCGCATTTGCCTCAGCATGTACCGATCTCGATGGTAACGTTTTACTTGCATTACATGCACTCAATTCAGGATAACAAAATCCCTGTGTCGTACAATGTACCGAACCTGATGGCGAACCATTATATCCTGTCGATAATACTTGGCGATCTTTGACAATTACCGAACCGACGGGAAATGCTAAACAAGTAGATCTTGTGGCAGTTAATTTTGCCAACATCATGAAATATTCATCCCAAGTCGGACGCGAGGAAATATCATACATTAGGTTTTAGGCTTTAGGTTATAGCACCAGAATTGTAGAATTGTAGGGTGGGTAGTGCCCACCAGTTAAATATCAGATGATTACGATCTAGCTATTAGTAAATTATTAAAGGCTTCGGCGTGTAAATTTGAAAGGTAAATGGGTTTATTCCTGCCATTTTGTCAGAAAAGCTATTGATAAAGTGTGGTGGTAGATCTGGTTCAAATCCTTTGTCGATCGAGTCTGAATTTCGAGGAAAGAATGTATCGCAATCATAACTTTCATCAAGCCGAGAAAGATAAATAATATCAAGATCAACATTATTTAGTACCTGTTGATATATATTAGCTCCACCACAATAAAAGATTTTAGTGTCTGTAGCTAACTCTACATCTGCACAATTGAGGTCGGCAGTAAAAGTTAGCTCTGATGCTGGATATTTATCTACAAATCGCGATCGATACTCCGTAGCTTGGGATGTCACAACGATATTTTGCCTACCTTTTAGAGGAGCTTTATTTCGATCGAACATTCCATCAAAAGTCTTCCTTCCCATCACGATCGTATTACCGATTGTCAGCTTCATAAATAGTTTCAGATCTGCTGGATAATGCCACGGCATATAGCCATCTTTACCAATCCCACCATCTTTATCGATCGCTGCAATTAGAATTTTTTGAACCATGATAATTTTTAAACTGCTACAGGTAACTTAATAAATGCACCGTGTTGATAATTGACCAACTGAATTCGATCGATATCATCATAAGTCAGATCGAACATCGATCGATCGCCTAGTTGACTCAAATCCAATCGTGGTAATTCGTAAGTCTCCCGACTAGCCGCTTGGTAAGGCTCAATATGATCGACATATATATGTGCATCAGTGATAGAGTGATAAAAATCTCCAGGTTCGAGCTTGACTTCTCGACAGATAAGTAATAACAGCAGTGAATAGCAAGTGAGATTAAATGGATTACCAACACAATGATCTGACGACCGCTGTTGGAGATGTAAATTTAGTTTACCACCTTGATAATTTAACGTAAAACTATGGTGACAAGGTGGTAGCTTGCTCATAGTTGCATTCGGTGGATACCAAGCGGTAATGTGGAGGCGACGCGATCGAGGATTGCGTTTTAATTCATCAATTGCCCATCTCAATTGATCGAAACATACCAAAACAATATCCTTTTTAGCATCAATAATCAGCTCGTGTCGATACTTGCTATCTGCTAAATTAACTAACGATTCACCATCGCATAAATAATTACTATTATCGCGGCGAATTGGAGCCGCATAATCGGGAACTGGGTAATATCGCCAAAACCGACCATAAGCAGTTTCTAAATTACCATCAGCATCACTCCAAGCATCCCAAATTTTGGTATGTTGTTGGAGATTGCGAATATGTGGTTCGCCAGATAGATACCAAATCATCTCTGTCACCAAGCTCCGCCACTGAATCTTCTTGTGAGTCAAAATCGGGAAAGCTTCAGCCGTGACAGGTAGCCGATAGCTGAGTCCGAATAATGAGACTGTATCAGTGCCCGTGCGGTTGGTTTCTCTGGTACCCTCGGAGAGGATGCGATCGAGAATTTCTAAGTAAGTCTGGTCTACGATGTTCATACACGATCGGGTAATTTGCCACAGCTCATTATCCTACGATTCGAGAGACACGAAACCCAATCACCATCAATGCCAATAGTGAGGATTGTCGGGTTTTACTTTACTCTACCCAACCTGCACACAGCTAATTCAAATACCTGTATGCCCAAATCCACCTTTGCGCTCGCCTACAGTCGTCAACTCTGCCACGATCCGCTCTTGCGCCACACATACCTCCAGATACATCACCTGTGCGATTCTCGCACCGTGGCTGAAAAGATGTAAATCTTTACCATGATTGACCAAGCCAATTCCCACCCAGTCGGGATAGTGTTCGTCTACAATTCCCGGCGCGTTAATCACCGTAATCGAATTTTTGCACGCCAAACCACTTCTAGGACATACCAGCATCGTTGCGATCTTATTTGGGTCATCTGTACTCAAACCCACCTTGAAGCCTGCATTGATAATTTTTTGTTCGCCTGGAGCCAGGATAAAGAACCGCAACTGTGATTCATGTTGCTGTAATAGTTCGATCGATAGCTTTTCTGTTACTTGCTTACCGTTAATATAAAGCGAACCTTTAGAATATTTCTGCAAAAAATCAGCTCTAATTTCCTGCAAGGACTCTAAAAAATTTGGAGTAGGGGCGGATGGTAAATAAGCTCTCACATCTAGTGCTGCCGCTCTATCTACTGCTCTCTCTGGTCTAAATTCTGGCTCGGCTAGAACGTATTCAACTGAAATCACATTGTTACTCTCGAATCGATCGAACTTAGTACTTTACATTTTGGCATGTTTGTTAGCGTAGCCGCGCCGCGAGATAATCGCAATACTTAACTAACTTTTGTAAAGTATCTAAATGTTAAGTAAATCATCAAATTTATTAAGTAATTCCAACTCCAGATCGAATTGTAAACTTTCGCTCATTTCACTCGAAACTTAGTTAATAATGCTAGACGTAGCAGAAATTATTATATAAATTCGTTCTCGTTTGACAGTACACAACGTATGGGAGACTAGCAGAGAGTGAAACTGGCAGTATATGGCAAAGGTGGGATTGGCAAATCCACCACTAGTTGCAACATCTCAGTCGCTTTAGCAAAACGCGGCAAAAAAGTACTCCAAATCGGATGCGACCCCAAGCATGATAGTACTTTTACCCTGACCGGGTTTTTGATTCCGACGATTATCGATACACTTCAAGAAAAAGACTATCACTATGAAGATGTCTGGCCTGAAGATGTTATCTACAAAGGATTTGGTGGCGTGGATTGCGTCGAAGCTGGTGGGCCTCCCGCTGGTGCTGGTTGTGGTGGTTATGTAGTAGGAGAGACAGTTAAGCTGCTCAAAGAATTAAATGCTTTTGACGAGTACGACATTATTTTATTCGATGTACTTGGCGATGTGGTGTGCGGTGGTTTTGCTGCACCTCTAAACTACGCCGACTACTGTTTGATTGTGACTGACAATGGTTTTGATGCTTTATTCGCTGCAAATCGGATTGCTGCGTCGGTACGGGAAAAAGCCCGGACGCATCCACTCCGATTGGCTGGGTTAATCGGCAATCGGACTTCCAAGCGGGACTTAATCGATAAGTATATCGAAACAGTGCCAATGCCAGTACTGGAAGTGCTACCACTGATTGAAGATATTCGGATTTCTCGTGTCAAGGGTAAAACCTTATTTGAGATGGCAGAAACCGATCCTTCATTACAATATGTCTGCGACTACTATCTGAACATCGCGGATCAGATTTTGGCGTTACCTGAAGGTGTCGTGCCCAATGATACGCCAGACAGAGATCTGTTTGCGCTGTTGTCTGATTTCTATCTCAATCCAGTTGAGCCGAAAGCGCAGGATGCCAGCGAGAAAGTAGATCTGATGATGGTGTAGAATCCGGAACCCACCCCGTCGCTTCGCGCCACCCCTCCGAGGAGGGGAATTAAATATAAGGCGTTTCCTACAGATCTCGAATACTCACTCTCAACTCAATTCCCCTCCTCGGAGGGGTGCCCCTTGTGGGTGGGGTGGGTTCCGGTTCCGCAGCCAACAAATTAAAATTTTTAGAAGGGAGAACATAACATGACTGTTGCAGCAGAGCCACAGGCGTTAAATTTTGAATGCGAAACCGGAAATTATCACACCTTCTGTCCGATTAGCTGTGTTGCATGGCTGTACCAAAAGATCGAAGATAGCTTCTTCCTCGTCATTGGTACCAAAAC
>JBBRVB010000143.1:0-9085 GCA_038247275.1 Chroococcales cyanobacterium
CAGTGATGCTCGTTCATACATAGCCGATTGGCGAATGCTTTTGGCACCCCGTTCGGCAGATAATTAGTCGATAAGTTAAACAGTTGACAGTTGATACTTTTCGCTCTCTTGAAAAGGTGCTTTACTTGCGGCGCACTTCGGACGGGAAACCCGTCCATGAAGGTGCGACAGCGGCTCGCAGCCGGGAGGTTTCCTCCCGGATTATGCGAGACAAGACAAGACAGGGCAAAGCCCAAGAACGCACTTTTCGCTGTCAACTGTCAACTGTCAACTGTCAACTGTTAACGGCTACATGAAAAATATTCAAATTTCGTTGTGGGACGATCGGGAGACTCACATCTTACAGCAGTGGCAATTTTTCCCACCCGCACCAATCCAAATCGGTCGATCGCCAGAACACGAAATTGTCATCGATCGACCATCGATTTCACGTCTGCACGCGACGATTTCTTATACGAGCTTGCGTCAGGGGGGCGGCTATTGGGAACTCAGCAATCAAGGCACCAATGGCACTCTAGTTAACGATTTGTTTATCGAGCGAGTGTTGTTGACCACTGGCGATCGGATTCAAGTCTCTAGAGATGGTGTGTTATTAACCATCGCTCTGGATGTGCCCGCGATGCTCCCAGAGAGAAGCTACTTGGGCTTCGCTCAGAATAACTCCGCCATCGAGCCAATTGCCCCCGCTACCCCCGCCAGCCCCGTAGCGTGCGAACATCTAAACAATCCAGCTAACACCCTCTTTTGTCAGCACTGCGGCGAACCGATCGCCTTCAGCCACCAGATCCATCAATATCAAATCCTCAAAACCCTAGGACATGGCGGGATGGGTACCACTTATTTAGCTTGGGACAAAATTAAATTGCTAGTACTCAAAGAAATGAACGCTGATATGGCAATCATTCCCAAAGCCCAGGAATTATTTGAGCGCGAAGCCAAAATCCTCCAAAGCCTCCATCACCCTGGTATTCCCCAATATTACGACTTCTTTGTCGCCGCCGGTCGCAAATATCTGGCAATGGCACTGATTCACGGGCAAGATTTGGACGTATATGTGATGGAACATGGCACAGTCGATCTCAAACAAGCGATCGAGTGGATGGTGCAACTGTGCGAAATTTTGGGCTATATCCACCAGCAACAGCCCCCACTGATTCACCGCGATGTCAAACCAGCAAATATCCTCATCCGCACGATCGATCGACGAATCTTTTTACTCGACTTTGGCGCAGTCAAAGAGATCGGCACCTTTGGTGGCACCAAAATTGGCGCACCTGACTATATGGCACCAGAACAAAACAACGGTCAACCCTGCACCCAATCCGATTTATACGCGATCGGTCCAACCTTAATTTTTCTCCTCACCGGACGCAATCCAGCAGATTTTCTAGAACTATACCCCGATGGCTACCGCTTTAACGTTTCATCAGTACCCACAGTCACACCCCAACTTCAAGCCCTCATCGATAAAGTCACCCACCGCCGACCCCTCGATCGCTACCATACCGCCGCCGATTTAGCCCAAGCCCTACGTCAAATCGGTTAATTTCTTCCGAGTGTCAATTTAGATATCTAGGGTGAATAGTGGATAGTGGATAGTGAATAGTTAATGGCTTGCACTGAGCGATAGCCTGCCGTTGGCACAGTGTGGATTGAAGGTTGTCTATTTCTTGAGTGGGAAGAGAATAGTTAGAGTAAATTCGGGTTGAAAAAATCAATCAAAGCCCTATTCAACAACAATTCTATGTTAGTAACTACCAACTAAAATCTAGAATGGGGCGAATGCCGCACCCCGCATCACACAAATCGAACCATACGCAGGAGAGTTTGAGAGGCGGCGTTCCGCCTGTCTTGATGCGCTAAACCCTCGGGGAACCCGAGGAGCGCGCATCGCTTTCAACGGGGGGTCTGGGGGTCGGAACCCCCAGATCCGGGTTCTGCCCCCACTAGGAAAATCGCAGCCCACAAATATACATCGTCTGCCGCTCTGCTTAGTACAATCCTTCCCGAGATCGACAATGCTACAGCTAATAACTAAAAACCCAGACAATTGACGATCGAGATCGATCGCCTATATGTCAAAATGCAATATAGTCGCAACAGGAGCAACAGTTGAGTAACTCAGATCGGTCTAGACCAGCACATAAATCGGCTCCTCTAGATAAAGCCGAAGACATTCCCGCCGCCTTGCGGGATGGCACCAAAACTCGACCGATTGGTCTCAATCCCGTCATCGCTCCGCGTCGATTCCCCATTGGCGGCGCGATCCTCGGATTGGGAATTTTACTAGCTGGTGGAGCTGTCATCATTGGTACCCTTCCCCGTGAGTCTTCACCGCCCACGCCAGTCGCCAGTACTCGCGATAGCAGCGATCCGACCACTCAGCCCAATCCCACCCCCTCCACAACAGCAGATAGCCTCCTCAACCATCTCCCCTACACCGAAGCTCCCGATGCCGAACTAGTCTCCATCGGTGGCGGTTATCGCTTGCGAAAAACTGCGGCGGCAAAATTTCAATCGATGGTCGCAGCAGCGCGATCGAGTGGCGTAAATATCACGACTATTTCGGCATTTCGATCGGTTGAAGATCAAAAACGCTTATTTTTTGGAGTCGGAGCCGCACGCGGTCAACAACCGAGCAAACGCGCCGAAGTCAGCGCACCGCCAAAATATAGCGAACATCATACTGGCTATGCCGTCGATGTCGGTGATGGTGCTGTCCCCGCCACTAATTTAAATCAAAATTTCGATACCACATCTGCTTATAGATGGCTCAAAGCCAACGCCGCTACCTATAGTTTCGAGCTATCTTTTCCGCAAAATAACATTCAAAAAGTTAGTTATGAACCTTGGCACTGGCGGTTTGTCGGCGATATTAATAGCCTGGAAACTTTCTATAAAGCACGTAATTTAAAAGAGAAATAATTGTACTTAGAGCTGGAAATTAGCTGTAAACGGAGCCGCTCAAGATGAGCATCGGGTGTAATTGAAATGTGTAGTAAGCTGACTTGTGGTGCAATTTATCGATCGAGATTGTCAGTTATCTCAATTTATTTAAATAATTGTGAGCGATCGACTAGACATAAATAGTACGACAGATCTATAGTAGTTATATATTGAATTTCAGGCGATTCGGCAAAGCCGACGCTACGCGAACGAATTATGGAATTAACTAAAGCTCAACAAGAACTTTATGATTGGTTGGTCGATTATATTCGCGAACACCAACATGCACCTTCGATTCGTCAAATGATGCAGGCAATGAACCTCAAATCACCCGCACCGATCCAAAGCCGATTGGAACATCTGCGGAGCAAAGGTTTTATTGAGTGGGCAGAAGGCAAAGCGCGGACGATTAAAATTCTCAAATATGCAGCTAGTGGCGTGCCAATTTTTGGCGCGATTGCAGCGGGTGGATTAGTAGAACCGTTTATTGATGGCACTGAAAAATTCGATCTATCCCCACTATTTCATCAGTCTGATTACTTTGCATTGAAAGTGATCGGCGATAGTATGATCGGCGATTCGATCGTTGAAGGCGATATGGCGATCATGCAGCCTGTCAAAGATTCTAGTGATGTCAAGAATGGGACGATCGTTGCGGCCCAAGTTGAAGGTCAAGGGACTACTCTCAAACGCTATCATCGTCAGGGCGAACAGATTACCCTCCAAGCTGCCAACCCTAAGTACAAACCGATCGAGGCTGAAGCTCATTTAGTTCAGCTCCAAGGTATTTTAGTTGGCGTTTGGCGTGGTTATCAATCGATGAAACGCTAATCTTTGACAGCACAAGATCGGTTAACCCAAGTTGCTGACAACTTGGGTTAACTAGCTGAAACTAGTTGTTGACTAGCTCCAACCCGCGTCGATATAATTCTCGGGCATACTCAGTCCAAGTACCTTGCCCCCAATACCGAAAACAACTAGTCTGTACCAACAAGTTGTAGAGTAAAGCAGCCTGATAATCCGATCGAGTGGTAACTGTGGGATCGGCGGCAACTAAAGCATCAAACTTCTGATGAAAGAGGGCACTGAGTCGATACATGGGTTCGAGAACATTTTCATAGCCCTGAACCCAACTGAGATTATCAGTCCAAGAGGCACCATCCATGTGAAATTGACGATCGGTGGCTTTGAGTGCGACAATCGCATTTTCGACCGATTTAGGATCGGCTTGTGCTGGATTGACTAGTTGCCAAATTTTGTGTTGTTGAACGCCATGACAGACTGGATAATCGGCTTCAGTTATCCCGATACTTGCGAGTAGTTCTAAATATTCAGTGCCATTACATCCAACCACACCATGACTTTGACCCTTCATTTCTTGCCAAGGGCGGGGGAAATCACGCGGAAATTCATTCATCATCACGCCCCCATTTTCCCCGTCAGCAATTTGGGTAACTAGACAAGGAATCGATTTCCCGGCTAGTTGCTGTTTGCCACGACTTTTGGCTTCATAATAAGGCTGCATCTGCGCGACTAATTTGGTGTCCGAGCCTTGGGTTTTAATTAAAGCGGTGATACTAATTGTTTCGCCCTGAGAATTTCGGGCGACGAGGCGATTTGGCAGGTATTTATTATCTTGAGTCAAGCTACCACCATCGAGCTGCTCGACGGAATGTTCTTGCACCATCAACCAGCGATATCCACACTCTTTGAGTGCTTTAATATATGCATACAGGACATCGGGATGATTGGGCAGGTGCATCTCTGGCGGTGAGAAACCTTTGACTCGTCGCAGGGCTTCAATTCCAAAGATTGACGCAAAATATTGTTGCCATGCTTGGATCTGGAGCTTGATATCGGGAGTCGGGGTGGAAGGTACCACAGCATGGCTCCACATCGTCCCCAGCCACTCGACATAAGGCTGATACTGCCGATCGCATGTAATCTTTTTTAGGTGGTCTAGTACGTCATTTCGCCCCATCTGCTGCAATCCCCACAGCAGGTTTCCCGAATAATCCAACATGATCCGGGGGTTGCAACCTTGGGCGACTAAATCGGGGATAAATTCACCCATCCGCGCATAACACCAAGCAAACACGCCCGCATTATGATTGTCACCTTCGCCTTGATGCTCGAACATATATTGCAGGTGTCCGATGAGTTCGCCTTGCGCGCCTGCGGGAATGGTGGGTTGGTGCATGTGCAGCGCGCACGCAAACCCCGCTGTCATGTCCGATAAGTGCAGATTGCTAGTTGGGAGAAATACTAGTTCGTCATGGTTGACAGCCGCATTTATCTCCGCTTCCCGTCCGCAGATACTCGGGATTGCAGCACCGATTTGGGCTAACTCAAAGGTGGAGGATGAAGTAGAAATCATGATGAGCTAATAATCTGACGATTGCTCTAGAATACCAAGCTCGATCTAGTTAGGCTCGATCGATAGCCGGAAACTTAACTCTTGACGTTTTAGCGACAGAAATACCCGAAATTTAGCAGCCACTTACAATGTCGCGGTAGAATAGCTGACTATCTCCGATCTCTGAATGTGAATACTTACTTATTACCTAATTCAACAACGTATCAGCTCATCATTGGACAGGCGATCGATACTGCCAATCTGTTAAGATTTCTACAACTTACTTATGCAGAAATATCGCCCCAACAGCAAGACTATCGGCATCTTCAATCCACAGTCGATCGATATCTAAGCACTGAAACCCCAGTCTGGTTTGTTACTACCGCCAACTCTACTAAAGTTGCCTGTTTGTGGATAGGCATTGCCATCGATCAAGCCACTGGCATTCGTCATCCCAATATCTTCTTAGTATATGTCGAGCCAGCCCACCGTCGCCAAGGCATCGGTCGCGCCTTGATGGACTACGCCCACACTTGGGCAAAGACTCAAGGATATACTCAAATTGGCTTACAGGTATTTATAACCAATCAGCCAGCGATCGATTTATATCACCAATTGGGCTATCAAGCTCGATCGATTTCGATGATGCGAGAGCTGTGAATGGGCTTTCACTGCGGCTCCGCTCAGTCGCCATTCTTAGGCTGGAGGTTTTAGGCTGTACATTCACCACCTTCTAAATCTAATCTGGAATTGTTAGACTTGAGAGAGTAGTTAGGACTAATTGCAATTAGGACAAAATAACAACGATGAAAGAAGTGGTTGTCGAAATTAAAACTCAGCTCTTGATTCTCGGTACCTTAGTTGGATTGATGTGGGGATTGGAGATCCTCGACACCGCTGTTTTTAATAATGGACTCGACACTCTGGGCATTATCCCTCGTCAGGAGATCGGGTTGCGAGGAATTTTGTTTTCACCATTCCTACACGGTAATTTCGCCCATTTGAGCGCAAATACCGTACCATTTATCATCCTTGGGTGGCTGATTATATCTCAAAGTGTCAGCCGCTTTGTCACCGTGTCCGCGATCTGTATGCTTGTAGGTGGTGCAGGTACCTGGTTACTTGGTGCGAGTAATAGCGTACATATCGGTGCTAGTGGTGTAATTTTTGGCTATCTGGGCTATTTACTTGCGCGTTATTATTTCGATCGTCGGATTAGTTCGGGCATCATTGCCTTGTTTGTCGGCACTACCTATGGTAGCGTTTTGTGGGGCGTACTCCCTTCTGTCCCTGGAATCTCTTGGGAAGGACATCTATTTGGCTTCTTAGGTGGGATTGTTGCCGCAAAATTCACTCATTCAGAGAAAAGTCGTTAACCTAGTAGTCAAATTTCATACAAAAGTCCGATTCGATTCGATCGGGATTCATCGACAATAAGTAGAAGTAAAAAAATATGTCTTACATTCTCAATATTGTTGCATTACCACTGAATCTTTTGTATGCATTTCCTAGAACCAGAAGAAGAAGATTTATTTTGTCCATCCTTAAATTGGGACGATCTTTACACTGAAGAGACTTTTGGAGATCGGCTCCGGCTCTTTTACAACCAATTCAATAGTAGTACTCGTGCTTTACTAGACAATTCACTATTTCGAGAGATCGAACAAAACTCGCTGGTCATTAGTTTGGAAATATTGTGCGAAAATGAGATTGTTTATAAGCGGCTCAGTCAAAAATATCAAAAAATCAGCAATGAGATTCGGTGGATTTGGCCAGAAACAGTCACCCAGTTTGTGATGCTCGCGCCTAGATTTACCAGCGGGATTGAGGACTCCAACTGCTGCAAACAAGTTTTTGAGTTGTGATAAACTAGCGGTCGTTCATTGCCAATCCCAAGATTTACGCAGATCGCCCCTCCGTATTCGGATATCTACCCGATCGAGAGTCGCCCTGCCGCCTAAAATAGGGATAACGATCGCACTATATGCTATGGACAACAACAACTGGCTACAACAGATCTTAATGCTCGGCATCGGTACGACTTCATTAGTCGCCGAGCGCGTCCGCGAGGTGAGCGAACAATGGGTCAAAGAAGGTAAAATCAATCCCGACCAAGCTAAATCATTTGTCGATGACCTGATGGGGCAAATGAAGCTAGATCCAGCTAACTTTGAACTTCAGATGCAGCGGCTGATTCGCAATACCATGCAAGATCTGGGGGTACCCCGTCAAGCGGAAATGGACGAGCTACGGGGACGAATCGATAGACTCGAACGCCAAATTCGGGAACTGGAGAATAAATTATGGAAGTAACAAATCGGGATTAATATTTCAAGAGTTGAAGTTATGGCTCGATTGGGCTTGCCACCAGCCACTGATGACTATAATCAGATAGTGGTTCCAATTGAATTGAGTATGAAAGAAATTTTAGTTAGTTTAGGATTGATGCTCGGATGCGGTATTCTAATCTTAGTCTTTCAGTTTGCGGTGGGGACACCAGAGGCAACTGCCCAAGCCATCCTTCAAGCCAATCCAGTTGCTACTGTAAAGTCTACACCTGCACCCTCTAACTTAATTGCTATGGAAAGTAACGAAAATCAAGTCACAACTGCTTCAGGACTAAAATACGTCGAAATTGCTGAAGGTACGGGCGAAACTCCGGCTAAAGGTCAAACTGTATCGGTTCACTATACTGGTACCCTAGAAAATGGCAAGAAATTTGACAGTTCTCGCGATCGCAACTCGGCATTTGAGTTCCAAATTGGCGAAGGACAAGTGATTAAGGGTTGGGATGAAGGACTCAGTACCATGAAAGTCGGTGGTCGTCGCAAGCTGATTATTCCAGCGGAGCTGGGATATGGAGCGCGGGGGGCTGGTGGTGTGATTCCACCAAATGCTACTTTGATCTTTGATGTCGAACTCCTAAAGGTGAAGGGCTAAGTCTGAGTGGGTGGAAAGATCGATCCGATTTTTTCACCCCAAATCTTGAGAATTTAGATTTGGGAACATCACCCGATCGATAATGGTCATGGAGAGCATGAGGATGCTCGCACAACCATATTCACCATGAGTCAATCACTTTCCCTATCTTGGTCACAGCTTGAGGAAAACCTCCCTCGAACCAGAGTGCAAGTAGCTAAATTAGATAAATTACCGAACAATGAGCTAATATTGCTCGCTCAGTCTGGATTACGTGCAGATCGAGCAGCCTTAGCCGAACTAATGCGTCGGCACCAGTCTCATGTAGATCGGATCTTGTACCACTTGGCTCCAGATTGGCAAGATCGAGCGGATCTAGCTCAGGAAGTGTGGATTCGGGTTTACAAAAATATCAAAAGCCTCAACGAACCTGAAAAATTTCGGGGGTGGTTGAGTCGGATTGCTACTAACCTTTTTTATGATGAGCTACGCAAACGCAAGCGGGTAGCTCCACCATTATCGCTCGATGCACCGATTGCTGTTGGCGATGGCTCGATCGAGTGGGATATCGCATCCGATACGCCCAATCCTTCGGAACATCTCAGTACGGTTGAATTTTACGACCAATTGAGATCTGCGATCGCCAACTTACCCGCAGCTTTTCGCACGACAATCGTCCTTCGCGAAATCGAAGGATTGTCTTACGAAGAGATCGCGGATGTAACCGGAGTTTCGATCGGGACGGTAAAATCACGAATTGCTAGAGCCAGAGCTGGATTGCAGTCTCAGCTAACTGGTTATTTTGAATCGTAAGGTAAGTTGACAGAACTAGGAATACTAGTAATGACCTGTCCTTATATTTAA
>JBBRVB010000144.1:0-9050 GCA_038247275.1 Chroococcales cyanobacterium
AGTGGCTGCTTAATCTTCTCTTTGCTTGAGTTTTTAGCAACTAGTCTACCTTTTCTTGAAGGTCGCTATTTTTTGCTGTGGTCATTTCTTAGTCTAAACTCCAGTTGATAGTTGACAGTTGCGGATGCAATCGCGCTGAGGTTTCCTCAGCGTGCGTTGCACCAAGCAGATAGCTAAGTTATGAGAGAGGGGATTTAGACCGCTGATTTTGTTCGGCTTGTCGAAGCTAATCTTTATTATGTAATATACCACCCTCGATCGTTTCAACCAAGACAAATCGGGTCGCTATTTGGACTTATTCAAATCGGTAGAAAATAGAAAGCAGCAGCTAAAATAAAATAAGTTGCGAGTAATAATACTCCTTCCAACCAATTCGATCGACCGTCTAAACTAATGAGATTAGCCACAATTACGGCGACTCCTACTGCCACAACTTCAAACGGATTGAAATTGAGATCCATCGGTTGACCGATCGCGTATCCGACTAATACCAGCATCGGAGCCATTAATAATGCAACGAGTAAACTCGAACCCATCGCGACCGACACAGACAAATCCATATTGTTTTTGATGGCGACACCGACTGCTGTAACGTATTCTGCCGCACCACCAACCAGTGGTAATAAAATTACGCCAGTAAATAGGGGTGTTAAACCCAATCCTTTGGTTGCCGATTCGACAACTCCCACGAACATTTCTGATTCATAAGCAACTGCCAAAGTCGAAATGACTAAAATACCCAACCATAACCGTGAATCTGGTTTGTGTCCGGTCGCTTCGACATCTAGCTCCACTAAACTCACATCATACAAATAACTATGAGTCTTGAGCGAAAAAAGTAGTGTCATCACATAAACTGCAATTAAAATAACTGCAACCGCGATCGAGAGTTTTTCAACTGCAAATAAATCTGACTTATTACTAGAGTAAAATGCCATTGTTGGTAATAAAATCGCAATTACCGCCAGTGTCATCGATGAACCACTGACTTGGGCCACGATCGGTTTAAATTCTTGCTCCTTGTATTTCAAGCCACCTAAAAACATCGACAACCCCATCGCCAAGAGTAGATTACTAATAATCGTCCCCGTGATACTCGCTTTGACAATATCGACTAAGCCAGCTTTGAGCGCAACTAAACTAATAATCAACTCTGTGGCGTTACCAAATACGGCATTTAGCAGCCCGCCGACAGCAGGGCCAGTGACGACGGCTAGTTCCTCCGTCGCAGTACTCAACCAGATGGCTAGGGGCACGATCGCCAATGCTGAGGTGATAAATACCACCAGTTCCCCCCAGTGCAGAGATTCCGCAGTAATTGAAATCGGCACAAAAACTAGTAACCCGATCGACAGGATTTTTTTGATAGACATGGAAAGTTGAGAATTGGGACAGATTCGCCTGCAAACAATATATCAAACCTATTGTTGAAGCTAGGAATAGATCGGCATCGATCGTTGTCAGATCTGAGCTGTTCAGTCTAAGCGCAAAGACTGGCGATCGAACTTCCACATAATATGCCAAAATTTGTAACAGTATATTAATAATTGCCTAATATTAAAATTAAATTATATGAGTGAGTCAGAATCAGATATTTCTAGCAGCCCACAGGAGTCGGCACCGACGACAGATAATCGATCCACCGTCATTGCCAGTACCACTGACGACGACCGATTTGAATGCCGCGCCTGTGGCTATACCTACAATCCAGACAAAGGTGATCCCAAAAACAGAATCATTGCGGGCACCCCCTTTACCGTCCTCCCGATGACCTGGAAGTGTCCATCCTGTGGTGCCAAAAAAGCGGCATTTACCAACGTTGGCACCACAGCCACTTATGGGTTCAAAGAAAACCAGACCTATGGATTTGGGGTCAATGGCATGTCTCCCGGTCAAAAAAGTCTACTGATCTATGGTGGACTCATGCTGGGCATCATCATTTTCATCAGCTTATACACACTTAACTAGGAATTAGGCTTTAGGGATTAGAGAATAGTGACGAAGATATAAGCTATTCCCTAATGTCCAGAATCCAAAACTCAAGCCTAAGCCCAATCTCTAAAACCTGCAAAATTTCTAACTCCTAAAGCCTAAAGCCCAAAGCCTAAAGCCTAATCCTCAACCATTTCCGATTCATGAACTTGCTGAAACGAATTCTCAAACAAACTGCTGTACTACTGGCGATCGGGATATTTTGCGTCAGTTGCAGTCACATCGACTCATTGGCAACTAGCCCCTGGAAACCAATCCAGCTACCTACCGAGTCCAACATTCAAGATTTGACATTTACCAGTGACCCCCAACATGGCTGGGTTGTCGGTAGCGATGCCGCGATCCTCGAAACTAACGATGGTGGCAAAACCTGGGAAAACCGCAAGCTCGAACTAGATAGCGATAAGTACCGCTTTACATCGATTAGTTTTGCTGGCGACGAAGGTTGGATTGTGGGCGAACCCGCAATCCTGCTCCATACCAAAGATACTGGTAAATCGTGGGAACGCATCGCGCTCAGTTCCAAGTTGCCAGGAATTCCTGCAACAATCAAAGCCTTGGGCAAAGATTCGGCAGAAATGACTACTGATATTGGGGCAATTTATGCAACCCAAGATGTTGGTAAAAACTGGAAGTCGCTAGTTAGCGGAGCTGTAGGTGTATTTCGGACGATCTCGCGCTCTCCTGATGGTAAGTATGTCGCTGTCTCTGCCAAAGGTAACTTCTATTCGATCTGGACACCAGGACAAGAAAATTGGGACCCCCACAACCGGAACAGTTCGCGTCGGGTTTCTAATATGGGATTTGCTAACGACGGACGACTCTGGATGCTGGCTCGTGGTGGACAACTGCAATTTAATACGCTCGAAAAGCCTGATGCTTGGGAAAATGAAGTTTTCCCCGGACAGAAAACCAATCTCGGCTTACTAGATCTGGCTTATCGGACACCTGGAGAAGTTTGGGTATCTGGCGGGAGTGGCGATCTCCTCGTCAGCACCGACAATGGCAAAACTTGGCTCAAGGATGAAGCGATAGAAGAGGTGCCATCCAATTTATACAAGATTCTGTTCTTTAGTCCCGAGCGCGGTTTTATCATCGGTCAACGCGGGATTATCCTCAAGTACCAGGGTGAAGCGACTGCTTAGGAATTAGGCGTTAGGGGTTAGGCGTTAGGGATTAGGCTTTAGGCGTTAGGGATTGGGTTCAAATACTCATCTCTAGAGACTCATCACCTCAAAACCTCAAGCCCAACACCTAAAACCTCAAGCCTAATTTCTCATTTACACATCACATTTCTTCAAGGTTTTGAGTTAAACTCGATCGAGTAAAGATATTTAAAATTGGGAGCAGATTTAAGTATGGCAGGCGGAACCACCGGAGAACGTCCATTCTCAGATATCGTCACTAGTATCCGTTATTGGATCATTCACAGCATCACGATCCCAGCATTATTCGTTGCTGGCTGGCTATTTGTCAGCACTGGATTGGCTTATGACGCATTTGGTACTCCTCGTCCTGATGAGTACTTCACTCAGAATCGTCAAGAGTTACCGATCGTTTCCGATCGATTTGACTCTAAAGTTCAGCTTGATAAATTTGTCGAAAAGAGTAAATAGTCATCTAGACTCGATCGAATGACAGTTTATTTTAGCGATTAACTCACGATCGATTATTTATCGCAAGACTCGATCGTCAATCTTTCAATTAATTTTTCTTAAGTTTAGGAGCGAATCTCATGACTAGCGGTGGCGGAAATCAACCGATCTCATATCCCATTTTCACGGTCAGATGGGTAGCTGTCCATACTTTGGGCATACCAACCGTATTTTTTATTGGCGCGATCGCTGCCATGCAATTTATTCAAAGATAGGATTGAATTAAAACTATGGAACGCACTCCAAATCCCAATAATCAGCCAGTAGAACTCAACCGAGCTTCACTGTTTTTAGGCTTATTAATGGTCTTTACGCTCGGAATTCTGTTTACCAGTTACTTCTTTAACTAATTGGTTTTATTTGTGTTGCTGTGTGAATATTTATAAAGGAAAAAAACTATGTCTGAACCAGGAAGAATCCCGTTGTGGCTAGTGGCAACTGTCGCTGGTATGGGTGTAATTGTGGTAGTGAGCTTGTTCTTTTACGGCTCGTACGCTGGACTAGGATCGTCAATGTAGACCAGATCTCAATAGCTAGAGCTACACGGATGACGGAAACTGCTATAAATCTGCACCAGTCTCCAGTAAACCAAAATCAAAAAGCCGGACTAGTCCGGCTTTTTGATTTTAGCTACTTGTAAGTAGTTATTGGAAACTACCGATCGATCCCTGATAGCTCCAGAGCCTGCGGGGATCGGCTTTGTAGTGCTAGTAAGGTCTAGATCGAGTCACGATCGATATATACAAATAGAAATGCCATCGCGATCGCTGGAAATACTAAGCCAACAGTAGGAACGAGAATTGAGGGGAGGAATGACGCTGCCATAATTTTATGATTCCGATAAATTGGGATTGCTGTTTTAATTTTATCTGCATTAGTCAGCAAAAAAGGCTCACAAATATTTGACAAAAGTTCTTAAATCTTAATACCACTACCTTTACCGCGATTTACAGCCAGACTAGCACTACTCATCATCGATCACTATTTCCAAATTTGGATAGTTACGATCTGCTGGGGATAGATCGAGCGGGAAATAATTAATATCGATCTCCAAATCATCATCAGTTAGATCTGATGGTTGTGATAGCGTAGATTTTGGTTGTAGCGGTGGATACTGCTCCGGTGCCGATCGATCGAGAGGCTCGACAGGGATAATATCTGGGTGGGTAAATGTCGATTCTGGGTTGTAGGTGAGGGGCACGGGCGGAGATTGCGGGGAACTAAGGGGTGTCACGCTCGATGTCGTCAGGCGGGTGCGTCCCGATGAGCCACGAGTACCAATTTTTAGGGCTTCAGTTTGCAACTCCTGGGTAATTCTTGCCATCGCTGCTGGTTCGTCGGTAGTGTCATCAAAAAGCTGGAGTAACGAGAGTTCAGACTCGTTGAAAGGATTGAGATTGAGAGTGATGGTAAAACCGCTAGAGCCGAGTTGAATATGATGCTTGTCATAAAGACTGACTTCGCCCAGGAGTAGGCCGATTTTTGGTGCCCCAGGTACGTCTAGCTGTCCTCTAAACACAAATGCGTTGAGATTTTGGGGTAGAGTACATTCGATCGATCCAATAATCTCAGCAGTCTGAGGATGGCGGAGACAGATCGATAGTTTTTTGGCTTCGTTCGCTCGGATCGGAGTAGCATTCAAAAACTGTAAATTACACTCACCCGCGATCGTCAGGCGAGTACCAGGAATTATCCCCGAAAACGCCCTTCGAGTTAAGCTAATTAGCTGTGATGGTGGATCGATAAGCGGGTTAATTGCGATCGCTTCCGGCGATGTGTCACGATTGGGACGCGGTGGCGTTTGTAATGATTCTCGCTCTAGCTGCTCTAGTAATCGGTCGAGTCCATTAGCCCAAGTTTCTGGTTCGCTGGTTGAGAGTGGGACGAGTGGTGCCGTAGGTTGGGCAATTTCTTCAGTTGGTGCCAGTGGTGGCGGGAGGGGTACAACTTTATTGGTAACAGGAGTCGTCACGACTGCTGGAGTACGTGGTAAAACCCGGAGCTTGAGGATGCGATGCCATGCAGCTTGGTGAGGATCGCTCCCACTACAAACAAATTGCCAAATTCCCGATTGCAGGTGTGTAAATGGGACGATCGCTACCAATCCATTAGCATTACTAGTTTGGCTGCACGAGCGCGATCTGCGTTGTGGAACTGCCAATCCGAGCGTTTGATGGGTGATGCGAAGCTGGATCTGGGTGGCAACGAGGTTACTACTAGCAACAATCCGATATTTACCTTCCTTCAGTTGAAGATTACCCGTTTCGATCGATCTCCAGCCGCGATCTCCTTCACGCTGAATTAGAAACTCCCAATCTGCCATTAGTTACCTCTCAGATGCACTACATATCTCACCGCTAGTATTTTACAAGCATCATGTGAATCCAGACCAGTTCTTGGAGGCTTTAGGTTTTGGGTTTTGGGCTTTAGGCTTTAGGCTTTAGGCTCTAGGGAATGATACATTTTACCGGGCGAGAAATTATACTTTAGATCCAACGCCAGAGTATCGAGGGTTGGCAGCGAAAAATCGACTCAAACCCCAAACCCAACATCCCGAACCCAACCATGCAAACTGGAACTATTGTAGCGATCGCGACGGCTATTGTCCCTCAACAAGGCAGCGTCGGCATCGTGCGCCTGTCTGGAGGAGATGCAGTCGCGATCGCCCGCCAAATTTTTAGCACCCCTGGGCACCAGGAATGGGAGAGCCATCGGATTTTGTATGGGTACGTGCGGCATCCAGCCACCAGGAAGACGATCGATGAGGCATTATTATTATTGATGCTGGCACCGCGCTCTTATACTCGCGAAGATGTAGTCGAAATCCACAGCCACGGTGGGATGATCTTGGTACAACAGATTCTCCAGTTGTGTGTAGAATATGGCGCGAAAGTTGCCGAACCGGGCGAGTTTACCCTCCGAGCATTTTTGAATGGACGGATCGATCTGACTCAAGCCGAAAGCATTAGCGATCTCGTCGGTGCGTTATCGCCAGCCGCCGCCCAAACCGCGATCGCTGGATTACAGGGCAAACTCCGGCAACCGATCGGGCAATTGCGATCGCAAGCTCTAGATTTACTCGCTGAAATTGAGGCGAGAATCGATTTTGAGGAGGATTTGCCACCTTTGGACATAATCGATATTAAAGCTAAATTAGTGGCATTGACGGCTGAGATCGGGCAGATTGTGGCGACAGCCGATCGCGGGGAGCTGTTGCGAAGTGGTCTCAAAGTCGCCATTCTCGGACAGCCAAATGTGGGTAAATCCAGCCTGCTGAATGCATGGAGTCGAAGCGATCGGGCGATCGTCACCCCATTACCAGGTACCACCCGAGATGTCGTCGAATCCCGTTTAGTCGTCGGCGGAATTCCCGTCCAGGTACTAGATACCGCCGGAATTCGGGATACTGAGGATGTGGTCGAACGAATTGGGGTCGCCCGATCGCGTGCCGCCGCCCAAGCCGCAGATTTAGTCTTACTGACGATCGACGCTCAGATCGGTTGGACTGCGGTAGAAGCCGAAATTTACGCCCAGATCGAGCCAATTACGACGATTGTAGTGATAAATAAAGTCGATCTTGTCGATAACCTCCCTAAACTGGATTTACCGCTGGGCATTAATGCTGTGGTAGAAACTGCGGCGGCAAGCGATCTGGGAATCGATCGATTAGAGGCGGCGATCTTAGCGATTGTAGCTGGCGGTAAATTAAGTGCCGCAAATATCGATATTGCCATCAATCAACGCCAAGCAGCAGCCCTAATTCGCGCTCAGAGTGCCCTCCAACAGGTCTTAATCACTATCCAAGGTGAGTTCCCCCTAGACTTCTGGACGATCGACCTCCGTGAGGCGATTAGAGCCTTCGGTGAAGTCACCGGCGAAGAAGTTACCGAATCCGTACTCGATCGCATCTTTAGCCGTTTTTGTATCGGTAAATAATCAACCTCACATCTTGCATCAAAATAAAACTACTAGTATTTAGAGGGTAGAGGGTAGAGGGTAGTAGAGGGTAGAGAACAGGGGCGCGAGCTTTGTGGGGAAAGCTGCCCCCATTACCCATTACCCATTACCCATTACCCATTACCCATTACCCATTACCCTGTAAACACCCGCAGTTTATGACCGTGTAGAGTATATTCAGACTGGGATCTCTCCCAATGCCCGTTCCACAACTGCTACCCCCGCCCCAGCTAAAACCGATTGCTCGGTAATTAGTCGCTTCCAGATCCGGCTCCCTGGCTGCCCGTGAAAGAGCTGCAACATGTGGCGAGTAACGCTATTGAGCCTACCGCCTTGGCTCGTCCAAGTATCAATATAGGGCAACATCGCCGCCACAATTTGATGGCGGCTTGGGGGTAGAGTATCTTCGCCATAAATTTCCCGATCTGCCAGAGCGAGAAGATAAGGATTATCATAAATGGCACGCCCGATCATCACGGCATCCACGAGTTGGAGTTGAGTTTGGACTTGTGCCAAACTGGTAAACCCACCATTAATCTCGATCGAGAGGTGTGGAAAATCCTGTTTGAGCCGATGCACATCTTCATACCGGAGGGGAGGTACTTCGCGATTTTCCTTGGGACTCAAGCCCTGTAACCAGGCTTTGCGAGCATGTACGGAGAATCGAGTGCAGCCAGTTTGGGAGACGATCGACACAAACTTTACCAGATCTTCATAGCTATCGACTTCATCGACACCGATCCGATGTTTGATTGTTACGGGTAACTTAGTTACATTTACCATCGCGGCGATACATTCAGCGACATGCTCGGGTTGGAGCATCAGACATGCACCAAAGTTACCACTTTGGACGCGACTGCTGGGACAACCGACGTTGAGGTTTACTTCGTCATAGCCAAAATCTTCGGCAATTTGGGCGCATGTAGCCAAATCTTGGGGATTGTCACCGCCGATTTGGAGGGCTAAGGGGTGTTCGGATCGATCGAATCCCAGGAGCTGCTGTTTATTGCCATGTAAAATCGCCATACTCGTCACCATTTCGGTATACAGTAGAGTCCGGCGACTGATTTGGCGCAGCAAGTAACGACAATGCCGATCGGTGCGATCCATCATAGGGGCGACACTGAGCGGGTGTAGCTCGACAACTCGATGACTGGTTAATTCGGGACTGACTGCTAACATAATTCGAGCTAGTGGATATCCTCACATCTTGCATCAAAACACAGTTACTAGTGTTTTAGGGGGTAGGGGATAGCGAAAAGTGCGGGAACAGGGGTTTCCCCTGTCTTGTCTCACCTTTTTTGACGGGGAACCCGATTCGTGACAAGTTAAGACGCGAGTGCAGTTGTCAAGCAGGTTTGAGCGGACGGCTCAAAAAAGAATGGCCCTTCCCTACTCACGCGATCTGGGAAGGGATCAATAATCAATTTCTTGAATGGCTTGCGG
>JBBRVB010000145.1:0-9029 GCA_038247275.1 Chroococcales cyanobacterium
ATCAACAGCAGATAAAAGCAGCGACGAGAGACAACGATAAAAAACTTTTTAACCTGTGCAGCGATTTCCTATATTCAATAGTATTAGATTCATTCAAGATATCTCTTTATTAACAACCCCTCCAATATTAACTGGAAAACTCCATGATTTATTTACCTTTGATTTTGACACTACTATTAATTGGGCCAGGACTTGCTTCGATCGCATTTCTCCGATCGCCGTCAATCCGTGGACACCTACTGTTATTAAGTATTTGCATCTTTTACGGCATTTTTCCGCTGCTGCTGACTTGGGGAGGACTCAATTTGGCAGAACGCTTTGGCTGTGAATCGGAAGCCTTGCGTTTTAGTTGTCCTCCCCCTTCATGGCATGGAGACATCATTACAGGGATGGTCTTTGCTCACTGGCTGGCGATCCTCACTATTCCCTCCGCTATTTTGGGTGCGATTGGATTACTGCTTTCTTTAATTCTCAAGCATAAGCGATCGCGAACAAACGCAAATGCTTCAGAGAAACCATCGGCCATTTTTCGCCGCAGTCGTCGCCATAAAGTAATTGCCGGAATATGTGCAGGAATCTCACAGCGGTGGGGACTGCCGATTCAAGCAGTACGGATTGTCACCGTGATCTTAGCGATTATCGTACCTGGACTTGTTTTGTCACTTTATCTTTGGGGTTGGTTGGCGTTCCCTTTAGAGCCAGCGATCGCAGCTCATTAGACATTGACGATCGCGAGAAATCTTTTCTGCTGACTAACACTGGGTTTCAAACAATCTACAGAGCGAGGGCGATCGATGTTAGATCCAAATATTACCAGCATTACACCAGGGACTTTGCCTAACGGTTATCGAGAAGTGCTTTACTATCGGTTGAACAAACCGATTCGGATCGTCGTTTTGCAACTCCTTTCAATTCCCCTGTTTGCCGTCTTTGGGCTGATGTTCCTGAATGTCGCTATTGGGTTGGGAAAGCTACCATCGCGCGTTCAAATCGATCTGACTGGAATGATTCTACTTCTCGTAGGAACTTTACTGACATTGGTTCTGCATGAACTTACGCATGGTGTGGTAATGCAGATGTTTGGCGCAAAACCTCGCTATGGCGTTCTCTGGAAACAGGCAATGTTTTATGCCACAACCCCCGGATATGCTTATCGCCGTAATGACTATTTGCTCATAGCACTTTCGCCATTAGCCATTCTGAGCATTCTCGTGATTCTGGGAATGTGGCTGATGCAGGGTACTCTCTGGGTCGCCCTATTAGCGATCTGTGGAACCATCAACGCGAGTGGTGCAATCGGAGACTTATGGATAGCCATCATCGTGCTTCGGTATACCAGTACAGCTTATGTCATGGATGAGCGGGATGGGGTGCGCGTATTTTTAGCAAATCCTGAAGTGCGATAAAAAGTTAATGTTGAACACCAACTATTATGAGGCACTGGGAGTGCTACCGTTCACCGTCGAGCAGTTCTATGGTGTGTTCCGTGAGTACAACACGACGTTGTGGCCAGCCCAGATCGTCTTGCTTGTGCTTGCAGTAGTCGCCGTTGCCCTTAGTTTCCGTTTATTGTTAAAGGGAAAAGGCTTCTTCAGCTTGGCAACGAATGTGGCGAACGGCAGCGAAGTCGAGTCCACGATTAACGACTGGTTGGCGAGCCAGCCAAGCATTCGGGTGTCTCAGGTTCAACAGTCGGTCAGTGGAGTCAGCGGTATAGGCGATCAGTTCCTGTATGTCACCGTCTGGTACGAGCAGACAGACTAACCGATGCGCCTGTTGAGAGTATCTGTTTTTATTCGAGATTAAGCAAGCAAAAATGGTTGGCTTCGTTGTTCAGTTCTGAGAGATCTTGGCGATCGCCAAAGTCAAGAATTGAAAAGAGATCGGGGCATAACATACGTTGGAGGCGACATCTCAAATGCGATCTCACTAGAATGTAAAGTTTGACTGTAGCGACTCAACTTCACCGTTAGGCAATTACCATTGGAATCCCTATGATCATCAGACCCGAAACTAAAGCTGACATCCCTTCTATCGATCAAATCAACATCGAAGCCTTTCTTAATCACCCATACAGCCACCAGACAGAACACCTCATCGTCCGAGCTTTGAGAAGTTCTGGAGCGCTTACCTTATCGCTCGTCGCCGAATTAGATGGTCAGGTTGTGGGTCACATTGCCTTCTCCCCAGCCCTTATCAACGGCCAAAATCACGGCTGGTTCACTCTCGGTCCCATTGCTGTCCTTCCTTCCCACCAGAAGAAAGGCATCGGCTCCTCACTAATCAACGCTGGACTACAAGGCATTCGCGCACTCAAGGCAAATGGTTGCCTGCTTGTCGGCGATCCCAACTACTACACACGTTTTGGATTTGAACATTTCAATTCTCTACATGTTCACGAAGTACCACCTGAATATTTCATGTGCCTTCCGTTTACTGAAGACATCCCTACTGGGCTTGTCACACATCACCAAGCCTTCTTCACGACTGCCTAACCCTCCGCTCAAAAGCAAAAATAGTTGACTTCGTTGTTGAGTTCAGAGAGATTATTGGCTATCGCCTTCTAAAACACATCAAATCAATTGAAAATATTTGTTGGTGGGCGAAATAGCGATCGCCCTCTGCAAAATTGAGAAGATGATTGTTTAGGCGATCGTATGTTTATATTCTATGGTGGCTTGTTCGTAGTTGCACTTCTGTTTCTTGTAATTAGATTATTAACTTGATGGAAGAAAATTTAGCTAACTGTTGAAAGAGAAAACAAGCCATACTTTTCGTTAAGTTTTAAAACTTTGTAACATATTCAATCAATTCATACAGGAAATACCCCATCTACCTGCCAAAATATTTGTAAACATAGAGTTAACTTAGATCGAAGGAATACAAGCCATGAGTAAGAAGATTTTAGTCGTACTCGGACATCCACAAAAAGAAAGCCTGTGCGGAGCTTTGGCTAAGGTATATGCTGAGGGTGCGATCTCTGCGGGTGCAGAAGTGCGAACTCTAGCTCTAGGCGACCTAGCCTTCGATCCGATTTTATGGAACGGTTATAAGGAAATTCAGCCCCTCGAACCCGACCTAGTGAAAGCTCAGGAATCGATCGCATGGACAGATCATCTTGTCTTTGTCTATCCCAATTGGTGGGGTTCGATGCCAGCTTTAATGAAGGGATTTTTCGATCGCACCTTGCTTCCAAATTTTGCATTTAAGTATCGCCAAGATTCTCCGATGTGGGACAAATTGCTGGCAAATCGCACCGCCCAATTACTCGTAACAATGGATACGCCATCTTGGTATTACCGTTGGGTGTTTAAGATGCCAGGACATGAACAAATGAAAAGAACGATTCTAGGATTCTGCGGTATTAAGGTCGTCAAGATTACTGAATTTTCGGTCGTGAAGAATTCCTCACTCGCTCAACGCCAAAAATGGTTAGAGATCGCCAAGAAACTAGGAGAAGTCTATGCCTAAGCGCGATCGGACAATTGAGTTTAAGGAAAGATACGATCCTGAGAGATCTAAAACCAAAGATTCGACAGTCTTTCCCACTACCTTCATAATTTCGCTTTCTGTCTATAAGATTTTGCAAAAATTCTCAACATGAAAAATATTCTCATTCTCTACGGTACCAGAGAGGGTCAAACTGAAAAGGTAGCAGTACATATTTCTGCACATTTGCAAAAGGCAGGTGAAAATGTGCAGATCATCAATGCCCAAGACAAATCGGCAATAGAAGATCTCGATCTAGACGCTTTTGACGTACTTGTCTTTGGAGCTTCAATGCACGCCGGAGGTCTTGAACACGAGTTGGTTAATTTCATTAATACCCACAAAGAACAAATTGAGGCAAAGGCTCGATCGTTTTTCCTAGTCCTCCTGAGTGCAGCTACTAAAGATTCAAAACTGAGGGCGGAGTCGCTTGAAGAAGCACAGAAAAAGATGGATGAGCAAATACAAGTTCAATTTCAAGATACTGAAATGATCGCGGGGGCATTGATGTACTCAAAATATTTCCTTCCAATCAAATGGATCATGAAACGCATCGCCAAAAAAAATGGACAAGCCACCGATATGTCCAAGGACTACGAATATACCGACTGGAAGCAAGTCGAGCGATACTCGGAAAAAATAATGAAGACCTAATGCAGTGCGAACAAGCTCATTCTCATTGGCAGGGTCAGCTCATTGGTACGAAACCCAACAATCACAGACTGTTGAGGCGATGCTCCAGGGGAGAGGCTTTTGGGGATGCTACCGATTTCTGTCGATAGTTTTGTAGCTCGATCGGAATGCCAATATCTCAGCAGATTGCGAAGTTATTGCCAACCCTAATCTGCTAATGACGATTGATCTCGAAATCAATCAATTCACACATTAATTCAAACGCCAGTAGATCAAAATAGTGAATAGGCGCAGTCGTTTGTTTGATTTAGATTTTAGCCGACTGAGTTTGCATAACCGATGCTAAAAAATCCAGCCAAAATCACCCTGACAGCACCACCCGATCGATCGTATTGGCTATAATATTTGCCAAACATCAGATCTGAGGATTGCGATTGTTTCCAGAGTTTTCACCAGTAATTACTGGTAAATAACGGACACAGCCCTCGGTTCGTAGGCAGTTAGCGCACAAAATAGACGGTTCAGTTTTTTATGAGGTTATTTTATGGTGGTTTCCACTCTAGAACGCGACAGAGAAGAGGATGTTCTTGACTATTCCACATTCGACCTGTCCAATCCGTGCATATTGCTGGAGACATTGCAAAAACTGCGGCAGATCGTGGTCGCGGATGGGCAAGATATTTTTCATCCGTGGCAATCGCGCATTCAGCGAGATGCATTTCTCAGTAGCGGACTCAATCTCGCTCATTACATGGCTCTCCGCCGCCACGATCTCCGCCCGCTGCAAGCCGCATTAATGCCTTGGGGTTTATCCTCCCTCGGTCGGCTGGAAGCGCGAGTCATTCCCACTCTAGATGCCACGATCGCGACTCTGGGGGCAATCTGTCAGGTTAACTCAGTTAACTTGCCCAGTCGCCCCTCGATCGAGGCATTTCTCGAAGGCGACAAGTTACTTCAGCAACATACCGAAGCGATCTTGGGCAAAACTTTACCCCATCGTCGGGTCAGAATCATGGTGACATTAGCAACTGAAGCCGCCAGCAATTACGAGTATGTCCGCGATCTGCTGCAACGCGGCACTAACTGTGTGCGGATTAACTGCGCCCACGATGACGCTAAATTATGGTTCGCGACGATCGGCAATGTCAGGCGGGCGGAGACAGAAACCGGACACGCCTGTAAAATTCTCATGGATCTGGGTGGCCCCAAGCCTCGAATTGGGAAGGTGACGATCCCCAGTCAAGATAAACACATCTTTCAGGGAGAATGTCTGGTTTTAACCCACGAACTGTCTAGTCCAAAGGATACGCACTGTTTTCAGGCAACTTGTACTTTGCCAGACGTAATCGACAGGTTGCAGGTGGGCGCAGCCGTCTGGATCGATGATGGTCGCATCGGCGCACGGGTGGAATCTCTGATTGAAAAGGGTGTGCTGCTCCGCATTACTCATGCGAGTTTGAAGGGGAGTAAACTTGCGCCAGAGAAGGGGTTGAACTTCCCCGATACCGATTTACAACTCAGCCCGCTGACGGATAAAGATCGACAGGATTTGGATTTTGTCGCTGCCCATGCCGATATTGTCGGCTATTCTTTTGTCCAATCTGCCGATGATATCAAATTACTCCAACAGGAGTTGGCGGCACGGATGGAGCATCCCCGCGAGATCGCGATTATGGCGAAGATTGAAACGCCGCAAGCTGTCAGTAATTTACCAGAATTAATCGTCCAAGCGGCAGGTCAGCAGCCGTTTGCAGTGATGATCGCACGGGGAGATCTGGCGATCGCGATCGGCTATCAACGGATGGCGGAAATTCAAGAGGAAATTCTCTGGATCTGCGAGGCGGCACATATTCCAGTAATTTGGGCAACTCAGGTGCTAGAAAATCTCGTCAAAAAGGGGATTCCCTCACGAGCAGAGATGACGGATGCGGCAATGGCGGAGCAGGCTGAATGCGTGATGCTCAATAAAGGGGCGTTTGTGGCTGAGGCGGTGACGATGTTGGATGATGTGTTGGCGCGGATGCAGACGCATCAGTTGAAGAAAACATCCCAACTGCGGGCATTGCATTCTTGGTAACGATCGAAACCGCTGAAGTTAGGAGAAATTAACCATGAGAATTATTTCCGTTAATGTTGGACTGCCCCGCGAAGTTGAGTGGAAAGGCAGAACTGTCTTAACTGGCATCTTCAAGGAACCAGTCGCAGAGAGAGTTCAGTTGCGGTTCCTGAATTTGGATGGAGACCGCCAAGCGGATCTCACGGTACATGGTGGGGTAGAGAAAGCGGTTTATGCCTACCCCAGTGAGCATTATGTCTATTGGCAGCAGGAACTGCCGGAGCTGGAATTGCCGTGGGGAGTATTTGGTGAAAACTTCACCGTTGAGGGGCTGTCAGAGGATGCTGTCAATATTGGCGATCGCTTTCGGATTGGCACTGCTGAAGTCGTCGTCGCGCAACCACGAATGCCTTGCTACAAGCTGGGCATCAGGTTTGGGCGATCGGATATCGTCCACCGATTTCAGTCTAGTGGTTTGAGTGGGATTTACTTCTCGGTTGTCCGAGAAGGTGAAGTCGGAACTGGAGACTCAATCGAACTTGTCAGCCAAGATGAACATCGCGTTACGGTTGCCGAGATTGCGCGGCTATTAGATCGCAAAATGGTCGATCCTGCGTTATTGCAACGTGCCATTCTTGTCCCAGCTCTACCCGCGTACTTACGCGACTATTTTCTCAAACAGCTTGAAAAGTAGGTAGTGTTTTACCCCATCGCATTCCTACCCATATTTCGCTAACAACGATTCGATAGTTTAATCTGAAAATTTATTACAACACTGGAGATTCGATCGTGACAAAACTAAGAGTTGGTATCAATGGATTTGGTCGAATCGGGCGACTCGTAATGCGGGCTGGCATCGACCATCCCGACATTGAATTTGTGGGCATCAACGATCTAGTCCCAGCGGAAAACTTAGCGTATCTGTTCAAATATGATTCAACACACGGAATTTTTCCAGGTACCGTTGAAGCTCAAGCAAATAGCCTCATCATTAATGGCAAATCCATCGCCTGTCTATCCATTCGCAACCCCGCCGAATTACCGTGGCAAGAATTGCAAGTTGACTATGTAGTGGAATCCACTGGACTATTCACGCATGATGACACCGCCAACAACCACATTCATGCTGGAGCCAAACGAGTCATCCTGACAGCTCCAACCAAAGACCCCGATCGAGTTACAACGCTGGTGATGGGCGTAAATCAGCATAAATTCGACCCAACAAGAGATGCGATCGTCTCGAATGCAAGCTGTACTACCAATTGTCTAGCACCCGTTGCCAAAGTCATTCATGAAAACTTTGGTTTAGTGGAAGGATTAATGACTACAGTTCACGCAATGACGGCAACCCAGCCGACGGTAGATGCCCCCAGCAAGAAGGATTTACGCAGTGGACGCGGCGCACCACAAAATATCATTCCCACCACTACTGGAGCGGCTAAAGCCGTCGCTTTGGTGCTACCAGAGCTAAAAGGGCGGTTGACAGGGATGGCATTTCGGGTACCGACTCCAGATGTCTCGGTCGTCGATCTGACCTTTAAAACGGAGAAATCGACCAGCTATGCCGCTATTTGTGCGGCGATGAAAGCGGCATCAGAGGGCGAACTTAAAGGTATTTTGGGTTATACCGAAGAGCCTGTAGTTTCATCTGACTTTATCACCGATCCGCGATCGAGTATCTTTGACGCAGAGGCAGGGATCGAATTGAATCCGAACTTTTTTAAAGTGGTGGCTTGGTATGACAACGAATGGGGCTACTCGATGCGGATTATCGATCTGATCCTGTTTATGGCAAGCAAGGATGGGATCTTAGCTTGAGTTAGAGAACAGATCGATTATCAACTTTCACCGCAACCTCATCAATATGTTTGAAAACCTGTTTATCCCCCATCCCAGTACCGAACATCAAGTCAGCATCCGTCCGCGCAAAGGTGTGATTATCGGTGCTGGAGCGGTGGGGATGGCGTGTGCCTACTCGATGATGATTCAAAACTGTGTTGATGAATTGATTCTGCAAGACATCAATACAAAGCGGCTTCAGGGCGAAGTCATGGATCTGATCCACGGTGTTCCATTTGTCGCACCGATCGAGATTAAAGCTGGTACCGTTGCCGATGTTGGGCAGAATGCCGACTTGGTAATTATTACCGCTGGAGCCAGTCAGAAACCAGGTGAGAGCCGCCTGGATCTAGTCGTCCGCAATGTTGCCATCTTGAAAGAATTAATCCCAGATGTCGTCAAATATTGCCCTAATGCCACCCTCCTGATTATCAGTAATCCAGTTGACATTCTGACTTACGTGACGCTAAAGCTCTCCGGTTTTCCGGCGGCTAGAGTCATCGGCTCTGGCACAGTGTTAGACTCTGCTCGGTTTCGGACGCTGCTAGCCCAGCAAATGGACATCGATCCACACAGCATTCATGCTTACATCATCGGCGAACATGGCGATAGTGAGGTGCCTGTCTGGAGTAAGGCGAATATTGCCGGAATGCCCCTCTACGCTCCAGCAGAACACGCAGCACTTCAGGAGCTATTCGATCGGGTGAAAAATGCTGGCTCCGAAATCCTCAACCGCAAAGGATCGACTTCCTACGCGATCGGATTAGCCGCAACTGAAATTGTCAAAGCCATCCTCCACGGGCAAGAGCGCATCCTAACGGTTAGCTCGCTGGTGAATGATTTCTATGGCATTCATGATGTTTGTCTGAGCTTGCCTTCGGTTGTGAATGAAAAAGGTGTGATTAAAAAGGTTAACCTCACCCTCAATGATCCAGAGCAACAACAGCTCATTCATTCTGCACGGATTCTCCGGGACATTTTTGACACGCTGGCACTCTAAGGCGATCGCCAC
>JBBRVB010000146.1:0-9020 GCA_038247275.1 Chroococcales cyanobacterium
GTTTCACCCAAATGATCGGCTCCTTGTTCATCTTCTTCACGCCCACCCAAATCATCTACAGCCGTGAAAAAATCAAATTCTTGCTGTAAGGTATTCACACTAATTGCATGTGCCATTTGCACCGAAGCATCGACATTTACGGTGGGCAATGATGCCATCATTCGTCCAAACAGTGCTACATCTCCAGGTTTACCAGTATCGGTTAGAGCCTTTTCAATTAGTTTTGGAACATTGGGATCTTTAGTCGGTAAGCTGGGTTCTTCTGCTTGAAGACTAGGTTCGATTACCGACCAATTTTTAGTCAAAATGTCTGCAATTGCCGCAATTTCTGTTCGACCCAAGAACAGAATTGTTTTAGACTTTACATCACCATCCTTCTCGATTTTGGCTCCTAGTACCGCTAATGCTAGCTTGGCAGCAGCTTCAGCATGTGCCTCGGCAATATTTGCACCAACTAGTAATTTCTTTAGCTCTGGCATCCATGCCCGCGATCGTTGGGCAAAATGAGCAGGTTGCAGACCGGAATTTTGCTGATAAAAAAGTCTGACAGCCCGTTTTTGACATTGGCTAGAGATTCTGGCTCTGGGGCGACCACCAAAAACTGTTGATTTAGGCATCCCATTTTCATCGCGATTGAGGTTAGCTGGTGGAAAACTTTGGAGAACGTGAATTTCAATTTTCATGGTGATAAATTCTATAATTGTAAATGTGTATAGAGATGATTAATTGTCGTTATTAGAAGCCTTAGTAGCCGGATCGATTATCTTTTCGACAGGCTCTGTCAAAGATTCGGTTAAAGAATCTTTGGGATCGACAGGCGCAGCACCCCAGAAGGTTCGCGCCCACTGATCTTGGATGTATTGGTTCGGATGTTCCCATTGTTGTAAATCAGCTAAAAGCTGAGGATAGTTGATGCGAACTCCTTTTGATTTCATCTGGCGTACCAAATTGGCAAGAGGCGATCCAATATCAGCTAAGGAAGTATCTAGTAAAGCCCGAAAGCGTCTCTCTGTGCCCTTTGATTCACCTGTTTTATTAATCTCGATAGCCAAGTCCCAACAACTACGACCGAAATTGTATTTCTGGGAATCTTTAACTTCCTCGATCTTCTGTGGATAAAAAACAAATAGACAAGCTACTGGAATCCAGATATGCTTCTCATTCCATTCCGATGAAATACTAATCTCAGTCGAGAGAAATTCATAAACTTTCCGAACGTGTTGTGGTTCTCCAGACATTGCTCTTTTCAAAGTAGCCTGACCAGCAAGATCGCTCTTTATATGTTTCTTAGGATTTTCAGATTTATCTTGTGATTTTATTATTACTCCTAATCGTTTTTGTAATAGCTGAAGAAATTGAACCTCTCGTTCTAACTTGTTAACTGATTTATCTATCTTTGTGGGCATCTATCACTCTCCTATATAGAAACTTTTTCTTTTTGCTTGTTTTTCGCTTTAGCTTTGGCTTTACGTTCTTCCCTTTCAACTGGAGTAAGTCGTAGATCGGCTAATTTCCATCCCAGTGCCCGTAAAGATTTTGCTCTAGCTTCATAGTTGCGGATAGACTCGATCGAGTCTGTAAAAGCATCACTAGCTGCTTTCTGGACAACTTTTTTCCATGCTGATAATTTATCCTCAATTGTTTCTTTGTTTTTAGGTAATTCCTCTAATAGTTCTAGAAAAATAGGATCGAGAGTTGACCAGTAACGAGACTCACCATCGAGGCTTTTAGTTAATTTTTCAGATTCTTCAAGTAACTTCTTAGCAGAAGCATTAGGGTTGAAAGTTTTAGCTAAAGCATGATAAGGGCTACCTCCACCATATCGAAAAATTTGTTGATGCTCTTCAGCGAAGTCAACGGCATCTTTCAATCTTTGACTAAGTTTTTTATCTTGAATATAGATAGTTGGCACCGCAAAACGCTCGGCACTCCAAGCTAATGGCTTTGCTTTATCTGCACACATTCCAAAAATTTGGAGATTAATTAGCCGATCGACTAATTCTTCAGCGGCTAATTTAGCGACCCATTCAACAATCCGAGGACGACTTTCTTTATCTGCCGATCGCAGAAAGCTATGAGAATTTCGCCATAATTGGCGTTTCGGTGAAATCCGAATTGGCTTATCATCCTTGAATGCCAAGCCACATTCCCACTGATTGAACGGCAAATCATTTGGTAGCGAGTTACCCATCGTAATTGCAATGCGATCGACCAAATCTCCCCGCCGGAACAGATTTAGCCGCCGCCACGGGTAAGTAAGATAAGCAATATAAGCATTTGGGACAGCAGCACTATTTGGTTTTCCGGCATAGCTGACTTCCCAAGAGGGTAAATCCTCTGTCCCTGGCATTAGTGCGGCTGGCTTATTTCTTTCTAGGTCATATTCCATCAAATTCATCATCAGTGTCGATTTCAGATTGCGACCGACGATTAAAACATTGGCATTATTAATTGTTGGGGTATTCACTGCCGATCGATTACCACTAGTCTGATTGGGATAAAAAGCTCTCAGACTGGTAATATCAACTGACTGTAACCGCACTAAAAGTCTTGCCGCTGCTGGGAGTGAAATAGCATAACCACTAAATTCATGTTCGTGGGAAAACACCGTAGAAGTACTCATGGTATGGAGTGCAAAGATCGGCACAGCCTTGTCTTCAGTTAGTGCTAAATCCTGCATAAATGGATACTCAGGATGAAATATATCGAACCTGTCGCGCCACTTTTCTAGATATTCGATCGCTTCTTTGCCATCATCTAGTTGAATCTCTTCCCACTTATCGATATTCTTCGGCCCCTGATAGGCACTGTGCATGATTGCCAACAGCAGCCGATAAATCGCCAAAGTTGTTGGGGGATTATCTGCTTGAATTTCTCGGAGGTTTTGCCAGTTTCTAAAAAAATCGAGTAAGGAAAGCTCTTGATACTCCCAGTTATCATTGACAACCGGAATCCAAGGCTCTTGGAGCAAGTTAAAAGACATATAATCTGGCGATCGATAAAGGTTGCAAACAAGTAGAATTCCTGGCTGCTTTGGAACGTTCTTTCTACTCAGGTAGCTAGTTAACTGCGATAGCGAAGCACTGCCTTGAACAGGTCTAGTCGATCGCAGTCTTTCCTAGACTATCCACCCCCACCTGTGTGGGGAAAATAATTTGTCCGGTCGATGTCCGGTCAAAATTAACGGATCACCCTCAAAACAATGAGGAAACTCAGATTACTCCACCAGCAGGGAGAATACACTTCTAAGATGCCATGCTTTTTGCTTCCTGTCAATATTAACTTAGTTATGTTATTATTTTGGTTTGCATCTCTCGCCTGGAGCATATTTGGTACAATATATGGAAGAGACAACCTTTGAGTGGGACTCGAATAAGGCACAAACAAATGAGCGCAAACATGGCATCTCGTTTGAAGAAGCCGAAACTGCCTTCTACGATCGAAATACTCGTGTCTCTTACGATCCAGATCATTCCCAGGATGAAGATCGCTATCTCCTGTTGGGTATGAGTGAATCCGTTGGGTTGATAGTTGTGTGTCATGTGTATCGAGAAAATGATACCTGTATTCGGATTATTTCTGCCCGTAGAGCAACTAAAACAGAACAGCAGCAATACCAAAGCTTTTTGATATGAGAGACGAGTACGACTTTTCACAATCGGTTCCAAATCCTTACCTGAACAAGCTCAAAAAGCAGGTAACTATTCGTTTGGAAGAAAATGTCCTGAACTACTTCCAGCAGTTATCCGAGCAGACAGGCATCCCTTATCCAAACCTGATCGACCTCTATCTGCAAGATTGTGTCAAGACAGAGCGCAAGCCTTCACTAGAGTGGCATTAAAGTCTATTGATTATGATGCCTAGATCTGGATCTAGCTCCAGTTCCCATTTATCTACTTGGGCTTTACCCTTTGAATCCAGCACAATGTAGGCGCAATATCGCAATAAAGCTGAATTCCACTTGGGTGGAACTTTATGTTCTGCTATCAATGCTTGCACTAAGCCTCTTGTCCCAATCCGGGTACTATGAGCCAGAAGCCTCTGAATTGTCGGGAAGTCTGGCGTTCGATCTGATTTAATTTGCTCATCAGTTCCTGCTAAAACCAAACCTTTGTCAGTCTGTTGCAAAAATATCGTTGTCACCGTAGGATCTCCCAGCCGAGTCACCTTGGCAACTGTATTATCGTCATCTTCAGTTCCGTCTCTGGTAAAGTCTTCAGGATAGCTTTCGGGTATTGCAGGTGGTAGTTTCACAGCATTTGCTTTGGATCTTTTTACACTAATTTCTCCAGTTTTATAATTTTCAAGAGAAACTTGCCAATCTTGTTGATGGACAGATTCTAAATCTTCAGGAGCTTTTTTTTCTAAATAGACTGATTCAATCAAATCATCCATTTCTGCTGGTAATTGGACACAAGATCGATTTCGTAGAGCTAACCAAGTTCGTAGCAAGATATGACGATTATAAATAATTTCAGATTCTTGGAAATTTGGTTTGCCTTCATCATTCAGTATTGGCTCAATCAGCCACATTGCCGGTTGTTTAAGTAACTCAGGACGATCCTTTTTTCGCTCTTCATGACGGTGGAGGCGACCAGAACGTTGCAATAATAGATCGAGCGGTGCAATGTAACTAATCATCAGATCGAAGTCTACATCTAAGCTTTGTTCGATGACCTGTGTTGTTACTAATACATATTTCTCAGGGCGAGTTTTACTTTCTTTTCCAAAATCTTTCAGGCATTTCTGCTCGATTTTGTCTCGATCTACAAATAGAAACCGCCCGTGAAATAACCCAAGTTCATCTGGTGCGAAGTAGGATTGTAGCTCTTTAAATACCATTTGTGCCCGTCCTACTGTCGAACAAATAACCGCGACACAACCGCCACTCACAAGTTTTTCCTTCAGAGCTATTTTCCATTCGTCATCTTTTACCCATTGAAGATTAAGCGATCGACAAACATGCTTGGATGGTTCAAAAGATCGAACATCAGCATCCCCACCTGAAAAAGTTGTGATTCTCGGATATTCAGCTTGAGGCAGCTTCACATCTGGGTATCCACAACCCTTTGCATAGGCTGACAAAAGCTTCTGCCTTGTCTGTTTGGGTAAAGTTGCCGATAGAGCGATTACAGGCGAACCTAGCACGGCTAACCATTCTAAAAATAGTTCAAGCAGGGTACTGGTGTATAAATCATAAGCATGGATTTCATCTAAAATTACCGTTCGTCCTGCCAATCCAAACAGTCGGACAAATTGCCATTTCGATCGCACAATACCCATCAAACCCTGATCTAATGTCCCCACTCCATAAGGAGTAAGCAATGTTCTCCTTTTAGCACTATGCCATTCACTAACACCCACTGTTACTGAAGGCTTCCCATCATCGTCATAAACCTGTTCTTCCAATCGGCATTTATAATAATCATCTTTTAGTGGTGCTGCCGAGTGGCTCAGTGTGAGATTAATGAATTTCTCGTCTTGATAACGTTTTCCTAAAAACTCTTTAACCCGTTTCCACATCGCATTGCTTGTCGCCTGAGTTGGCAGCCCAATATAGAAACCACCGGCTGAAGTCTGATGTTGTAAATAATCAGCCAAATAAAGAGCGGCTTCGGTTTTACCTTCACCCATAGAGGCTTCTATCATTACCAGGCAAGGCGGTGTGAGTGTTGTAGACAGATCGCTCGAAGCCTGTTGAAGTGGTCGTGGAATAGGATTTTTTGGAAATAGCTCACCAAAAGTCAATTTTTGTCCTTTTTTAGCCTTCATCCAGCCCATCTGCTCTAGGGCATTTTTGGCTAAGTCTGGTAAATTAGCCTGATATTCTTCAAAAGACACACCATCTTTTTTATAAGGAAAACCGCCATCTTCTTTTGGATCGGAAGCGATCCAATCAGAAATCGTAGTTAATCCAGCTAGAATCATAGCGGCTGAGTTATCACAATTACTAGGGAAATCGGTTTCAGTAAGTTTTACATACCCCCGTAATTGCTCAAAGATCGGCTGACTAAAGCGTCGCCATTGCAATTCGTCATCCTCACCTGTTCCGCAGAGATCGTCATCCAGATCTCCAATTTCAGCTTGGGATGGAAAGAATCCGTGATGCCCACCAACAATTATTGCCAAACGTCTAGCTAATTGACTCGCTTGGCGTTTAGTCAAATGACTCCCAAGTCCAGCATCTAGCAGGAATTCCGGCATTGTTTTTGCTGTCACCAATCCATGCGGTGTTTTTCGATCGGGCATCTTTAGCCACAGATCGTATAAATTATCGCCAAGTAATGCTTTTCCAACCTTGCTCACCTGAAATTGGAAGGCTGGACTCACTTTTCCCAGATCGTGACAACCCGCTAAAAAACCACAGCAACGAATTAAAGATTCTTTATCCTGTATTCCCAATCCTTTTTTCAAAGTATCGATTGCACTTTGGCTCAGATAACTCCTCACTATTTCCATCGCTACTGTTGCTGTATCAGCTAAATGACAAATAACCGGATGATAATTAGGTCGATTGTTATCATTGAATTCTCCCTTGCCTGTTTTTGCCCAAAATCTTGCTTGCATATTTAACTCTCTTAATAACTAATTTTTACTAGTATATAAACTACTAATCTGCGCTACTTCTTCACGAACTAAGTCAACCAATTCAGGCGGACTAATTACCTTTGCTCCTTTCCCATAACCCAACACCCACCGCTTGACATCATTTATCCCTCTCACCGTCATCGATAGCGCGATCGAGCCATCTGAATGCTCATCGATCGATTGACTGGGATGCCAACGTCGTTCTCGCACATAAGGAGCAGTCTCTCGATCGAATTCGATCTTTACTTCGACCGCAGAACCACCAGCTTCATGTTGAAAAATAGCATCTAGATACTCTTGAGCATCAAAAGAGGGATCGCGAACGAATTTAGCGGGTAAAACTTCAATCTTCCGAATCCGGTCGATCCTAAACCAGCGCACCATCTTTCGAGTATGGCAATAACCGATGAGATAAGGATTTGTACCGCGATAAATGTGCAGTAAATAAGGATCTAGTTGTCGATCGCTAGTGGCATTTCTCCCCGCAGTGTAGTAGGTCATCAATATTGATTGCTGCTGATGACTGGCACTTTCCAGTCGCTGCCAAATTTCCGGATCTAGATCCACGGCTGCCCCCGCGCGAAATAACATGTGTTCTTTCGCTAATTTCTGTAAATCTACCCAGTTTTGTTCTGGCAGACGTTCGCTCAGTCGCGTAATTGCGGTTTCGAGTTCGTAGCGATAGGCACTACCGCTATAAGCTTGCAGCATTCTCGCCCCGATGGTGAGCGCAAACAGCTCGCCCTGAGTTAGCGGATAAGTTGATAGTCGCCAGCTCGGATCTTCATAGTGAAATCCTAACTTTTTTGAATATTTAATCGGTGCGTGGAGCTGGTCGCGTAAAAACTCAATATCCGCTCTGACAGTACGTTCGCTAACTTCTAGGTGGTCTGCTAAATATTGGGCGGTCGAGCGATCGTAATTGCGGAGCAATTCGTCAAGTTCTAAGATCCGTCGTTGTTGTCGAAGCATGGAAGATTACTCAACTTTGCACCGCCATCTTAACAGTCCAACTCGGCAGAAAACTTTCCGACTTCCAACAACTTTTTTTAATCGAGCAATTCTCAGGCTTCTGAACTAGGGGTCAAACGTTTGCTACCGCTAAAAGATGTTAGCAGTAGCAAACGTTTGTCAATTTCTCAAAATTTCAATCTGTAAATGGCGGCGACAAATGAATCTGGAAGCTTCCACCTATCCTTCCAAACGTTTTCTAACGGTACTATTAACAGTAGAGATTAACTCTTAGTATTCCCAAACGTTTAGGCATAATTGAGAGTCAGATTCTCAGACGGCGCAAAATTACCAATAGACACAGGGGGCGATTGCGATGGATGACCCAATACCGACCGTCACCGCCACTGATACCACCATTCCCCCCACCCTCGATGCTGACAATCTGATTAAGGTGTTCACCCACTTTTTGAGCTTCGATGTCGCTGATGGTGCCGCCAGTGGGGAAACGATTATTGCCTACTGGAGTCAAGTCAAAGCCTACCTGAACTGGTGTCAAACTACCTCCGTCGATCCGGCTGCTGCTAGTCGGGAAACGATTAAGGTTTACCGTCACTATCTCGTCGAGTCCAAATACGGACGCAATACGATTGCTCTGAAACTAGCTGCTGTTCGCCGCTTTTACGATGCGGCGATTGAGTATGGTCTACTGATCTATAATCCCGCTCTGGGCATCAAACCGCCCCGAACTTCTACCCATCCAGCGGAAACGATTACCTATTTAGAGCAGGATGAGGCTAATCGGTTGCTACAAGGAATCGACCATAGCAATGAGTTGAAGTTGGTCAGAGACAGGTTACTGCTCGGTTTGATGACGATTGAGGGGACGCGGACGGTGGAGTTATATCGGTGCAATTTGGCGGATATCAAACGGTTAGGGAAAGAGGTGGGGTTGAAGTTAGATGGTAAACGTCGGGTGCGGACGATTCCCTTAACTCCCGAACTGGCGAAGTTATTAGATGTGTATTTAACCCTCAGACGGGCGGCAGGGTTCGATAGTACCTTAACCGACCCGTTGTTTATTAATTTCAGCCATCAGGCTCCAGGCGGACGGTTATCGCGGCGGGGGATGCGGTATTTAGTAGACCTGTATTTGAATGCGGCTGATTTAAAAGTCCAGCCAGGACGGAAGATATCGGCACATAGTTTGCGGCATACGGCGGGGACTTTGGCGGTACAGAATGGGGCGAGTTTGCGGCAGGTGCAGGATTTACTGGGTCATGCGGATCTCAGGACGACAGCGATTTATACCCATGTGGGGGATAAGTGGAAGAATAATCCTGGGCTGAAATCGGGGGTGAGCGTGTTTAAACCAAAGGAAGAGGAAGAGGAAGAGGAAGGGGTAAAGGCTAAAGGGAAAGGGGTAAAGGCTAAAGGGAAAGGAGTAAAGGGAAAGGAGAAAGGGGTCAAGGAAAACGGAA
>JBBRVB010000147.1:0-8953 GCA_038247275.1 Chroococcales cyanobacterium
AAATGGCAAAAGTAAATTACTCAGACTGGATCTTGGCTCTAGATGCAGCTTGGGGCGATCGGTGGCAAAGGCATCGCCGTCTTCAGGAGTTGAGAATTCCTGGTAATTGTGCCACAGGGCAACTCTCGATCGTGACAGTAGACACGCCCACAGCGGCGATTCAATGGAGCTTGGCTCGACAGTCATTGGCTGGGCGCAGTCAACTGGTTAATTGGTTGGATCGATGTTTTGCTCTAGATCCCGATCGCAATGGTAGTGAGTTAATTTATGACTAATGCAATAGATTTTCAGCTAGAGGGTGAATTTTTGGGAGTTTGTGCGATCGATGGCGACAAGCTCAAATATCTGCGACTTAGAACTACTGTCGATGCGCCACCGGAGAGGTTGCTTGTGCAGAGCGGAGTCGTTGGTGTCGCCTCTTTGCAGGAGATAGTCCGCCAACAAGATGTCATCATCAAGGTGCCTAAAGAGTTGAGAGCGGGGCTGGTCGATCGATTAGCTATTGGCGATCGCATCCGCTGTGAAGGCATCCAAAAGGATTTGAAGTTCAAGGCATCGGTAATTGAGAAAGTCGTTCGTGTAGGGTCTGTCTTGAATCGCTGTGACGATCGAGCAACCCGACTGGAGCGAGTCGCTCCTGTGGAGGATAAATTTAATGGTGCAGATCGTTCCGTCAGAGCAACCGATCCCACAACAGAACATCCTGCGGATCGATCGAAAGTTAAAATTCTCATTTGCCAAAAGTCACATTGTTTCAACAATGGTGGCAAAGAAATATACTCGGCTTTGACAGCACAATTAAACGAGCGTAATTTAGACGATCGGGTGACTGTGAAACTTACTGGTTGCCTGAAATGCTGTAAGAAAGCTCCTAATATCGTAGTTTTACCAGATCGCTCCAGCTATCATAATGTGAAGACTTCCCAGATTCCAGCAATCATCTCCAAAGTTCAGCAGTGCCTGACGATCGAGTCAAAGTAACGATCGACATGAATCAATCTCGATCGCTAACCAAACTATTTAGAATTATTAATTATTAACAATCGAACCACGATCTATGGTGATTTAATCCAAGTAAACGAAAATGCACTACCTTGACCTAACGCGGACTTCACCCACACGGAACCGCCGCGACTTTCGACGATTTTTTGGACGATCGCCAGTCCTACTCCCGATCCCTGTCGATCGTCTTTCCCCTTCACTGTCTGAAAGATCCCAAAAATCTTTTTGTGATGCTCTGGGGCGATGCCAGGACCATCATCGACGATCGTAAATTCCCACAAGTCCTCGCGCTCGATCGCCAAAACTTCGACTTTGCCATTTGTTCGAGCTTGATACTTGATGGCATTACCAAGTAAGTTGGCGAAAACTTGTTTTAATAATAAAGATTGGGTTTGAATATCGGGAAGATCGTTTGGAAAAACAATCTCAAAGCTGGCTGGAGGATCGATTGTTTCGATAGCTTCTGAAATGATTTGACTGAGGTTGACAGTGGTAGCCTTGATATCTTCTCTACCTACTCGGGCGTACTGGAGTAGACCTTGAATCAAGGTATTCATTTGCGTTACTCGCAGTTGAATTAGGTCGATTTGTTGTTGATTTTCTGGGGGAAGTTTGCCTTCCAAATCGTTACTCAACCAGTCGGTGAGATTGGCAATACCGCGCAGGGGTGCTTGTAAATCATGAGAGGCAATACAAGCAAATTCGTCTAGTTCTTGATTGCGTTTTTCGAGCAGATTGGTGGCGATCGCTAGCCGGAGATTTGTCTGTTCGATTTCGATGACTCGATCGCGCAGTTGCTGCTCGATTTGCTGTTGTTGGGCGAGGTTGGCTTGGAGATTTGAGACTAGCTCTGCTTGCTGAATCGCGATCGCCATCTGGATCGAGAGTTCGTAAACGAGATCGATTTCGCTAGCTACCCACGTTCGGATCGATCGACACTGATGGACGATGAGTAGTCCCCATACGCCGGTTTTACTGACTAATGGCGATACTTCTCGCACCAAGATCGGCACAACCATGAGGGCGCGAACTTGAAAGCGGTTGAGCATCTCCAGGTAGCAGGCTGATAGGTTGGTGGTATTGATATCAGCAACGATAAAATTGTGTCCATCTAGATACCTGACAAGCGGATGAACGGTGCAATCTTCAAAACAATTTTCCTCGATCTGCTGCCCTAATAGCGATGACCATTGGGGTAAGACGGACTCAGCGATAATGTACCCGCTCAGATCGGGCTGCAATCGATAGATCGTCACTCGATCGCCATCCAATAGTTGGCGACAGCCGGAGACGGCAGCTTGCAGGATTACCGGTAACTCGATCGACTGACCGATCTGGAGTTGGATACTGGAGAGTAGCAGTTTTTGTTGGTGCTGGCGATCGAGTTGGGCTTGTAACTTGTGCTCGGTGAGGACCCTGGTGACGGCATTAACCAGCTTCAGGGGCGTGAGTTGTCCTTTGACGAGATAATCCCGAGTACCATGCTTCATCGCCTCTACAGCCACCGTTTCGCTGCCTTGTCCGGTCAGCATAATCGTCGGGGGGACGGTCTCGATCCGCTCGGCTAGCTCTTGGAGAAATTCCAGCCCGTCAGTATCGGGCATGAAGTAGTCGAGCAAAATCAGGCTGGGGCGATGCTGTTCGCACAGATCTAGTGCGGCTGCGGCTGACTCACAATCCCAGATCTGGCAGCCAATTTGATGTGCCTCCAAATATCGCCGATAGGTCGCTCGATCGGTTTCGGAATCATCCACAATTAAAATTGCACAATTTGCCTGTTCGAGGCTGTCGAATCGATCGACGTGGCTATTGGGGATCATGGCTAGTTGGGGCGGAGGATTGGGGTAAACAGTTGACAGTTGACAGTTGACAGTTGACAGTTGACAGTTAACAACTATCTGCCTAAAGGCAGGGGATTTGAGCAACCACCTTTAGGTGGATTATTTTTGCGGAGTCTTTGTCTTGTCGAAAAACTTCGTCTGGGCAAAGCCCAAGAACGCACTTTTCGCTGTCAACTGTCAACTGTCAACTGTCGATCGAGGTGGGCAAGACCGATCGATCGAACCAATAATCTAAGCAGGCACGGAGTAAGTCGCGTAGCTCATCGATTCGCATCGGTTTGAGCATGTAGCTGTTGGCTCCAGCTTGATAGCAGCTTTGGATATCCTGGGGATTGGCGGAAGTGGTGAGGATGACCATGGGGATGGTTTTGAGCCGATCGGTAGTTTTGACGATCTTCAGTACCGATTGCCCATCAGTACCAGGTAAATTGAGATCCAACAGCACCAGATCGGGATTGGGACAATTGGCGCGATCGCGATATTGGCCTTCGTGATGCAAATAATCGAGGGCATCATCGCCATCGATACACCGCTCGATCGAGATTGCTCTGTCACTAGCACGCTCGATCGTCCAGCTCAATATTTCAAAGTATTCATCGCTATCTTCAATAATCAGGAGTGTCGGTGGTTTGGACTGATCTTTCACGCGCTAGCACCCAGTGTAAAGTAAAAAGTGCTACCCTCACCCAACACCGAAACCACAGCGATCTTGCCGCCATGACGTTCGACAACTTTTTTGGCGATCGTTAGTCCGGCACCAGTACCACCCCCGTATTTAGTCGCTGGATGCAACCGCTTGAAAATTTTGAAGATATTTTCAAAATGTCTACTCCGAATCCCAATCCCATTATCTGCAATAAAAAAGACGGTCTGCGATCGATTCAAAGTTGCGGGGATGCGCTCGTCGCTTTCGGTTGGGAGAATATAGCCGATCTCGATCGATTTGTGGTCGAGATCGTGATACTTGATGCCATTACTAATCAGATTGGTAAATAGCTCGGTAATTTGATGACGGTCTCCAGTCACTGTGGGCAGCAGGCGGGGCATGTGGAACTGCACGGGTGAGGGTTGACTGATTTCGATCATCTCGATGACATGCTCGACGATCTCACTCAGATCGACTGGCTGGTGGGCTAGTTCCGCTCGTCCCAAGCGTGAATAGTGCAGTAAGGAGTCGATCGTATTTTCCATCCGCTGGGTGAGTCGCATTAGGGTGGCGAGTTTGTGGGTGCCATCTGCGCCCAACTTGTCACCGTAATCTTCGATCAAGAAGGCGGAGTAGTTATGGATGCCCCGGAGCGGTTCTTTGAGATCGTGAGAAGCAACATAGGCAAAGGAATCCAGCTCGATATTGCTCCGCTCCAGCTCGGCGTTTAATACCGCCAATTCGTCAGCTTTTTGGAGCACGATGCCGGTGATTTCGATCCGGAGTGCCAGAACTGCCTCGATTTCGCAAGCTTTCCAGGGCAACGATTGGAGTTGGACTGTTTGTGTCCACCGTTCAAATGACTTGCGAGGGGTCATCCGCAACTGACAATGTTCGTCGATGGCGACGGGTTTATTTGGTTCGCCGCCCCACTCGATCGTTTGAATCACCTCCGGTCGGAACCACAGCAAATAAGTCCGATCGACCTGGGACACCCGCAATGCTAACAGCCCGCTGGCGATGTCTTTGGAGGGGGTCAGGGCTGGATACTCACTGACCAGCCGATTGCTACTGTAGATGGCATTTTCGCCGATTTGAGTGTCCACCCAGGTCAGCAAGTCCGCAATCGCGGTGTCTGGGGGGGTCTTACCAAAACAGGCGACTCGTTGGCGTTCGCAAAAGACGACACCCGTCGCCCCGACTAGTTCGCACAAATCTTGAGGACTTTGAGTAAAGCTATCCATGAGGGTTTGACAATCGACGATCGTCTTCACAAATCGCGCCTGAGCTGCTTGGATCTGAAGTTTGTAATCCAAATCTTCGGCATCAGCTTTCGACCCGATCTCTACCGAAATTACCTGCCCCAGGAATTCGCACATCGTGCGCGTTTCGTAGGAAAGTTGTTTGGGAGTAGAGTGGTGACAAGCAATTAAGCCCCACAATTGCCGATCGCGTAAGACCGAAATCGACATCGAAGCGCGAACGCCAAAGTTGGACAAGTATTCGGTATGCATCGGCGAGACACTTCGCAGTCCCGATAGACTCAAATCCAGTGGTGCGCCCGTCATCGGGTTGAGCGTCGGCTCTAGTAATACCGGCTCATAGAGCGCGTCGGGAATGATCCGGAGCAAATTGAGCCGATAGATTTCTCTGGCTTGCTTGGGGATATCGCTGGCTGGATAGTGCAACCCGACAAATGATGCGGTGCCCTCAATCTTGTTTTCAGCAATTACATGTCCAGAACCATCTTCATCAAAGCGATAAAGCATCACTCGCTCGAACCCCGTCAAATTGCGAATGGCAGCAACGGTTTGAGTGGCAAGTTCGGCGAGAGTTTGGGTATTTTGAATCCGCCCGAGGGGGGTTTTGACAAACTTGTAAAAGTCAAAAAAGTTGACAGCGTGCCCTTGGCGGAGCCGCTGTGCCAGAGCATCGCTGGCGAGGATGGCAGTACTCTGCTGTGGGAGATCGTTGGTTATGAGCACTTCCAATTCGAGGACGATGACACCATCGCTCCGATAGACGCTCCCTTCAAATCCGGTGGATTTTCCCTGGACTTGCAGCCATAGCCGCAGGGGATTGACATTCTCAAAGTCAGTATCTATACAGCCCCGAATCATTGCTAGCTGCGGCTCGTCAATCACTACCGCCAGCGGTTGTCCCAATAAGTCCGCCGGTTTAATCCCCAGAAATGCTGAACAATTTTGACTAACTTGCAAAATTGTCAAGTCAGTCTCGGTAAATGTCAATAAGATCCCATGCGCTTGAATGGCGTTGGGAATTTGAATCGGTTCGCGATCGCAATTGGTCAATTCCACCCCAGAGGTGACTAATTCTGGATCGGTGAGGGTGGCGAGCGATTGCTTGACTTTGGAGATGAAATCTAAAGGAGTCATGACAATTGTAGGTAGTGAGTTTGCAGACATAGCCATCCTCAGCAGATTTAAGATGGCAGCCGATCGCTTAACACACAGAACTCGATGGCGGCATTTGATGTAAACATTCTAATCAATCGATCGATTGTAACAGAAGTAGTTGCAGTTATTTATACATTATGACACTAGTTTCTAATTACCGTAGTTGTTACCATTAAATACTATTAGTGCGACTAATGTGACTGGTTTCAGCCGCTTTACGATCTATCTAAAGATAGATTTAATCTAATGTAGCTGGCAATTTTATTTAGCTCGGTTGGCGGTTGACAAAGTACACATCGATGAGGATGGAGCGATCGAATGACTCCAGCTTTGACTAGATTGAATCTCTGTCGATCGACAGATGTGAAGATCTGTATCGATGATACCTCCCTTAATTAATTATTAACGTCGGCAGAGCGGGCGAATTGCTGTCAACTTTCAACTGTTTAACATCACAATTGAGATCGTAAAAACTAGGCTAGAACTTGTAGTGCAGGTGGCTTCAGTCGATCTCTACCTAAAGACAGAGCTAAAAAAAATTTTTGTTGCTTAGATTGATAAAATGCGTTGAATTTAAGTGTTTGGAAGCTCGATTTTTCTCCTCCCCCTCCAAGCAATAAATCGATAACGCTAGCTAATTTAGACATAGAATTGCCATCCCCAGCAACACCATGAGCGAACAAAATTCGGTTGACGAGCAAAGCAAGAATCAAAGTCTAGAGAACTATCGCACCGCTCCGGGCGAACGACTCACCACCGATGAGGGTGTGCCATTGAGCAACAACGATGATTCGCTCAAAGCGGGCGGACGTGGGCCGACATTGCTCGAAGATTTTCACTTTCAACAAAAGCTATCGGTATTCGATCGCGAGCGCATCCCCGAACGGGTAGTCCATGCGCGGGGTTCGGGAGCGCATGGCTATTTTGAGCCTTATGAATCGATGTCCGAATTTACCAAGGCGAAATTTCTGGCAGATCCAGCGACCAAAACGCCTGTGTTCGTGCGGTTCTCAGTGGTAGCTGGCTCGCGCGGCGCGGCGGATAGCGTCCGCGATGTCCGGGGTTTCTCGGTGAAGTTCTATACTGAGGAGGGCAACTATGACATCGTAGGAAACAATATTCCGGTGTTCTTTATTCAGGATGCAATCAAGTTTCCCGATATCATCCATGCAGTCAAGCCCGAACCCAATCATGAGATGCCGCAGGCTTCCACCGCGCATCCGAGTTTCTGGGATTTTATTTCCCTCGTGCCCGAATCGATGCACATGATTATGTGGCTCTTATCCGATCGGGCACTCCCCCGGAATTTTAGCACGATGCAAGGTTTTGGTGTCCACACCTTCCGCTGGGTCAATGCCGAGGGGAAATCGCGGTTTGTCAAATATCACTGGAAACCGCTGGTGGGTGTCCACTCCAATGTCTTTGATGAAGCGCAAAAGATCGCGGGGAAAGATCCCGATTTCCATCGCCGGACGCTGTGGGAATCGATCGAAATGGGTAACTATCCAGAGTATGAGCTAGGTGTCCAGATTATTGAAGAAGAAGACGAACTAAACTTCGACTTCGATATTTTGGACTCTACCAAATTGATCCCTGAAGAACTCGTACCAGTTCGCCCGATCGGTAAAATGGTACTCAATCGCAATCCTGACAACTTCTTTGCCGAAACCGAGCAAGTTGCTTACCAACCATCCAATGTGGTGCCAGGGATTGACTTTAGTGACGACCCACTCTTACAAGGTCGGTTGATGTCCTACCATGATACCCAGCTCCACCGCTTGGGTAGCCCCAACTTTGTCAATCTCCCGATCAACCGTCCCGTCTGCCCGTTTAGCAATAATAACCAAGACGGACGGATGCAGATGGACATCAAAACCAGCCCCGTCAACTACTCGCCCAACTCGCTCGGCGGCAATCTCCCCGCGCCAGTAGCCCCAGAGGATGGTGGTTTCGTCACCTATCCCGAACGCGTCGAAGGGCACAAGGTGCGCGAACGCAGCCCCAGTTTTGCCGACCATTTCAGCCAAGCTACTTTGTTCTGGAACAGCCTCTCCAGTGGCGAACAAGATCGCCTCGTCGAAGCGTCTCACTTTGAACTGGGTAAAGTGCCCCAAAAAGAAGTCAAAGAACGGATGCTCCAACGCTTTAACCAAGTCGATGGCGAACTTGCCAAGCGCGTTGCTAAAGGTCTAGGAATGCCCGCTCCGACCGAGCCAGCGACCCCCAACCACGGTCAAAAGTCCCCCGCACTGAGCCAAGAACACACCACCAAGACCGCTAAAGGTCGCAATGTAGCAATTCTAGCAGCCGATGGTGTCGATGCCGCTCAAATCGCCATGCTCAAGCAATCCCTGAGCGCGATGCACATCAGCTCCGAGATCGTCTCCCTCTATGGCGGCTCGATCGTCAATAGCGATGGTGGTAAGCTCGAAGTCGATAAGACCTTCTTGACAACCGCATCGGTACTGTATGACGCGATCTACGTCCCTGGTGGTGCCGAGAGCGTTGAAGCTCTCACCGCCCACGGCGACCCCTTGAGCTTCATTCATGAAGCCTTCAAGCACTTCAAACCGATGGCGGCAACTGGTGAAGGTGTCGATCTGATGATGCAAGCCGATCTCAAAGGGATCGACTCCAGTCAAGTCAATGGCAAGATGAGTGCCCAGTTGGGTGTAATCGCCAGCCGCGATACCTCGGATATGGCGACATTTGCCAAAACCTTTATCGATGCGATCGCCCAGCACCGCTTCTGGACGCGGCCAGTTCCCGGTACGGCTTCTGTGAAGGCAGCAGCAGCGAAGATGTTGATGGAAAAAGAGCAGGTAGCTGTTTAGGGGATAGGGGATAGGGGATAGGGGATAGGGAATGGTGTTGGAATTGGGGCGAAGATCTACCCACCCCGCCCTACGGGCACCCCTCCGAGGAGGGGATTTCTTACCTGACTTTTCCCGTTATCTTTTCGATCGAGAGATCGCTTGCCATACTGCTATCCCAAATACCTATTTTCTCGTGACATATTGTCAACAAGTGCAGATTATTGACAACAC
>JBBRVB010000148.1:0-8925 GCA_038247275.1 Chroococcales cyanobacterium
CGACCGATCCGATTTGCTCAAGATTGTACTAAAATTTATGGACATAATGTAACAGCAATCCAGATCGATTTACTGACCAAATCTGCTTATGCAGAATCAAAAATTCAGGCAGATGGTACTTATCTATTTGAGCTGGGAACTATGTCCTGTAATCAAATTGGGATGCATCACATTGATTTCATTGGATCGGAGCACGATCGGGGTATTGCTTGTGTTGATTCTCGATAATTAAGCTAGTTTAATGAAGATAAATCTCAAATTGGGCTTGCTCTGTCAGCCTCAAACTCAAGTATAATAGTAGCTAGATCGTGAACAGCTTTATCATGCTAACCTCTAGAACAGTGGCGATCGCTAAGATCGCTTGACAGTACTTCATCAAAACTTTTCTCATTAAAGTATCAATAAGATCGGTCAGCTTGGTTGCTAAAATTAGATTGCTAATTAAGTAAGATCGGGAAACTGTTAGAATGGACTTCTGGCACAGAATGTCTAGTGATAGTTACAGTTAGAGCGATCGTTGATGAAAGTTACTTTAGTTATTCATGGATTAAGTGGTGGTGGCGCAGAACGGGTCATGTCGATCGTCGCTAATTACTGGGTCAGTCAAGGTTGGGATGTAACTTTGATTTTGTTAGCCCCGCCTAGTAAACCACCTTTTTATCCATTAGACGATCGCATCGAACTGAAGCCGCTGGGCGTAGCGGGATCTTCGACGAATGCGCTAGCCGCCATTGGTAATACCTGGCAACGAATTTCAGTATTACGAAAAGAAATTATTGCTAGTAAACCTGATGTCGTCATCAGTTTTATGAATTCTGTAAATGTCTATACGATCGCCGCTTGCGCGTGGCTAAATATTCCGACGATTGTGAGCGATCACATTTATCCTGGTGCTGAGGATGCCAATCAAGTCTGGCAATTCATGATGAAATGGAGTTATCGCCATGCCGATTTGGTCACGGTATTGACTCAAAACGCATTACCGTTTTATCCAGCAGTACAGGGGTATCGAACGATGGTAATGCCCAATCCGGTGCTGAAACCCGATCCAGTCAAGGATACCGATCGATTGTTAGTTAATCCAAGCCTGATTGCGATCGGTAAATTCCATCGTCAGAAAGGCTTCGATTTGTTGTTGGCAGCTTTTGCTCGACTCCAGCCTAAATACCCGGAGTGGCAGCTCACGATTCTGGGTGAAGGTGTCCTGAGAACGGAATTAGAAGCATTAAGATCGCAATTAACATTAGAAGATCGCGTCCACCTGCCCGGATTGGTCACCAATGTGCGGGAATATCTGGCTCAAGCAGATTTATTTGTGATGCCGTCTCGATTTGAGGGTTTTCCGATGGCGTTGTGCGAGGCGATGGCTTGTGGTCTGCCCGTGTTGGCGGCTGACTGCCTGAGCGGCCCCCGAGATATTATTGCGGATGGGTTTAATGGGGTGTTGGTGGCGACTGAGGATGTGGATGCGCTGGTGGCGGGACTGGATGCACTTATGTCCGATCCGGCAAAACGGCAACAATTGGCGCAAAATGCCCCTCAAATTCTCGATCGATTTGGGCTAGAACAAGTGATGGGAATCTGGCAAGACGCGATCGATCTTGTCATGGCGCGGCGACGACCTTAGGGGCGAAATAGTCGCTGATGGTGGGGATGATATAGCCGCGAGCGAGTTTGACTACCCTCGCCAGTAATTTCTACTAGGGCGGGACTGATGATATACATCGTCGTCCGTACCAGATTTTCACGGGCGGTGACTGTCGCCATTTCGGTTAGGGGTACTACCCAGATTTGCTCGTCCTCCCAGCCGACTCGAAAGCAGATCGCCACTGGGGTCTGAGGGGGGTAATGCTGGAGGAGTTGGGCTTGCGCCGCCGCGACGTGGCGGGCGGCTAAATAGAGACATAGGCTAGCTTGATGCGCGGCCAAACTCGCCAAATCTTCGGCTGGTGGGACAATCGACGCTCTCCCGGTCGGGCGGGTGAGGATAATCGTCTGGACAATTTCGGGGACGGTGAGTTCGACTTGGAGTTTGGCAGCAGCCGCTTGAAAGGCACTAATTCCGGGCACCAACTCTACTGAAATTCCAGCGATGTCAAAAGCGCGAATTTGTTCGGTAATGGCACTATACAGGGTCAAATCGCCGGAGTGGAGGCGTGCGATTGTCACACCAGATTGGACTCGCTCGACGACAATGGCGACAATTTGTTCGAGGGTGAGATCGCTAGTTTTAATAATCTCTGCATCTGGGCGGGCATGTTCTAAAATGCGATCGGGAATCAGTGAATCGGCATAGAGAATTACCGCCGCAGTAGCAATGATTCTTTGACCTTTGACTGTTAATAGATCGGGATCTCCAGGGCCAACACCAATAATATAAACTTGCGGATCTAGTCTCGATCGCTGTGGTAATTTAAATTGACTATTTTCACCCATCCAAATATTGTACCATTGACTACTTTTACGCTGGCAATCTCGATCGGCTAAATTTAGATAAATCGGGCGATCTGTTCTTTGATTCTGACCCCAGTTTTTTCCCAGGTATAAGTATCCCACAATCGCTGATGACCATATTCACCAAAAGCTTTGCATCGCTCGGGTGACTCGATCGACTTGATTAACTTTGCGGCTAGTTGGTGCGGATTATCTGGCTCGACTAGATACCCATTTTTACCATCAATAATCAACTCGGGGATCGCGCCAATCCGCGTCGCAACTACCGGTAGTTTGTGAGCCATTGCCTCCAGAAATACGATTCCAAACGGTTCTAATCGCGTCGGCAAACAAAATACCGAAGCCTGTTTAAGATATTCAGATACTTTTACTAAGGGTACTTTACCGATCGCAGTACAGTTGGGCACATTTATTTTGGGCGTACAACCGATAATATTGAGATGAGCATTTGGGAATTTAGTTAATAATATTTTGAAGGCTTCAACTAATACTGCACCACCCTTGCGCTCCCACTCCACCCCAACAAAAACAATATTTTCCTTGGCATATCGGCGATCGTCAAATACCTCATCCTGAGCTACTACTATATTTGCTCCACCATATACATTCACAACCTTTGTCACATCACAACCATAATCTTTGACAATCGATCCGGCAATATTTTCACTCATAGTAAAGTTTAGCGTTGCATGGTGATAAACATCGCGCTCACACTCCAGCCATGAGCTAGTTGGTAAGTTTTTTTTGTCAAATCCTGGGTACTGGAGATTTGCTAGCGCGGTATGGTCGGTATACACGAAGTGGGGTATTCCGGGCATACTTGCATCGAAAATAGATTGGGTCTGAAATGTAAACAAATAATCTCGATCTGCTAATCTTTTTACTAGAGCTGTTCTCAGCTTATTATGAAAATATCTTGTAAATAGCCGCAATTGAATAATATCAGACCGAATATCTAAGATTCTGGTACCATACGCTTTGATAGCATAAGCAATAGTGGCGAAATTTTTATTATCAACTAATGAAAATAGATCGACGATCTCAATTTCACAGTCAGAAAATTCTCTCGATAGAAGCTGCGAGACCATCTCATTAATATAAGAGAAGTTTCCATATTTGATGAAAGCAATTTTTCGACTATTTTGGTTTATCATCTATTTCGATCGTACAGAAGTGCTGAAAATCATGGCTGAATGAAATCTAAGTAATTACCTGAAGCTGAGAACCTTTATTAGTTTTATGAACTTCAATCCGAGTCTGGAAGGCTTCGCGAAATTGAGGCATATGAGTGACAGTCAGGATACAGGCAAAATCACTAGAAATAGCATTAATCGCTGAAATTAACCGATCGCAGCCTTCGCGATCTTGAGTCCCAAATCCTTCATCGACAATTAGCATTTGTAAGGGTGTACCTGCTCGTTGGGAGAGAAGTTTGGCAAGGGCGAGGCGGATTGAAAAGTCAATCCGAAAGGCTTCGCCACCGGAATAAGTTTCATAGGCTCTCGTACCATTGGCATCGCCGATGACAATATCTAATGTATCGATGAATTTAGCACTTTTGATACTCGTTTTTTTGGTGCGACTACTTTTAGTAGCTTTTTGAGTAATAAACTGAACGTGAAATTGATTGTTACTCAGCTTGGAGAGAATCTGATTACTTTCGGCTTCTAGTTGGGGGAGAATATTTTCAATTACCAAGGCTTGAATTCCATTTTTTCCAAAGGCTTTACCGAGTTCATCATAGATTTTTTGCTGCTGTTTATAGGTATCAAGTTGCTGTTGCTGCGATCGCAGTTGTTCTTTGATATTGTGTAGTTGAGTAAGTTGTTGTTCGAGACTACCGAGAATTGAAAGATTGGTATCTAATTGCTGGCGACGTTCGGCTAATTGGCGATCGACTGCTAAGATTCGTTCGTCATTATCAGGGATTTTGGCTATTTCTAGAGCGATTCGATCGGTTTCTAATTGTGATTTTTGACGATCGGATATATTTTGGAACTCGTTAGTTTGGAGTAATTTAATTCGATCGATTAATTGAGGCTGCGTTTGTTTAGCTTGTTGGACTTCTTGATACTGAAGTTGGATTGCTTGAGATTGGCGTAGATCGGTGGCGACTTGCTGATGGCGATCGCGATCGTATCCTAGCTCGATCGATTGGCGTTCGATTGCTTGGAGTTCTAGCTGTAAATCTGAGCTAGTTTGTAGTTTAGTAATATTTTCCTCTACTCTAACTATTTCACTAACTAATTGCTGTTTTTGCTGGCTTAATTGCTGCTGCTTGCGATCGGCATCTTTGATTTTTTCTTGCTTGATTTCTACCCATCGTAATTTATCAACATCACCTCTAGCAAGTGCATGACTCTGTTCGCTGTAGTCAATCGCTACTATCTTAATATTTAACTCTTGTAATTGACGCTGTAATTCACTTGCATAACTTTTGGACTCGATCGCCAGTTCGATTTGCGATCTTTCGATGGCAATTTCCTCAAGATTAACTTCGAGTTCGGCGATCGAATCTAATTGTGCTTGCAACTTACCACGTTGTTCGCGGAGGCTTTCTGAGCCAGCTAGTTCCCGGTGGAGCTGCTTATATTCCGTGAGGAGATCTTCACGTTCGCGGACGTAGCGCGAGTGTTCTTCCTGAGTTGCCGAGATCTGTTGTTCAATGTTTTCCCGTTCACTTTTAGCACTAGTTAAGACATGATTCCAGTGATTTTCATCCAAAGGTCGATCGCACAATGGACAACTAGCATCAGGAGTTTCTAACAGCTCTAATTTTCGATCTAGTTCTAATAATTGCCGCTGATAATTACGAAGATCGCCCTCTAGCCGCTGGATATTTTCTTTTTTAGTTAAGCCTTTTTCTTCAACGCGCTGTTGATAAACTTTTTTACGTTCTAATTCGGTAAGCTGAGTATCTAACAAATTGAGTCGATCGACTAATTGAGGACGTGCGGCTGTTTTGATTTTTACTTGCCCTTCGCGCAGTACCAATTCATTTAATTGAGCTTGGATTTTAGCAGTCTGGCGATCGATCTGACTTTCCAAGCCTACTCGCTCTTGCTGAAGCGGTAAGATTGCGATCTGAAGTCGATCTAGCTCTCCCAATCGCTGACGACATACTTGCAATTGGGCAATTCCATTGGTAACAGATTCGGCTGTGGCTAAAATTGTGGCTATTTCAGTTTCTTGTCGTTCAATTAAAACTAGTTGTGCCTGACTTTGCCCGAGCGTTAATTGTAGTTCTTGGGTTTGACGATCTAATTGTTGCTGTAACTTTTGCTGTGCGATCTGATACTGTTGGTGTGTATTAAACTGACGATCCAAAATTTCGATTTGCTGCTGTAATCCTAGATATGCTTGATAGGCGATCGAGATTTCATCAGATCGCAATAATAAATCATCCAACCGTTGCTTGTCAGTATTAACTAGCTGAATATCTACCTGAATTTGACTAATTGCTTGGAGTAACTCGCGATCGCGTTTTTGTTCCCAAGCTAATTGTTGTTGCCACGTTTCTCGCTGTCTAGCGATCGTTTTAAAACCTTCTAATTCTTGCTCTTCAGCTACCTGTAACTGTTGTAATAGATCGAGCTGAACTTTAATCTCATCGCGTTGCTGGGTAATCCCATCGATCTGGGTAAGTTGGATCTGCGCCTCAGCTAAATTTTCAGTTAATACTTCGACTTGGAGCTTATATTGCTTGGCTGAATCCTTCGCGCGATCGGCTAATTGCTCATAGCGATCGAGCTTCAATAAATCTGCTAAAATCTGCTTGCGATCGGCTGGCTTCTTTCGCATGAATTCATCAGCCTTCCCTTGCCGCAAATATGCCGAATTAATAAACGTATCATAATCAATTTTGAGATAATCATCGATCAGTGCCTGCGTCGAACGAATCCCCTTCTGAGTCAGCGTCCGAAATTGCCCCCCACTCGTCTGAATCTGAAACTCCAATGCGCCATTGCCATCGCGCTGACGCGTCCGAATGATCCGACAAGTTTCGCCATGCATCCCAAACGTAAAATCAACCCGGACATCCATCGCCCCATTACTAATCGCATCATCCTCACTTACCGCCCGACACTCACCCCAAATCGCCCAGGTAATCCCCTCCAACAGGGATGACTTACCCGCACCATTTGCACCGCAGATACAAGCGGTGTGCAGCCCCTTGAAGTCCAGGCTGGCTTCGGTATAGCTGAGAAAGTTTTTGAGTGACAGTTGGATCGGAATCATAATCGCTCTAGGATAGAGAGTTCACCTACCCTCTAGGATAAAGAGTTTTGGGTCATTTTTGGTATTTTTGTGCTAGTTCAGCGAAGAAAGGGTAATGGGTAATGGGTAAGAAAGACCGTAGGGTGTGTTATCGCAGCAGCGTAACGCACCGAAGAGAATAGACTAACTCCGATCTCCCTGGAACGGTTCTGGAATCATAACCAGTAAGATTGTAGATCGGCTAAACAATCCGGTTGAAGTGGTGAGAGTATGACTATTTCTAAGCAATGGTGGCAATTAATTGGTGTAGTTGGAGTCGTGGCAACGGTGGCTGGCTGTAGCAAAGCACCAGCTACCCCAACTACTAGTCCCCAAGTGGTGGCAACGACTACCCCCACGCCATTACCAGCACCTCAAGAAGTCTGGATGACCGAATTCCAGCCAATTGATGGTACACCGTATTTGTACGCGCCGATTTATGTCGCCGCCCAAGATCGAAAAAGTATTATCAAAGAGCTTAAATCCGCTACTCGGGATAGCTATGAAGGTCGGAGTCAGCGGGTAGACATTCGGAATTATATGTTCGTCCACCGAGATAACTTATCAGCGAGTAAATTACTCACAAATAATAGTTCGCGATTGCTAGCAATGGAGCAAATCGGTGCAACTGCCATTCCCGCTCGTCCAGCTCCCGATAGTCCCATCACAGCAAAAGGGACTAGATCGGTGACAGCATTGTGGCACCTGCGTGTCCTAGCAGACACCAACGGTGACGAAACCCTCAACGAGTCAGATCGTCAGCAGATCGCGATCTCCGACACTTCTGGGGCAAACTATACCGAAGTTATCAAAGATATCGATAAAATATTGCTAGTCTATCCCAAAGGAGTCGATCGACGGCTAGTAATTTATACTTCAGGTGCCAAACGTTTTATTGCTGATGTAAATATCCCCAACCGCAGAGCCATCATCAAAGAGTTACCACCGATAAATTAGCAAATGTCGTTGCCATCAGGGATCGGGCGGGAGACTCAAGTGAAGCTCGATTGGTTTCAAAAATCCAGCTTCACTTCGGTAACGCCGATGAGCTAAGTAACAATCATCACCCTGCACTGTTTTCAAAATCGTGCGGTACACTGTAGGGTGATAGGATCAGCGGCATGAGCGTGGGAGGAAGTTGCTTTGGATGAGTTACGAACGGCTTTAGAATTGGCTACTGAAGACGAACTACAACAATTGACCAGGATTCTCTTCAGCCGTAAGTTCAATCCCTTAGACTATGTGCGTACCCCCGATTTAGTCGAGATCCAAAGTCAGGATCGCGATCTTTGGCTAGATTCGATCGAAGATCGATTTCGATTTTTGGCAGCAGATGGGATTACCGTCTTGCAGGGCAGAACTCAAGGCGTTAGTTACCGTCAGACATTGGTACAGGTATGTCGGTACCTAAAAATTCCTTATTCTAGTCAACTAACGACGACAGATCTAGAGTCAGAAGTCTTTTTGCATCTGATGGGCAAAAATTGGCACAAGTTACCATCTGGAGATCGCGACGCACTGACACTCAGAGTCCAAAAATCCCTGGCAAATACCCGCTTCGATCAGCCTTTACCTGCACACATCCAGCACGATCCGATTAAACTAATTTTAAAAGGTAGTAGCGCGATCGCGGTAAGTTCGGTCATCAAACCATTAGTACTCCATCAAATCGCCCGCCAATTTGCGTTTCACTTTGCCAGCTATGAAGTCGCCAAACAGACTCTAATTCGGGGCGGATTGGCAGCTACCAGCCAATTACAAAGCTATATCTCTCTCTATATGGCAAAACGCGGCATGATGCTCTCAGCGACCCAGCAGGTGGCTGTACGCGGTGTATTTACCATTTTAGGGCCAGCCATGTGGGGCTGGTTTTTTGCGGATCTCGGCTGGAGATCGATCTCCACTAATTATGGTCGCATCATCCCCACTATCGTCGCCTTAGCCCAAATCAGACTCACCCGCTCCCATAGTATGCCATCAGGAGACTCAGGAGATTGGGAATTAGCCTACGGTTAAATAAATTCATTACCAATGGATCTTCAATTCGTCGATAAGCTGTTGACAAATTGAAGATCCATTGGCAGTAAGCCGATCGGCTCTATTTTAGACGATCGCGACTCAAAATTCACTGGAATTTGAGGGGACATATCCACTACCTGAAGCACAGTTAGATGGATTGGAGATCGATACCGTAATTGCCGGATTAATCGATCG
>JBBRVB010000149.1:0-8890 GCA_038247275.1 Chroococcales cyanobacterium
TCTAGCACAGGAATGGCGAGCATTTGACGATCGTTGTCCCCATCGATTGGCGAGACTATCCGAAGGGCGAATTGCCGAAGATGGCTTGTTGGAATGTCCTTATCATGGTTGGGCATTTACAGGTAATGGCACATGCGATCGCATCCCTCAACAATTACCCGCAGCCAAAGCCGAGACATCGCGCCGTGCTTGTGTCAAATCATTACCAACTGCGGTAGATCAAGGGTTGTTATTTATTTATGCAGGGACGGCGACAAGAGCCGCAGAGGTGCCATTACCACTGATTCCGGTACCGATGAATGCGGGTAAGCCGACGGATGGCTGGATTATGCTCAACACCTTCCGCGATTTGCCGTATGATGCCCTCACCCTCCTCGAAAATGTCCTCGATCCGAGTCACTTGCCATTTACCCATCACAATAGCGTCGGTAAGCGATCGAATGCCAGTCCGGTAGAATTGGAAGTGACTTCATCTAATAAATCTGGCTTTACCGGGACTTGGGCAGATGGGCCGCGCAAAGGTACACTAGGCAGACAAAATACTACTTTCATCGCGCCATGTCTGATGTGGCATGAGCTGGCATCCAAGCAACTCGGTGAGACAATTACGGTAGTTTATGCCACCCCGACGCGCAAAGGTGAATGTCGGGTGTTTGCCAGATTTCCGTTTAAATTTGCCAGCAAACTACCAGCGTTATTCATCAGTGCGACACCTCAATGGTACTCACACATCAATAACAATGCGATCCTCGAAGACGATCAAATTTTTCTCCACCATCAAGAACGATATCTAGCTCAAAGCGGTGGGAGTGAGAACTTCAGTCAAGCGTTCTATTTACCGACTAAAGCTGATGCCTTTGTCTTTGAATATCGCCAGTGGTTAAATGATTATCAGGCCGATCCTTTCCCCGGACAAACTTTCAAACCAGCTCTAACTAATGAGCAATTACTCGATCGATATCATAGCCATACCGAACATTGTCATAGCTGTAGTTCCGCACTCAAAAATATTCAAGCTACCAAACAAGCGATCGTCATCATCGCTATTGTTGCTTGGGTAAGTATGACAATTTTCGCGCTAATTGGCAGTGAAAATGCCCAGATTTCCGCTGTAATTTCGATCGGGATAGTTATTGGTGGATCGATCGGCTGGGGGGTCTGCGATCGCCTGCAAACGCAACTAGAACAAGGCAATCGCCTACCCGCCCGCAATCGCAAGTAAACTATAAACTCAGAAGCCCGACTTTAAAAAGCCGGGTTTCTTTTAAGTATGTGAAAATGCTCGATTGCGTAAAATGTAGTTAGTGACCAATGCCCACTACTGTATCTGAAAATTTTGCTGTCAACTGTCAACTGTCAACTGCCAACTGCCAACTATTTAATCAACCTGTACAGCTTTGACATCGACTGGAGCATCCTCAACAGTTGTTGGGGGTCTATCGGCTCTAGGATTATTTGCTTGTAACTTTTCCTTGGCAATTTGAGAAACTTCAGCAATCAATAACGAGATAATAATCCCATCATCTAGCCAACCAATGATTGGGAAAACATCGGGAGAAATATCGATCGGGCTAACAAGATAAAGTAACGATCCACCCACTACCCACCACCGATATTTGGGATTACGTAACAGATCGCGATACCAGTTATAAATCGATTGGATCGAAAAGTTCATATTGGTCCCTTAAAGAGCTATTTCTGACTTACTTATCAGTATCTCCTACTCTCATCAGCTTTGAAAGGTGTGGAAAACTGAAATTTCTTTCGTGTCGTCCACACCTAATTTAGGGGGTAGAGGGTAGAGGGTAGAAGGTAGTTAAAAAGAGGTAGGGTGGGCACTGCCCACCAGCTAGTTCGTACTACTTTAATCAGAACATAAAGCGGTTTAAGCCGAGAGGGTTCTGGCTTGCTTAATCATCGAGATCAGGACTTGGTGAGCATCTTCAGAGTCCGTCAATTCACGATCGAATGGTATCCGCAAACCGACTGTTTCACCATTGACTTGGGCGGTAAGATCCATGCCCAAGGGATCGATCGCACTCATGGCGGCTGTCGCAGCGGTAGGAGCTTTACCATAGACTTGAGCGTAGGTGAGGACTGCGGTCGCATGATCGTCGTTCATGTGCTTGCAGATGCGATCGCTAATTTCGGGAGTAATGGGATCTGCCATAATACTTTGATTTAAGGGGTGAGAAAATATATCTCGATCGTACCGCAAACAGCGACGATCTTGCTGTAGGACTAAATCTCAGACTTGTTTAGCTGTTGCCGCCATCGTTTGAGCCGAACGCTTGTTTGCCGATCTAGTTCGGTACGATCCTGCTATTGAGCGAGTTTGGCGGCTATTTCGAGATCGGCAATTGCCCCAACCCGATTTTTAAGGGTCGTTGTCATGCCTCACGATCGTTATTACCTCTATTACTGGTTTTGGGTGTCAACCGATTTATATACTTGATATTGGGATAGATCTGTAGGCTTTATGCACGATCGAATAAGGTCTAACATAATAAAGAGTGCAAAAGTTTGAAACCAAGACATGAATACCTCTCATCCGCTCCAGCGATTATTAGCTTATGGACAACAATATCGCGGTAAGACTTGGCAAGCAGTGATTGCATCAGTCTTTAATAAGCTCTGCGATGTTGCCCCAGAAATTTTAATCGGGATTGCCGTCGATGTTGTCGTCAAGAAGCAAGACTCATTTCTGGCGACATTAGGAATTGAGAATGTCGAGCAACAGCTCATCGTTCTCACCATAATTACTGTCATCGTGTGGGTATTAGAATCTCTGTCTCAATATATCTATACCAATCTCTGGCGCAATCTTTCCCAAAAAATCCAGCACAATCTCCGGCTCGATGCCTATGGACATATTCAGCAGCTAGAATTAGCTTACTTTGAAAATCAAAGTACTGGTAATCTGATGGCTATTTTGGGCGATGACATCAACCAATTAGAGCGTTTTTTAGATATCGGAGCGAATGAAATCATTCAAGTAGTTACTAACGCGGTTGTTATTGGCGGTGTATTCTTTGTCCTCGCGCCATCACTCGCTTGGTGGTCGATCGTCCCGATTCCGATTATTATTATTGGTTCGATTTGGTTTCAGAAGAAACTCGCGCCTTATTATGCCAATGTTCGCGAAAAAGTTGGTCTATTAAATGGGCGACTGGCAAATAATTTAGGCGGGATCACGACGATCAAAAGTTTTACTACTGAAGCTTACGAACTCGATCGAGTCCGTGCTGATAGCGAAGCGTACCGCCAAAGCAATCGGCGGGCGATTAAAGTTAGTGCTGCCTTTGTTCCATTAATTAGGATGGCTGTGTTATTTAGCTTTACAATGACGCTGTTACTGGGCGGTATTGCGGCTGTAAACGGTCAATTAGGTGTCGGTACCTACAGCATCCTGATTTATCTTACTCAACGCTTATTATGGCCGCTGACACGCTTAGGTGAGACATTAGATGTCTATCAACGGGGCATGGCTTCGACCAATCGGGTCATGGATTTATTGGATACGCCGATCGCGATCGATTCTGGCACTCGATTTTTACCAGATGTTCAAGGCGAAATTGAGTTGAAGGATGTGACTTTTGGCTATCAAGATCGATCTACTATTGTCAAAGAATTATCATTAAAAATTCCCGCTGGACAAACGATCGCGATCGTGGGGGCGACAGGTTCGGGTAAAAGTACATTAGTAAAACTACTGCTGCGTCTCTACGAAATTCAGTCAGGCGAGATTACTTTAGACGGGGTGAATATCCAAGACTTACATCTAGCCGACTTACGCAGATCGATCGGATTAGTCAGTCAGGATGTGTTTTTATTCCACGGTTCGATCCGCGAAAACATCGCTTACGGTAGTCCTGCTGCTACTTTCGATGAGGTTATTGCCGCTGCGAAAATCGCCGAAGCTGATGAGTTTATCGATCGATTGCCAGAGAGCTACGATACGGTTGTTGGTGAAAGAGGACAAAAATTATCAGGGGGACAACGCCAACGCATTGCCATTGCCCGAGCGGTTTTAAAAAACCCGCCGATCTTAATTTTGGATGAAGCGACATCGGCTGTCGATAATGAAACCGAAGCCGCAATTCAAAGATCGCTCGATCGAATCACCCTCAATCGGACTACAATTGCGATCGCACATCGACTCTCCACCATCCGCAACGCTCACCGCATCTATGTTATGGAACGCGGACAATTAGTTGAAGCTGGTACTCACGAGGAACTATTGACTCTCGATCGGATCTACGCCAGACTCTGGAACATTCAACAAAATGCTAAAGTTAGCGTGTGAGTAATGAAGGTCGATACGATACTAGCTCGATCGAGCAAGATATTACCGTGGTGGCAGTGGTCAAGTTTAGAATTGAGTAACGATCTATGAATCTTTGATGCAATTTTTAGCTCGATCGTGAAGTAAGTGTAAAGAAAATAACCACTTTACATGAAATTTTATTACATTCTTAGATTCATTCCCGATCGATCTTGACACTTAGTAATAATATGAGTTCGATTTAATGAATTTTTATATACCCAGGTAAAGATTGATGCCTTATATCAATAATGATGGTGACACTAGGTTAAATAATTTTCCAACCGAACCAAAAATGTATGTGGATGAATCCACCATTACCAGCGGCTCGCGCAATTATCTAGTAATTGGAATTGTTTGTTTAGTGCTCATTGGTGGCTTGATGGCAGTCGCAATGGCAGTATCTTAAAAGGTCGCCGATCGATATTTATTAACTCGATCGATACCCAGCTTACTAGATATTTGACATTACTTATCAAGTTCTAATCTTGCCCAGATAACAGTCATTGAGCCAGATGGCAATTGCTTCACCGACGATCGTTTTGCTACTTTCGATCGGGGGTGTAATTAACTGATTAGACAGGGGAAATCCCCCAGTGCGCGTATAAATATTTGCCAATCGCCACCCCTGTCGGGTTTGAGCGAGAAATAACCAGTGAAACTGCTGTAACTGAGCCGATCGATTACCTGTATACTGATTTTCGAGCGTAGTGATAAATACTTGCTGGGGTGCAGCCTGGGGAAAATTAGGTGGGTACTCGCGACTGATAACGGGAAGCGGCTGAAGTTCGGGCGCACTGGCGGTAATGAGCGAACTATAAAGTGGATCGGTGCGGCGGCGGCGTTGTTGAATCAGCCGATTGGCATAGCTGGGTAAATCCCGCGTCAATAAATTTGCCAGACTGTCCAGTTTTGCGGGGCAAACACTCGGTGGTGAAGCTACCAGCGGCACTACGTAACGAACCTCAATCGGTTTAGTCGCGCACCAACTTTCGAGATTCGGAGGACAAGCAGCAAGATAATTCAACTTCAGAGTAAACTGTTGGAGTTATTGACTACAATTCATTGTACTCGCAACCAGCACTCGATCGAGACATCGATCCTGACGCACTATGAATACTGGTAAGCTCGGAGAAGAAGTTGTCGCTCAGTGGCTACTCGCCCGTGGCGGCGAGATTGTGGCGCGTCGCTGGCGATGGCGCAGAGGTGAAATCGATCTCATCGCCATCGAAGCTGATACTTTACTCTTTATTGAAGTCAAAACCCGCAATCGATCGAATTTGGATGCCGATGGGTTACTTGCCGTTACACCAGTCAAACAAGCCAAAATTGTCACTACCGCCCAGCTCTTTTTAGCCCAGCATTCATATCTAGCCGAATACCCCTGTCGCTTTGATGTCGCCATCGTCCGCCATCAGCCCCTTCACCGCGCGATCGTCGGTACGCCTTTACATAATTTGACCGATCTCGAAAGTGGCGATCGGCTGTTATTGCTCGATTATCTCGCCAATGCTTTCGATGGAGCCTAAGTTTAAGTTTTGTCCCACTCTAGTCTCGATCGTTGGCAACTCATAAGTAAAGATGCTATACCAACATTGGTTATTAAATAGCTATGAAAATCTCTCCAAAGAGCTAATACACCACAGAAAGTATATCAGTTTGGAGGCAAACTAGTAGGGGATCGTAATTTTTTAATAATTGCTAAATTTAATTGCCACAAATGTAGCAATCGCTACCAAAAAAACTACCCGAAAATATCCAGCAATCGAAAATAAATACGTTATGATATTTCAGTAGATTCACCGTTGTCGGCGCAGCCCAAACTAGGACATGATACTGATAGTAGGCATATCCCTACTGACCGATCCGTTGGTAGATTGAGGCTGATGACCGAAAATGTTAAGTCCAGTCGTTTCTTGCGGAAATAGCTCATGAGTGGGTGTAGTTTATTTCTAGATGAACATTCTATTTAGGGGCAACGTCATGAATAGTTATCTCCTCGGTACCATTAATACATCTCATGTTATGGGTTCTAATCTATCAAAGCTGGCTCGTTTGCTTGCGACTAGAATAATGCCACAAGCAACTATCGATGTGCTACGTTTACCAAAATTCGATCCACTCAAACCGCTGCGAAACTGGTTGGACAATCTGAAGATTTCCAATCCCCAATTAGCTCATAAACTTTGCAAACTGATTCCTTCGCAATGCCCCTTTGAACGCGATCTCAACTTATTTGGGCACACGCTCGTACACATTCCCCCGATATGCAAACTCAACCCCCTCTATGACGAAGTGGTGATGCTCCGATTTAAAGCAATGTGTTATCTAGCAGACGAATGTGGTGAAGATATCAGCCAATATTGCTGATTAGGGAATCGGGAATATCGATCGTGCTTGACGTAGAATGGAGATTCCAGCCTAGATCGATGCCATAATATGTCCAAGCAACAGTCGCCCCAACAGCCAGAACCACATTCGACATTAGCCGAAATTCGGGCAACGCGCCTGGTTAAAGCCGACAAACTTCGTGAATTAGGGATGAATCCCTATGCCTACAACTGGATATCTACCCACCAAGCTGCTGCGTTACAGCTAGAGTACGCAGATTTAGAAAATACTGGCGAAGTAGATATCCCAGTTTCGATCGCTGGACGCATTTTAGCTCGGCGCGTGATGGGCAAATTAGCTTTTTTTAGTATTCAAGATGAAACAGGCACGATTCAGCTCTATCTAAATAAGCAGCAGATTGAAACTGGCATGTCAGCCGTGGCTGATGCTTTTACCCATCTCAAGCAGTTGACTGATATCGGCGACATCATCGGGGTGAAGGGGACAATCAAACGCACGGAAAGGGGCGAATTATCGATCCTTGTCAATGAGTATGTGATGCTCACAAAATCCTTACTCCCACTACCGGAGAAATGGCACGGTTTAACCGATGTCGCCAAACGTTACCGTCAACGTTATTTAGATCTGCTCGTCAACCCATCGGTGCGCGATACCTTTAGAAAACGATCGCTCATTACCGCTGGCATCCGCCGCTACCTGGAAAACCTCGACTTTATCGAAATCGAAACCCCAGTCTTGCAATCTGAAGCTGGCGGCGCGGATGCCCGCCCATTTAATACCTATCACAATACCCTAGAGATGCCGCTCTACCTGCGGATTGCGACCGAATTACACCTCAAACGGTTAATTGTCGGTGGATTTGAGAAGGTATTTGAATTGGGACGAATTTTTCGCAATGAGGGCGTATCGACACGTCACAATCCCGAATTTACCAGCATCGAGGTATATCAAGCTTATGCTGACTATGAGGATATGATGGCACTCACCGAGGGGATGATTACCACCGTCGCGCAGTCAGTACTGGGGACATTGGAGATTAGCTATCAAGACACGCCGATTAGTCTGACGGCTCCCTGGCGGCGTGTGACGATGCACGAGATTGTCAAAGAAGTTACTGGCTTAGATTTTAATAGCTTTGATGATTTGGCAACAGCCCAAGCAGCCGTTAACAATGCTGGGATCGGTGGCGGTGATGACGCTAAAACACTGGGAAGACTCTTGAATCAGGTATTCGAGCAAAAGTGCGAAACAACCCTAATTCAGCCCACCTTCGTTCTCGATTATCCTACCGAAATCTCCCCCCTCGCCAAACCCCATCGATCGAAACCAGGTATCGTCGAGCGGTTTGAATTATTCGCAGTCGGGCGCGAACTCGCCAATAGTTTCTCGGAGCTAACCGATCCCGTCGATCAACGGGAAAGATTAGAAGCGCAAGCCGCCCGTAAAGCCGAAGGGGATCATGAAGCCCACGATGTCGATGAAGACTTCCTGACTGCTCTAGAATATGGGATGCCCCCCACCGGCGGCTTAGGCATCGGGATCGATCGATTGGTGATGCTGTTGTGTGATTGTGCTAGTATCCGGGATGCGATCGCTTTCCCCCTTCTGAAGCCAGAACCAACCGAACAATCTGAAGGCGAGTAAATCAACTTAGGGTGTGTTACCTGCGCTTTGGTAATGCACCAAATCAATTCCAATCTCTGTGTTACTAAACTGTGATGAATAGGATTAAAACTGTCTTAATTCTCTAGATTTAAGATCGATTTGTGATGCTCTTGTCCGATTATGCTGGTGTTCACAATCCGCTCGTTAAAATCTATTTTAGCAATAACTAATTATCGAGATGAAACCGACAGCTACATTATTATTTTCTTGCCCAGATCGACGGGGATTGGTTGCTAAAGTTGCCAATTTTATTTATGCTAATGGCGGTAATATCGTCCATGCCGACCATCATACCGATTTTAATGCGGGGCTATTTCTCACTCGGATCGAATGGCACATCGACGGATTTAATCTGCCTCGCGAACTGATTGCTCCGGCTTTTGGGGCTATTTCACAACCTTTAGATGGCACTTATCAAATTAGATTTTCGGACACGATACCGCGTTTGGCGATTTGGGTTAGTCGTCAAAATCACTGTTTACTCGATCTGATTTGGCGACAGCAGTCGCGAGAATTTTTGGCAGAGATTCCGTTAATTATTAGCAATCA
>JBBRVB010000150.1:0-8880 GCA_038247275.1 Chroococcales cyanobacterium
AGTGGATAGTTGTTGAGTTTGCTGATACTTTTTTCATATTTTTTGGCAGCAGCCGGTAGGCTAATCGTGTCACTGATCGATAGTACGGCGACATTTTTGCCATTTTTGTTAAGTTTTGCTTCAGCAAAGCCTTTCTTTTCCTGGGAAAATACTCGGTCGTAGCCATTAGCCGCAGCCGGGAAAAACTGATTGAATTGCCCGCCATCTGCGGCGTTTTTGACTACGGCGGCTGGTGCATTTCTGCCGGTAGTATCTTTCTGAATTGCAGCGTATTTGGACGGTTCTTTACTCGAACACGCCGAAAATAGTAAGACTACTGATAAAAGAAGTGGTAATAACGCTTTGCGCCAATTAGAAACAATCATGGTTCGATTTTAAAGATCTGAACAATTCCATTGTCACCTATGGCTGTCATGGCTGTGGTGGGAAAACCGATCTTAAATAAGGCGGTAACCAATAGAGGATAGGGAATAGAGGCTCGAAGCCGATTACCTTACTGCGCGGCTACACCAGCGCAATTTGCGTGGTTATATCGCTTTAATCCGATCTCAGCAGCACCGATCCCGATCGAATCCGATCGTGCTTTGTTTGTATAATTCGATCGAGCTATTTTTTTCTAATTCTCAAACTTATGGATATTTTTCCAGCGATCGATCTGCTAGATGGTAAGTGTGTGAGGCTGTACCAGGGCGACTACGACCAGTCGCAAGTATTTAATGACAATCCTACCGACATGGCTCGTGATTGGCTCGGACAGGGTGCAAATAAATTACATTTGGTAGATTTGGATGGTGCCAAAGCTGGGCATCCCGTCAATCTAGCGGCGATCGCGAGTATTATCGAAATGGTGAACACAACTGCTACCCAACCAGTCCAAATTCAGGTGGGGGGTGGACTCCGAACTGAGGCGAGCGTTCGGCAGTTATTGGATTTGGGAGTCGATCGAGTTATTCTCGGAACAGTAGCGGTCGAACAACCCGATTTAGTCCAAGATTTATGTCAAAAATATCCGCAGCAAATTGTCGTCGGTATCGATGCCAGAGCTGGCAAAGTTGCCACTAAAGGCTGGCTGGAAACATCAGCAGTACTGGCGACCGATTTGGCAAAACGGATGGCAAAGATGGGTGCAGCCGCAATTATTTACACAGATATCCATCGAGATGGTACTCTGACTGGGCCAAACTTGGCAGCACTCCGCGAACTAGCTAGCGGGATCGATATCCCCGTCATTGCCTCTGGAGGCGTAAGTTCCCTGCGGGATTTACTCGATCTGCTCTCACTAACGACACTAGGTGTCACTGGCGCGATTGTCGGTCGCGCACTCTACACTAAGGAAATCACGCTCACAGACGCAATTCGTGCTGTGGGTGATGGCAGATGGCAGGATGTGCCTCCAGATCTGGGCGCAACTAATTTTGCTTAGAATTGGAAATTACTCTATGGAGTAAGACTACTAATTCGGTCACTTGCTGACGGCTAAAGTTTTGGAGGATACCTTGCGCTGCGCCGCGAACATCGACCGGAATGGTAATTTGAGCGGCGGCTGGTGCTGTCGGTACTACAGGGGCTACTGGAGCCACTGGAGCAGCAGTTATCGTCGCTTGTTGGAGACTAGGCGAAATCGTAATCTCCCGTCCTCGCTCGGCTGCCAATAAATCGCCAGCTTGTTTTAACTCGCGGATAATCAGGGGAGCTACCGCATTATAAGTGTTATGCGGATTGACGATCGCGCAAGTAGTAGCTTGCACTAGAGCCTGCCAGTTCGATGCCCCAACTTCGATCTTGGTCAAAGATTGCGAGATACTTGCCAATTCTTGGCGATTGGCAGGATTGTCACCTTGCTTGAAGATCGCCAGCATTTGCTGAAGTGTGTTATTAACTACTGCCACGATATTCACTGGCGGTGCCATTACGGCTGTACCACCACCAATATTCGCTGCGGTGGCGATGACTGCTGGTTCGCGATGATTGATATCATGAGTGTTGGTATTGAGCATCTCTTCGAGATATTCTTGCAATGCTACAAAGTTTGCGGCAGAACCAGATAAGATTTCCGTGACGATTTCTGGACGCAAACTTAGAGTCGGAGAGGTCGCTAATTCTTCAACTAATGCTTTGAGCGCGTCATAACCAGCCAGAAATAGCGTTTTCAATTTCTCGTCGATCGGGACGGGATGATCGCGTAGAATCTTGAAGCAATCTTCTAATTTGTGTGCGGTCGCTTGAATGCCTTCAAAGCCCAGCATTGCGGCACCGCCCTTGATCGAATGGGCAGCGCGAAACATTTCATTGACACGTTCTGCATCTAAGATCACTTCCGCGAGATCTAGGACTCCTTGTTCTACAGTCTCTAAATGTTCTTGTGCTTCTTCAATAAAATAATGAATAATCTGCTGCTTGTTATCGTCCATTTTCCTGTTCCTAAACAGATATTTTTAGATCTTGGTTTTAGCCAAGGTTAACATCAACTTTTTAATAATTGGTTGAATGATCGCTTGACTTTAATTACTTAAAATCCAGTAGCGAAGCCCTTACTTATATAGAAGCGTGCCCGATGACAACTTCCTTACCGAAGAGGATTGTAATTACTGATGGTATGCCCACAGATCTGACCTTGACGATCGAGTAGCCTGTATCAACAGCCATTAAGTGATATCAATCGTACATCTATAGTTTGAATAGATATATGAGCTAAGATAGATCGTGAATAATAATTTACGACATCTTTAACTGAAGTAATTATCCCAAACTTATTCTACCCACAATTCTCGATATACATATCAATCTGTAAATTTACGAATATTTAGTAGCAGTCGCTACCAAGGTAAGTGTGAAAATTCGCAACGGATCTTCTCCCATGTCAAATCACTTTATTCATCCTTTAGAGCCTTAAATAAAATAGAGATCGAGATTCCGCAAACGCCAGAACCGATTGCTTGCACTGACGACAATCTTCACAGGAGAAGAGCCGCTGATGCTAGATCGATACACTTGGGATAGCATTATCATGCCCACAAATTCCCATAAATCTGCCAAAACGATCGAATCCCGATGGCAATCGGCTCAGAAAATTTCGCCAGCGAAGAGTTTAGCGTTCCGCCAAGAGAGGTTCGCACCAAGATGTGAGTGTCAAGTATAATGCAATAAAGTAGACCGCAAGCTTGGCATTTCTCTTTCCCCATCCCGCACAGGCATCTCACCTGCCGCGCTTCTGACATGAATTTTGCCCTTCAGTACCCCATTTTTGGTCCAGAGATTCAGTGTCCCCATTGTCGGCAAACTATTTCCGCTCTGACACTCACCGATACTTATTTATGCTCTCGACATGGGGCTTTTGAAGCAGATCCGCATACTGGCGAACTGGTACACCTGCAATCTAGCCGCCACTGGTGTCTGTGGGAAGGCGAATGGTATCGTCAGCACACTCATCCTGATGGGATTCGGTTTGAGATTCATGACGCGCTCGATAAGCTTTACACTCAAGGCTATCGTGCCACCAAAGTTATTATTGCCGAGCGTTACCGCGATTTGATTGGTGGCTATCTTGTGGGTGACAATGCGGGTAAAGAAAATCGTCACCATTCTTGGAGCGGCGCGGCGGAACAATCAACGCTCCCGCGACTATTTGGGCTACCAGTCGAATTTAGCCCCGAAGCTACTACCCAGCCCTGCTGGAAGGTAATTAATTTCGATCTCGAAAAGGAGCCAGGGATTCCGATTCAGTATCCGTATTTTCGGATGTCCCCGTAGTTAGGCTTTAGGCTTTAGGCTTTAGGAAAAGAGAAGTATTTCAATTTAAATTAACAATGTTAATTTAAATCGTCGTCGAAGTGTGGGCAATGCCCACCCTTAAAGTCTCAGAAATTTTTAGTCTCCCTAACTCCTAACCCCTAAGATCTAATCACTAAAGCCTAACCCCTAAAGCCTAAAGCCTAAATCATGTTGCACCATATTTCCATCCGCACAGCAGATATTCATCGATCGATCGCGTTTTATGAATGTCTGGGATTTGCTGTCAGTGAACGATTTACCACTGGTTATACCCTGGCGTGCTGGATGGAGGGACTTAGCGGACGGCTCGAACTGATCCAAATTCCCGAACCGCAGCCAGCTCCAGACGCATTTAATGACGAGCATTACGTTGGCTATTATCATCTTTCCTTCGACCTGACTGAGCTTGCTGAAAATTTGACGACTTGGCTGGCTAACTTCAGCACAACGTTACAAACACTCCACCAACCAGCACCCACAATTTTACTTGCGCCTACTCAGCAAATTATCGGTGCGACTGTCTATGAAGTGGCTTTCATCAACGATCCTGACAGATTACCCCTGGAGTTGATCTATCGTCAGACAGCGATTTAATTCGGCTTAATGTAAACTAATGTTAAGATGTGACGCTAAAACTCTATGCCAGCTTGACAGTCAGATTTGAACCAATTAAAGTAGATACATACCCGGGTAAAGCAGTTGAGAATCGTATGGAAGACAAGCAAAAGGTCACTTTGTACCTGCCGCAACAACTACATCGTCAGTTGAAGATTCGATCGGCTGTAGATGCTGATTCAATGTCCAACATCGTAGAAAAAGCTGTGGAATTTTATCTCAATCACTCCGACGTGGTTGATGGGGTTGAATTACATGGATCGACGCACCAAGTGTATAACTGTCCAGAATGCGAACATCCGGTCGTAATTAGGGACGGGAAAATGGTAGCCCTCGGACAACAGCCAGGATTACTAACTGAAGAGCGATCGCTACGGACGGACAAGGTAGGATTTCCTAGCGGTCAAACAAAACCAGATTTAGCGGCTGTCGTCTAGACAATGCAAAATCTAAGCTGAATCGAAACTTCATTGACTACCATCACGGTAGTCGATCGAGGGCAGTGTAGTCACCATCTTCCGAGGATAGACAGTCATGCAAGAAGAGCTAAACATTCTAATTCAGGCTCAATACCCCCTGATCTATCTTGTTACGGCTGAAGAGGATCGCGCCGAAAAAGAAATCGCCAAGATCGCCCAGCTCAAACAGCAGCCCCGCAAATTATACGTGTGGACGTTGACTCATGGGATGGTGGAGCACGGACAAGCCCGAACGACTCAGCACAACACGATTTCGCCCGAAGCGGCGATCGAGTGGACAACCAGACAAAAGGAGCCAGCCATCTTTGTCTTCAAAGATTTGCACCCTTTTAAAGATTCACCGGCAGTAACTCGCTGGTTGCGGGATGCAATTGCTAGCTTCCAAGGTACCCAAAAAGTCATCGTGCTGATGTCTCCAGTTCAGCAAGTCCCGATCGAGTTAGAAAAGGAAGTCGTAGTGCTTGATTTTGCACTTCCCGACCTGACGGCACTCGATCGAGTCCTCACCCAACAACTCGACCAAAATCGCCAAAACCGCCTCTCTAATGACGGGCGTGAGAAGCTCCTGAAAGCTTCACTGGGATTAACAAAGGACGAGGCAGAAAAGGTTTACCGTAAAGCCTATGTCAAACGCGGCAAAATTACTGAAGCCGAAGTTGACATCGTACTATCAGAGAAAAAGCAATTGATCCGCCGGAATGGGATTCTCGAATTTATCGAGGAGGATGAAACCATTGATGCGGTGGGTGGCTTAGACGAACTCAAAGGTTGGCTAGTCCAGCGTTCTGACGCTTTTACCGAACGAGCGCGGACTTATGGATTGCCCCAACCAAAAGGGATGTTGATTCTCGGTGTACCCGGTTGTGGGAAATCATTAATTGCCAAAACTACCTCCAGACTGTGGGGTTTACCATTACTCAGACTAGACATGGGTCGAGTTTATGATGGTTCGACAGTCGGACGTTCTGAAGCCAACCTCCGTGGTGCGCTCAAAACTGCCGAATCAATCTCGCCAGCAATTTTGTTTATCGACGAACTCGATAAAGCTTTTGCAGGAACGGCAGGTTCTGGTGATTCCGATGGTGGCACATCCAGCCGGATCTTTGGTTCATTCCTGACTTGGATGCAGGAAAAAACCTCACCCATCTTTGTGATGGCAACCGCCAACCGCGTCGAACGACTACCAGGGGAATTCCTCCGCAAAGGACGATTTGATGAAATCTTCTTTGTAGACTTACCCACTCAGTCCGAACGGGAAGCCGTATTTAGTATTCACTTGAGTAAGCGCAAACGAGATATCCAACGTTTCGATCTGCCGCAACTAGCCACAGTTGCTGATGGATTCTCGGGTGCTGAAATAGAACAAGTTTTGATCGCCGCCATGTATGATGCTTTTGCCCAAAACCGAGAGTTTACGCAACTAGACATCATCGCCGCCATCAAGGCAACTCTGCCCCTCTCGCGGACAATGACAGAGCAGGTAACTGCTTTGCGAGAATGGGCAAGACAGCGTGCGCGTCCCGCCGCTGCCTCAGTCGCGGAATATCACCGACTGGAGTTTTAACAAGCTTGCTCCGATTACCGGAGTCAAGGTGCTAGTTGCTGCGATTGGGGAACACTTAACCGATCGACACTAGCGAGGAGACCAAACACGATCGACTGACAAATTCGATCGCTTGCCATAACAGTTCAAGTTGTCGTTTCGCCTAACTCAATTATTCGAGGAAACCGATATGTCTCACTTTAGCACTCTCCGTACCAAAATCACTGACGCTGAAATCCTCAAAACTTCTTTGCGCGATCTCGGTATCAACGTCAAGACTGAAACCGATCTCCGTGGCTATCAAGGTCAACGCGTCCGCGCTGATATCGTCGCCATCTTAGAAGGCGAATACGATCTCGGTTGGTCTCGTAATGCTGATGGTTCTTTTGACTTAATCGCCGACCTTTGGGGCGTTGCCAAAAAGCACAACCAAACTGAGTTGATCAACTCAATCAACCAAAAGTACGCAGTCAACAAAACTTTATCTGAAGTTCAACAACGTGGTGGTCTTCAAAACGCCAATGTCACCTTGGTTCTTCAGTAGCAACTGTCCTACTCATTCCCAAACGAAAGGGGTCGATCTTAATTAAAGATCGACCCCTTTTTATGGTTTGGGGCTTGTAAAGAAACAACTTCATGTTTTAAGACTGAAAGCTTTTTCTTGTGGGGAAACTACCAATCGAAACCATGAGGTTATTGTCTTACAGCCACTTGGTGGGGTTGGGAGATGGGTTAGTTAAACTGAATTATAAATCTCGGTGTGTGAATGGTTTGGCATTCTCGCCAGTATAGGTGGCTACAATCTGTCCAGTGCCCTGAAGTTGATACTTATAAGTAATCAATCCTTCCAAGCCAACTGGCCCGCGCGGGGGCATCTTTTGGGTACTAATGCCGACTTCTGCGCCGAAACCATACCGAAATCCATCAGAAAAGCGAGTCGAGCAATTGTGGAAGACATTCGCCGCATCGATGCGATCGAGAAATACTTGAGCAGTGCTAATATTTTCGGTGACAATCCCGTCAGTATGGCGCGAACCGTAGGTATTGATGTGGGTAATCGCCGCATCGAGATCGGGGACAATTTGAATAGCAAGAATGAGGTCGCTATATTCAGTTGCCCAATCAGTGGCGATCGCGAGATCGATGCTAATATCGTCGGGATCTAAAATTTCGTGTCCGATTTGGCTGAGTCGGATTTCGACTCCAGATGCTTGTAATCGATCGATAATTAGTGGTAAGAATTGACTAGCGATCGATTGATGAATTAATAGGGTTTCGATCGCATTACAAGCTGCGGGATACTGAGTCTTGGAATCGATCGTAATCGCAATCGCGCGATCGAAATCTGCCGCGCTATCGATGTATAAATGACAGATGCCATCGGCATGTCCGAGCACGGGAATCCGGGTATTGTCTTGGACGTATTTAACAAATTCATTGGAACCGCGCGGGATAATTAGATCGACATACCGATCTAATTTGAGTAATTCACTAGTTTCCGATCGAGTAGTCAAGAGCTGAATCACCTCGGGGCTAACTTCAGACTGAGCCAATCCCGCTTTAATTGCTTTAACCAATACAGTACAAGACTCGATCGCCTCTTTACCACCTTTCAAAATTACGCCATTACCGGATTTGATTGCCAAACTAGCAATCTGAATCACCGCATCGGGACGAGCCTCAAAGATTACGCCTAAGACACCCACAGGGCAGCTAACACGCTGCAAAACCAGCCCGGTGTCAATTTCTCGGTAAATCTGAATTTGACCCACTGGATCGGCTAATTTACCCACATCTCGCACACCGAGAATTGCGCCTTTGAGTTTGGTAGCATCCAGTTTGAGACGGGCGTATAAAGCGGGGGTGATTTCCGATTGGGCGGCTTCACAATCGATGGTATTGGCGGCAACGATCTCATCAGCATGGCTTGCTAGGGATTTGGCAATTAATTCGATCGCGGCATTTTTAGCTTCAGCCGGAAGACTGGCTAAATGTTGGGCGGCTAATCGGGTGTTTTGGGCAATTTCTGTCAACATGATTTGGGCTTTGGGCTTTGGGCTTTAGGCTTTAGGCTTTAGGTTTTAGGTTTTAGGTTTTAGGTTTTAGGGTGGGGAGTTTCTAGCAGATGGATGGGGATATTGGTGCTATAACAATCCTAAATGAGAAGCATAGATCCTTTCTCTTACCTCTGCGCTCTCTGTCTTGTTGCGCTGCTTGGTGCAACACATGCTCCTCCACTCTCCGCGTGTTGGCGTAGCCTCTCGGAACGAGATATGCATCCGCTTTTTACGTCGGGGAACAAAGGCGTGCGCGCACCGCTGCGGATGGTGTGCGGTTCAAAAAACACAAGTGTCAAAGTACTAGTAAATTTGGAAATGATTTAGGATTGCTATAGGTTGCTATCTACTATCAAAGCGGTTTCAATCGGAGGTAGCAACTTGGGTTAAATAATTACTTTTTTCGCTGTTGGAG
>JBBRVB010000151.1:0-8834 GCA_038247275.1 Chroococcales cyanobacterium
CGCTGACAGGATTGATGACCCATTGCGCCCAGTTCCACACCTTGAGGATTTTCTGCGCCGATGGTGCCAACTTTTGATACGTTTCATAAGCCTCATAGGTCTGCGAGATCGTCACGCGATCGAGTGCTGGAGCGAGTTTTTGCATCCAGATATCCATATCATCCGTAGTCCCCCGCATCAATCCATACGCCTGAGTCACATAGATATTTAGCAGTGGATATTTGACTTCGGGATGATAAATCTTGGCAATCGCCACAATCAATTCCTGACATCGCGCCCAAAATGTCGTCCAATCTTCCCAAATCGGTCGATCGACTTGCGACTCACCAATCACCTTTTGCAGCACCACAGTTACCTGTTCTGCGGCATCTCCAGTCAGTGGCGTAGCATTGGCTCTCATCGATTCGAGTTCCCGACTCGCCGCTGCAATTACATCCGCACTTTTGCCCATCGACGATCGCGTCCAGCGTACCAACAACCACCGCCACCCCACCAACAGCAGCGTAAATACGCCCCAAATCCAATTAATGTCCCATTCATGAATTTTGGTACCAGCAGCAATCAGCAGGAAAATAACGACACTCGCGATCGGCGATACTAGAATAGCCCACTGCCAAGGTTTTAATTGCATATCAATTTCCTACTGACTACCAATCTGACGATACCATACTCAATCGATCGTAGAATCGAGATGGTAACCGCTCGGTCGATCTGAAGCGCGATCCCAACATCTCGCTAGGAAGACAGGAAAGATTATGTCTCGACAACCGATCGATCGCGTCCGAGAGCATCAGGCAAACGAACGTACTTTTCTCGCTTGGCTTCGTACCTCTATTGCCTTAATTAGTTTCGGATTTGCGATCGCCCGCTTTGGCTTATTTTTGCGTCAGATTGGAGAAGTTATGAGTAGCCAAACCAGCGTGAAAGCCTCTATTTTTAACTCTGAAAACCTCGGTATAATCATGGTAATAGTTGGAATTGTAGCGATCGTTTTGGCTGCATGGCGATACAGCCAAGTATTCTGGCAAATCGAACGAGAAGATTACCAACCGAGCCGTCTTACTGTTTTTGTGATGACGGCAATTGTCGTGATTTTAGGAACACTTACTATTCCGATCCTGCTGATTCGCGATCGAGAGATCGTAGCTCCATCCTCACCTACCAAAAACCTTAATTCTAATCGATAGATATTACTTAAAATAAAGTTGGAGGTTGGACATCGCAAGGCACAGCCCAACCTCCAGATCTAATATTTGTCTACCCATTGGCTCGAATCCCCAAGCTGAGTAAAACCTAATCTCGATTTCTCAAACATAGGGAGTATTTTCGTTGGCGTAGCCGCGCTCGAAGCAGGTAATCGTATTAAATATGACTGACGATCGCCTGAAAGATTCTGGGAACATACTCGATCGTCATATACATCAGCGTCCCAATCGAAATAATTTTGGTTAAACTCATTGGTGTCAGCAGATCGCTGTTAATTAATCTGCTTGAATCTGCCAATTTCATCTGCTCGATATCTGTAAATAAACTATCGGCGGCTACCATCGGCACGTTCCAATCGAGCATTCGATGGGGAGTACCGATCGGTTTAATCAATTGATATTTGCCTAAAAATCCATCGATCGTAATATAAAAGTCTTTGTTATTGGAGGAGCAGTAAGCGTTTTCATACCCTAAACAAGCATAAAAACAACTTTCACTAGGACTATCGACCTTTTTATACTTTCCAGGCGCGATCGTAAAGCCAGGATAATCATGAACTAATCTTTCTTGGAGATATCGATCGTGACAATTATAGCCAGCCATAAATGACTGCTGAAGCAAATTTGAACCATGTGCGAGCATCCAGTCTGCTTTGTCACTAATATCTAAAATGGGAAGTTCCACTGTCTCTATTTCAGAACAGTTAGCTATCGGCTTGATTAATTGATATTTCCCCAAGTAGTTATCGATAGTAATATAGTAGTGTTCCTGGTATGCAGAACAATGTGCATGTTCGTACTCAAAGCAGGCGTAAAGACAGCTTGCACTCGGAGTATCGACCTTGATATATTTGAGATCGTTAATCTCAAAGCCCGGATAGTCATGAGCTAATCTTGCTGCTAAATAGCCATCATTACAGTCATACCCAGCTCTCAATGACTGCTGGAGTAGCTCCGAACCATACTTAAAAATCCAGTCTTCTTTGTTCTTGATAAATATATTGATATTAAATATACTACTGACACAAGAAGGAGTCAGTGCATTGGGAGAATAACGATGCTTAAATAGGTCGCTGTCTACAGCTACCCCATCAGCATGACCCAAACTCAAATAGGATTTTCGATCGTTCCAAATCCCATTTTCATAACTAGCGACAAATAGATCCACTGCATCCAAAGCTGCTTCCTGAGATTCATACCATTCCATCTGGTCTTGATGATGCACATACCAGTTGGTTGACACTTTTTTATTGCCCATCATCTACCATCCAAAAGTGAACGATCGTTGCAATTGCTGTCGAGATACCGAGCGAATCTGGTGCGGTAGCTGATGTTGCTGACCCTGAGCTGTTCTAGGATGACTTATCACCCCTGCTGCACCCATTAATCGCCACCACAGACATTTTTATTTTAATCCAATCTCCGCACCTCAGCTTCGGTCGGAGTGTTGGATTAGCCTCGATCGCCTCCCCAAGCTGAGTAAAATCTCAGATCGATCGGCACAGTAGTAAAATAAAGCAATGGAACCAATTATTCTGCCTGTTGCTCCCGTCGGATATCGCCCCCAATCAGCAGATTGCTCGTTGGCGTAGCCTCTCCTGAAGGAGAATCGAGTCAGATTTGTTGCAATTTGAATTACTCCGGCGGTGGAGTCCCACTCAGCGGTTACTGCAAGCAGGTTCGCTGATGCGGAGTGCCAGACAATTATCACTCAATGCTCACCAAAGCTCAGATCGTCACTCGATCGCATCTCCAAGCTGAACATAACTCCAGCTCGATCGCTACAAAAGCTCATCGATCGTCAAGATCGACCCGAGTAGGATCGGATTACCGTACCGATTTATGCGTCTTTATCGTCCCAAATCTTTACGCAGCGCAAAAACCAGATGCCATGAAATTCACATGCGCCAGAGTCACTTATCTATGATAATATTCCTGCAACTATATTCAGTGATCTCATGCCTGCTGACTATGTAAAGAGCGCACAGAACTATCTCCGCATCTACCCATCGCGCCAGCAGAGTTATTTTGCTGCGCTGACGAGGTTTTCAGGTGAATCAACACAGACGATATCGTCAAATTGGCTCAAATCTGAATACCTCAGACACAAGCTCACTAAAGGTAGCTGCTTGCGGAGCGATCGTGCTACAGCAAAAGTCCCAATGACAAGCTGAACAAAAAAATCAGAGTAGAGACAATTTAGCAATTGTCTCTACTCTAAATACATCAAAATCGATCGATTACCGCATCGTCACAAATTCTTCGGCAGAACTGGGATGAATCCCCACAGTCGCATCAAAATCGGCTTTCGTCGCGCCCATTTTGACCGCAATCGCTACGCCTTGAATAATCTCCGCTGCGTGATCTCCGACCATGTGCGCGCCCAAAACTCGATCGGTTTTGGTATCTACTACCAGTTTCATCAGGGTACGATCCTGTTTATTGGGCAGGACATAGTACATCGGGCGGAAACTACTGCGATAGACTTTGATATTATCGCCGTGCATTTCGCGAGCTTCTTCTTCGGTCAAACCGACGGTTGCAGCTTCAGGAGTGGTAAAGATCGCCGTGGGGATGTCTGCATAGTTCATCGTGCGGGGTTTATTGCCGAACACTGTATCTGCAAAAGCCCGCCCTTCATTGACAGCCACCGGAGTCAGTTGGATATTATCGGTACAGTCGCCGACGGAATAAATATTTTCGACATTTGTGCGACTATTCGTATCTACCAAAATCGCACCGTTACGGGTTTTGACATCGACGTTTTCTAGTCCCAAATCGGCGGTATTGGGATTACGACCCAATGCTGCTAAACTTACGGCATCAGCTAAGATCGTCTGCTGTCCGTCCTCAGTTGTCACCGTGACACTCACACCATTATCAGTCTTCTCGATCGAGATGTCGCCAGCATGATTGATAATTTTCACCCCATGATGGATCATCCCATCCTGCACCGCCGATCGCAAGTCGCGATCGAAACTCCGTAAAATTAGCTCGGAACGCATAATCTGGGTAACTTCTGTCCCCAAGCCATTCATAATACACGCAAACTCACACCCGATATAGCCAGCACCCAAAATCACCATCTTCTTGGGTTGGGTAGGTAAGTCAAACATATCATCGGAAACGATCGCATGTTCGATCCCCGGAATATCTGGACGCACGGGATGTCCCCCCACTGCAATCAAGATTTTGTCCGCAGTAATTGTCCGATCGCCCACTTGCAGCGTATGATGGTCGATGAATTTGGCGCGTTCTCTGATGATTTCTACTTTGGATTTATCCAGCATCGTCTGATAAATCCCATTGAGCCGCTCTAACTCATTGTCGATGCCCGTCACCATTTTCGACCAGTCCAACTGACTCTTCACCGCACTCCACCCATAACCTTCCGCATCGGTAAACAGTTCGGGAAAGTGGGACGCATACACCATCAATTTCTTGGGAATACAGCCCCGATTGACACAGGTACCGCCGAGTCTACTATATTCAGCAACACCCACCTTCGCACCATATTCTGCCGCCCGTCTAGCTGTGGCAATCCCCCCGGAACCGCCACCAATTACGAATAGGTCAAAATCATAACTCATGTTCTGTATTTCCTTAACTTGCCCAAAATTTGGAGATGTTGCTGACTCTAAATACCTATCCACAAGTCTAATCGACTTTAGCTGATGGTGTTACCCCCCCCCAACCCCCCTTATAAAGGGGGGGCTTTTCCTACTCTCGATCCCTTCCCTTGTAAAGGGAAGGCTTTTCTTTCGCCCTTCCCTTGTAAAGGGAAAGGATTTCTTGCTCCCTCCCCTTTATAAGGGGAGGGCTGGGGTGGGGTAAAGATCTCCGCAGTAACTCGAAAAGTTGAGTTTTGCCAAGCTCCACCCAACCCTCAATCCCTGACTACTTACTCTTCAAATAAGCTAGCATCGTGTTGACATCAGAAACCTCAAAAGGATCGGTTTCACAGTTGTCACTGTAACCTGCTTCTGTAAATACCTTCTCGATCTTGCCATCATTGACGACCATCGAATACCGCCAAGAACGCATCCCAAAGCCTAAATTAGCTTTATCTACCAACATCCCGATCTTACGGCTGAATTCACCATTACCATCGGGTAAGAGCTTGACGTTTTTGACTTCCATGTTTTTGCCCCATTGGAACATCACGAACGCATCATTGACGGATACACAGTACACTTCGTCAATACCCAGTGCTTTGATTTCGTCGTATGCAGCGTCATAACCCGGTAAGTGAGTAGTAGAGCAGGTAGGCGTAAAAGCTCCAGGCAGTGAGAAAACCACTACTCTTTTACCAGCAAAGATGTCTTTGGTAGTCGTATCCTGCCATTTAAAAGGATTTGGGCCTTCGACAGACTCATCACGAACGCGAGTCTTAAATACAACGTCAGGTACTTGTTGGTTGATTACAGCCATGATTTACTCCTAAATTTAATTAATTGTGGTCAGCGCACTATCGATCGCGACAACTGACTACCGAGCAAAGCTCACATATCTCAGAATAATTCTAATTTAGGAATAAGTCAAGTCCAATAATTAGGTTTAATTAAGAATATTTAAAATTTAATGCTCATTCCGGGAATTTGGGCACTATAATTGGAGACTACAGTATCCAGCTACTAGTCTCTAGTCCCTAGTCCCTCGCAATGAGCCAGACATCAACAGACGCGATCGTCAAAACACTTAAAGCTAAAGGCTTACGCGTGACACCGCAACGATTCGCCGTGTATGCCAATTTACTCTCGCGTAACGATCATCCCACGGTCGAACAGCTTTTGGTGGATTTGAATCAATACTATCCCGTCTCTTCGCAAGCAACGATTTATAGCTCCTTGCAAGCTCTCCGCACGGCGGGATTGATCCGCGAGGTGCTACTCGAAGCTGGAGTCTCGCGCTACGATGCGATCGTCGCCCCCCACCATCATTTCCACTGTCAACAATGCGGCTCGATCGAGGATATCGGCTGGGATGAGCTACCTGTAGTAAAATTCGATCGATTGCGATCGGGTCTGAAGGCGCAGACTTATGAAACTACCGTGCGCGGTTATTGCGATCGATGTACTCAAGAGTAATTGTCAGCGTTAGATTCGATCGACAGTTACAATTAGTTTAACTATCATGCGATCGCGTCATTTGCCATGACTACCTTAATTCAACCACAGGCTATCAAGGATTTTCTAAAAGCTATTCGATCGAATTAGGTAAAAATTTTCTAATAACCTAGATGGTGAGCACTGTTCACCCTACCTTCTGCCTATGTTGTACGGAGCAGATCCAAAAGATAAGCATCCAATGAAGGGATTTCCACAAATTTGCTTCATTCAAAATACGGTGTCAAATCCCAATATTATTATTGGAGATTATACCTATTATGACGATCCAGAAGACTCAGAGGACTTTGAGCGTAATGTCCTCTACCACTTTCCATTCATTGGAGATCTGCTAATCATTGGAAAGTTCTGCGCTTTAGCCAGAGGCGTAACGTTCATTATGAATGGTGCAAATCATCAGTTAGATGGGTTCTCGACCTACCCATTTCAGATCTTCGGCAATGGCTGGGAAAAAGTTATGCCTCAAACGAGAGAACTACCATATAAAGGCAATACGGTAATTGGAAATGATGTGTGGATTGGTTATGAAGCGGTTATTATGCCAGGGGTACAGGTAGGAGATGGAGCCATTATCGCAGCAAAATCGGTCGTAGTGAGTGATATTCCACCTTACACAATTTTCGGAGGTAATCCAGCGAAATATATTCGCCAGCGGTTTGAAGATGAAGCGATCCAAACATTACTCGAAGTAGCTTGGTGGGATTGGGATATTGAGAAGATTACACGTCACCTAGAAAAGATTGTCGCCGCAGATATCAAAGTGCTGAAAAATTGTGAGTAGTAGGATGGGAACTGAGTACCACATAAGTTTCAGCCGATCGACAGACTGATATATTCTCACATAAACGGAAAAACATCGTCGCCTGATTCACTAATAGTTCGACTGGTTTTAGCTAAACCCAGATCGATTGCTAATAAATCGATACCATCAATCAACTTAGAACGAAAAGCTTCAGAAATTCTCAAATTTTCATAACAGTGGAATCTGAGATCGGCATCTGATTGGAACTTAATTAATGCAGTATTTAAAGGTGACATAACTCGATAAGCAGCCTCAGCTTTCTCGATGGCTAAAGATGGAATAGGTTGAGAGTTTCGCAAGAAAGCTAGATCGATGAGATCGCGGGAATGAACGCTAGGATCTGCATATCTATCGGCATTAGCTAATAATTTACTAGTAAAACAGTCAGTGATACTCAAACACTCCACTGGCGACCAACTCGGTTGACGTGGTAAATCTAATTCAAATCGCGCTTCGGCGATAATTTCAGTCTTAATCGGGATTTCATCAACAACAATCGCCATTCTAATCCCATATTGGTCGGCGGTAAATCTTGCGATTTCTAGCTCGGAGTTATTTTTTAGTAAGATGCGAGGAGTTCGATCGCTAACTGTATTTCGCAACTTGCGATAATCAGATCCCAAAGAACAGATAAAGTCAATATCATTACTCGTGCGATATTCTCCGAGATCCAATGATATGAGGGTACCGCCACCAAAATATACTCGACATTCACTCAGAAGTTTATCATTTAAATTTTCTAAAACACGATAAATTAACTGATGATGACCGACATCAAAATCCATAAATTCACTTAATAACCAAGATTTGCGATCGACCGCCAGTTGCTTGATAAATACCAACTCACTGACAGGAAGATCGGTAATGTGACGATACCGCCAACCCCGTTCGTAACTAGCAAGCATTTCCAGTTGAGTCAAACGGTAGACATCAGCAATTTGCCAGCCGAGAAATTCTAGAAAGGGTAGTTTGGAAGGTTGAGTAATATTCATAGTTTTTCGATCGACTTGTTTTACTCATTGCGGATTTTCCCAAGATCCTTTTCAAAGCTTTTCCTAAACTCGACATTCACACTTTCCGCTCCAAGAGTTGAAAGATAGATTCACGGCTAACAATTTCTGTAGCTTCACCTTCTGCGATTGCTTGTTCCATTGCAACGTCTTCGAGAATCTCGGCTAGAAAATCAGAGACTTCTACTCGGTTTTCATGCATTAGTTCGACAATTGCACTTTTAAATATTTCCTTGAGTCGCTCTACATCGAGCGTAATTTCAGACATGATGGTACCTCTAATCGCAAGAATTATTACATCTATAGCAAGCCTCAATGAGCCGCTTAACCTTAGAGGGCGGGCATGAAGCAGCGTTTTTATTCTGGGGGAACCCCAGAATAAAAAAACGACAAGACAGCACCGCCCCTACGAGTTAATATTACTGCTAGAAACTCAAAACTCTAACTCAATACCCAATTGACCAAAGTTCTGACTGGATGACCCGTTGCGCCGGAGTTGTTCACGCCGCTCTCCTTGTCGCTCCAAACTGGCCCAGCCACATCTAAATGCGCCCAGGGCGTATCTTTGACAAACTGTTTGAGGAATAGAGCTGCGGTAATCGAACCACCACCGCGCGGGCCAGTATTTTTGAGGTCGGCGATGGGGGATTTGATGCCGTCGAAATACTTGTCAGCTAGGGGCATTTGCCAG
>JBBRVB010000152.1:0-8756 GCA_038247275.1 Chroococcales cyanobacterium
CATGAGAATTCTATTTTTAGCCTGCAATCATTGCACTGCCTGAGTTTGACGAGGTAGAACTTCGTCGAACTCAGGTTACTAGAATCTTTACATCAGGCTTACCACGATTTTGAAAAGGTTTTTGCAACTCATTCTGTACCAAACCTGACTGAAAAAACTTTAGAAACTTCCGATCTCCATTAGCTCCATCTCGATCTATCCGACGAAATAACCCACCAAGTTCTGGTTGTGCCCTATCTGCGGCTACTTCTGCTTGCTGCAACAGCATTATCATCTCATCTGGATTCAGCCGACTGTGTACCTCAGCCAAACCAGCTTTGAAAACTTCCGTTACTGTCAATCTAGCGACAGTATCAAAGAATCCCATACAATTACAAAACAGAAGTTCAATTCACTCCGATTGTGGCCCAAAGATTACTAAACGTCTAAGCTTTTTTACACCTAAAACTTTTGGCTGAATCGCTCATAGCAAGCGATATAGACCGCAAATAGTGTGATTTAAATGTTTGACAGCTTAACAACCCAATTAATAATTATTAATTATTAATTAATTCAATCCTTCCATTACCCATGTTACATAGGTACCGATCGGACTCCACAGCAGATATGGAACCAGTAGTAGTGCCGCCGTGCTCGAAACTGGATATACCAAGATTGCCAGCATGACACCGATAAACCAGCCTGTGGCACCAACGATCGTTCCGGCTCTAAGATTCCGGGACACAAACATGGCGGGTGTATAGAGCATAATTGACACCTCTAGGAGCAGATATAGTGCCATTAGTCCCCAGTATGGATTTTTACTAGGAGCTGCTTCCCAGACATTGTATGCCGACCAAACACCAAAGATCAAAATTATCGTCCAAATGACCGGAATCAACCCCTCAAATGTCAACCAAGTGGGGCGGCGTTGGCGATTGAACCAGCGATATCCTTCAGGTGTATTCAATCTTCCCAGCCCAAACGCCACCAACACCGCTACAACACCAATTACCAGCCAGGATTTAATCATTGATTTAGGAGGTAGAGGGTAGAGGGTAGGGGTTAAGCCTTGGGCTTTAGGGATTAGGCTTTAGGGATTAGGCTTTAGGCTTTAGGCTTTAGGCTTTAGGTATTCGATCCCTAATTATCAATTATCAATTAATCCTCAGTGTCTCTCTGACTTGCATTAAAGTCAAGCCGAGCTGATTTTTACCGGTGCCGTCTTTACCGCAGCCCCAATAGTAGTCATTGGGGGCGTTTTCAACGATTTCTTCATCGCCAGTGCTGAGTAAAATTTCGCGGATATCGAGGTGGATTTGAAATTTACACAACACGGCGCGGAGCATGATTTCATCCTTTACCTGTTCCCAATCGCTGCGAAGGGGAAAGGTGCTTTTCCGACCCAGTTTAGCAGCGTCATTGGGTGTCCGAATCGATCGAATTTGTTCGAGATAGGGGGTACCGATAAATTTCTGGGCTTGGAAGTAGTGTTCGGTTGTGTACCACCACAATTTATCCATCACAAATGCGTGCTTGGAAAAGTTGGAGAAGCAACCATAAGGCTGCTCTCGATCGGTGTAAAAGTATATAGTCAAGGGATGTGGGAGGATGGGAGCGGGAGAGTCTCGATCGAGACTCTCCCTACGATGGTACAGTACAACTCGTTGGCGTAGCCTGTCTGCAAGACAATCGATTATTCTGGGGCGGCTCTCATGGGTGGGGCGGCAATGGGTGTGACATTGAGCGCGACATCTCGACCGTTACGACGGACTTGAACACTGATGCTGGTACCAATTTTGGTAGTTTCGACAGCTTGCTGTACCTCGTTGACGGTTTGGACTTTTTTACCATTGACACTGACAATGATATCGCCAGACTTAATACCGGATGTCGCTGCGGGTGAATTTCGCACAACACGAGCGATGAGGGTACCTTTATCTACGTCGATCTTGAGATTGGCATTGGGATCGCGGTTGATTTCCTCCTTAAGTTGTGGGGTGATATTGACCATTTGAATCCCCAGGAAGGGATGCTCCACTTTGCCAGTGGCAATCAGTTGATTGGCAATCCGTTGTACCGTATTAATCGGAATCGCAAAACCTAAGCCTTGGGTACCTCTGAGGATGGCAGTGTTCATACCGATGACTTGTCCTGCGGCATTGAGCAAGGGGCCGCCAGAGTTGCCAGGATTGATAGCGGCATCGGTTTGGATGAAGTTGACCCGCTTGTCAGCAGCACCAATTTCGGCACTAGTCCGTCCGGTACCGCTGATGATGCCAGCCGTGACAGTATTGTCCAATCCTAGTGGATTGCCGATGGCGATCGCCCATTCACCGGGTTTAATCTTTTCCGAATCACCAATTTGAACGCTGGGGAGGTTGCGCTCGGCGATTTCCACGACAGCCACATCCGTGACTCGATCGATCCCTTTGACTTTACCATCAACCGTCCGCCCATCCTTGAGCGTCACCGTTACTTTGGTAGCACCAGAGACGACGTGAGCATTGGTGAGGACTTGACCATTATTATTGATAATAAAACCCGATCCCGTACCTTGTCTGATTTCACGTTCGCCCGAACCACCCGCTTGTGGGCTGCGATTGCCAAAAAATCGCCGGAACAGGGGATCTTCAAAATCTGCGGCTGCTGCTGGGCGTGCCGCCACAGTGGTAGAAGCATTAATTCTGACTACGGCGGGGCCGACTTTATCCACAACGTCAGTGATAAAGTTGGTATTGGCACTAGCCAAAATACTGTTGCTATTTGCTACTCTTGGGGTGGCTACCGCCGGAGATTCCAGCGTCGTTGAGGGCAGTTGTTCTTTTCCTGCTAGATAGCCGAACGAACAGCTTGCGATCGTACTCAATAAGAGTAGGGAGATATACTTGCTACCTTGGCGTAATGTTTTCACAGTAGTTGGCGATTTAGATGATGCGATCGAACCGTCAGTTGTTGTTTGAGCTGATTGACGATCTTCGATAGGGAACTTCTTCTGGGGTTCTGACATACAACTCACTTTTATACAATTCTTGTAGCAATCTCAGCTAGTTGGCATCAGTTTGTTGCTTTAAGCCGCTATCACTCTACACTCGACTATTTCTCATTTTAGAGGTGAGTATGGATTCTGTGACCGTCGAGCGACCGAACTTGTTGCCACCCAGGTGCAATCTTAACGATCTTGTAAGATTTGGGCCATAAAGGGTAATGGGTAATGGGTAGTTGGTAATGGGTAATGGGTAATGGGTTCGTTTCAACGAACTTTAGCTATTAGGTGGCGGAGCCGCTCCATTCGCTTTGGCGGAGCCTCTCGGAGAGCAGGAAAGGCGACACTCACGTTGGCGTTGCTGAATTCAGGTATGGTTTTCTATTTGTGCAACACACAAATTTCTCTAACTCCCAACTCCCAACTCCCAACTCCCAACTCCCAACTCCCATCTCCCATCTCCATCTATTTCATCCTCCAATTCAGCAACGCCAATTAATTGGTTTAAAAAATTCCCGCTGTCTCGTACAACCGCCGCAGTACGGCGGCAATCTTGATCGTGTACTGTGCATCTGCCGACCAACGACCATTTAATTGTCGCAGCGTGGGGGCGATGCCGCGTCTAACTAGCTCAAATCTGGGTGCAACACATTCTTGGACTAGTAAATCGTGGCTGGCATAGGCCTTGAGTTGTTGGATATGGGCGCGAACGCCTAAGCGGAGATTGGGGAATTTTGCCCATTCAGCTTGCCTGTCGCCCATACTGGCAAAGTTATTAAACTCGGGCAAGATGGCACCGCCAAAGGTCAGGAAGCGGGTTTCTAGACACATTTGAGCAAAGGCTAGATCGTGATTAACCCCTTCGGCTTTGGCTTCTTCGATATAGATGCTCGGGAGATTGGGAAATCGATCTAGAGCTTCGGGCGTATTAGCGGTGAGAAACTCATTGAGCTGAGTGGGAGTGGTATGCCCAGCACACATAATTCGATCGAATTCATCGGTATTGAAGGGGTGCTGGGAGCGAATATTGTAGATTTTACCCATCTCTGAGACGATCGAGATGTTCAGATCGCGCAATTCGATCGCTTTGAGATACACGATCCCCCGATAGCGGATGCGTCTAATCTGGGGACTGAGGGCGAGATTGACTCCCAATCTATCGGCTAGATCGATCGGAATATAAACATTACCATCGATCGAGATGCCCCATTCGGGATATGGTTCGCTATTGACTTTGAGATGGACTGGTACCGTATGGTTGTTGCTGGTGGCTTGCATCTGGACATCGCGACTCCAGGTGACCAAGCCATCAGCAATCCCGAGGGCAATTTCGCGCCGATAAGCTTGAATCTTGACGCGATCTTCACTATCAAATTTGAAGCCAATTTCCATCAGTAATGAGGGAATTGTCAATCGCCGACAAAAAGCTAAACTCCCCGTACCCGTGATCGTATCCGGCTTGGCACCACGACTGGGTAGATCGGGAACGCGACTAGAAAATGCGAGTAATAGCATCTGAGCGTGATTTTTGCGTTCGCCATTTTTGGCAATATAAAAAGTACTCACACCCCTAGTCTGAGAATGAGCGTAAGCATCGGCATGAATTCCCAAGGCGATATCACCAGGCTTTGCCCGCTTATCGATCCAGTCAATACTCAGCGCAGGGCGATCGAAATCAGGCACGGCAACAACTTCAAATCTCCGATTTCGCAATTCTGGCACGATTAAATCTCGCAAAAATACCATTTCTTTGGCTTCATTTGGCGCACTCCCAATCGTTTCGGGATCGTTAGCCGTTCCTTCATAACCGCCATAAATTGCACAGATAAAAATCCTTCCCATGAAAATTGCGCTCCTTGCCAAGTAATTGAGATCCCAATCGCATTTTGACGATATTCACTGTTTCCAATCGTAGCCGATCGATCGATCGACCGCCTTGGGGCATTTGGCTGTTTCCGCTGGTGATTCAGCTTTCCGGCTGAATTACTAACGATTCGATGGGCTGTCTCGGCTATTTGTCGCTGACTAGATCTAGAGTGTCTCAATCCTAGTGAATTCAAGATTTGGGCAGCCAGAATGGGTAACCTAGTTAAAGAACTCAATTGCTTAACGATCCTACTCACATTGGCTGACTAATGTATGTATATTTATTTACACGGTTTTGCATCTGGACCGGGATCGACAAAAGCCATCTATATTCAGGAACACTTTGCCCAGATTGGCATCAAGTTACAAGTTCCCGATCTCAATCAGGATAACTTTGCTCAGTTGAGTGTCTCTCGACAGATTGCTCAAGTTGTCGATCTATTTCCCCAAGATGATTCTCCAGTGACGCTAATTGGATCTAGTCTCGGGGGCTGGGTGTCAACAATTATCGCTCAAGACTATCCTCAAGTCGATCGGTTAGTACTACTGGCACCTGCTTTTGATTTTCTGAATCATTGGCTACCAAAGATTGGGGAGCGGCAGCTAGATTCCTGGAAAAATACTTATTATCTACCAATTTACCATCATGCTCTCAAGAATTTATCACCCCTACATTACAATTTCCTTGTTGACGCTCGTAGATATCCTCTTTCTCAGATCGATCGTGCCCTTCCAACTCTAATAATTCATGGGATTAATGATGATGTGATTCCGATTTCTGCTAGTCGAGACTTTTGCGATCGGCGGCACTGGGTAGAGTTAGTGGAGTATCCGAGCGATCATCAGCTTACCAATGTCACCGATCGAATTTGGCAACAGATCTGTGACTTCTGTGGCTTATAACTAGCAACAACTATGCATCTAGATGTCTCGTAACGGTGTAGTGACATTGACGTGCCTAGCTAAATTGCCTTAAAATATTAACTAATCTCGAAATTAGTTGAGTTGAAGTGTCAAAAGCCGATTGGACTAAGCACAGAATAATCGAAAAGGCTGCTGTTATTTTTAATCAAAATGGTTATGCAGGAGCTTCGATTTCGAGGATTATGCGGCTGACGGGGTTGGGGAAAAGCGTGATTTATCACCATTTTAAAACCAAAGATGAAATCGCGGTCGCGGCATTTGACTATACACTCGGTTTGATTCTCGAAGCTGCCATGGCAAAAGTGTCAATCCAAAACACGGCGATCGACAGGTTACATGCTTTTGCTGATAGTTTTCGGGGCTTTACCACCCAACCGATTGGAGGAGGTGGATGTCCGATTTTGAACGCGGCGGTGGAGAGCGATGATACTCACCCCCTACTCCGCATCCATGTCCAAGAAGCCGTTAATAGTCTTCGTGCGCTGGTTAGTAGTATTGTCGAGTTAGGTATTCGCCAGGGTGAAATAGCGGCGACTACCGACCATGAGCAGGTGTCAACGATTCTATTCGTGACGATCGAGGGTGCAATTATGATGAGTAAATTGTACGGTGATGATGTTTATCTCGATCGGGCGATCTCTCATTTACACGACTATATCAACGGTTTAGCCGCTCTTAAGAAAAAGTAGGGACAATTCATCATTGATGAATTGCCCCTACTTCTTGCTTGAGATAGATTAATTAGTTGGTGGTAAAATTACTCGCTTCGCTAAACCGAGCTTTTGTAGTAATTGAATCGACCACCAAGTCATATCGATTTCCCACCACTGCCAGCCACCTTTAGCGACATTCGGATAAGCATGGTGATTGTTGTGCCAGCCTTCGCCATAAGTCAACAACGCTGCCCACCAGAGATTGCGAGAATTGTCATCCGACTCATGAGTGCGATAGCCAGTAATATGACTAGCCGAATTGATCAGCCAAGTACTGTGCCACAGAATCACCGCTCGGACGAAAACACCGTAAATCACAAACGACCAACCACCGATCGCATACAATAGCAATCCAACGGGGATTTGTAGGAACAGAAAGTATTTATCGAGCCAACGGTAGTAGGCATCTTTGGCTAAATCTGGCGCAGCTTTTTTGTACTCGTCAAAATTGAAGAAGTTCGCTTTCGGATAGAAAATCCATAACATGTGGCTCCACCAGAAACCCCGCTTTGCTGAGTAGGGATCTTTGTCCCAATCTTCAGTATATAAATGATGTTGGCGATGTCCGGCTACCCAGAAAATTGGGCCGCCTTGGAGTGCTAACGCGCCCAGGGTCGCAAATACATATTCCAACGGTTTCGGCACCTGGAAGCTGCGATGCGTGAGCAAACGGTGAAAGCCCAAACAAATCCCGATCGATCCAAATAGCCAATGTAGCACGATCGCCGCGCCCAATGCCGACCAATTAAAGAACCACGGTGCCGCCAAGGCGATCAGATGAAATGAACCAAAAAAGAATACATTCGTCCAACTTAATGGTGTTGTGTCTCCCCGCCGTGAGCGATCCTCGATGGGACTGTGCCCACGCTTCTCGATTGAATTAGCAGTCATACAATTAGGTTTTAGGTTTTAGGCTGTTAATTTTCCCCGACTCCCCAACCGTAATTTCGACGAGGGTTCGGTATCTAGGTATAGTAGAAAGAGGATGTGCAAGTAACGCTTGCATTTACATCCTAACAAGTTTTCGCAAGATGTGCAAGTATCACTTGCATTAGCTCTGACCTTTCTATCTTAGCAAGTCGATCCGACTCAGATCCCATGCCATCTCCCCGCAATCTCAACCGCCAAAAAATCATCCAGGCAGCGATCGAACTATTTGCCAAGCAGGGGGTAAGTGAGACGACTACCAAGCAGATTGCCGAACTAGCGCAAGTAAATGAAGTGACTTTATTCCGTCAATTTGGGAATAAACATGGGTTGCTACTGGCGGTAATTGAAGATGCGGAGGTGTTCGCGCAATTGGGACAGAGTTTGACAACAGAGTTGCCGCCAGCGAGTAGTTTGGCAGAAATGCTCAGAACCTATGCCAATACCTGTCTGCAAGCACTAGAACAGACTCCTGCTGTCATTCGATCGCTAGTCGGTGAGTCGGGGCAATATTCGACCGAAAACCGTCAGGGCTTGGGGCGGAGTTTCGATCGCGCCAATCGTCGTGTCGCTAAGTATTTAAAAACCAATATCGGCGAATCTCAGTCAGATTTACAACTACCGATCGAGCAATTAACCAGCTTGTTACATACATTATTATTCGGTTATGCCACGATCGAACTAACTAGTGAATTTCATGGCTTATGGCGCGATCGAGCGGATTTTCTCGATCGAGTTGTGACGCTGTTCCTCGCAGGTGCCGTGGCTGGAAATCCGCAGCCATTAGCGGCAATTAATCGCTCGCAAAGTCCCATAATCCACCTCGATCTACCAGCATCGATCGTCCATCAAATCCTACAACAAGCCAAGAAACACAGCCCTCAAACTTATGCATTTGTCTACCTATTATTTGGTACGGGATTGAGTGTGAATGAGGTAATTTCCTTGACTCGATCGAATTATCTCAGTAGTAGCGATCGGCAATTAGTGCAAATAACTCACGGCTTGGCACGTCAAGTCCCTGTCAATCAATGGATTCTCGGTAACCGCTACGGCTCCTATCTCAAAAATCCCCTCACACAATGGCTCAAAAGCCGCAAAGACACGAATCCATCCCTATTCATCAATTCAGAGAGTACCGCATTAACAGCAGCCGATTTGCGCCAACTGTGGCAACAATCGATTGGTGAATTACTAGCACCGACAGGCGAACCACCCGCGATCGAGCAAGCTCAGGCGACTTGGTGTGTAGAGATGATCGTGAGAGGACTGTCGATCGAAGCGATGCAGGTACTGACAGGATGGGAAACCAGTCAACTCGCACCCTATGTCTCTAGAGCTAGAGAGTTGACTGTTTTAGC
>JBBRVB010000153.1:0-8746 GCA_038247275.1 Chroococcales cyanobacterium
AAAGGATCGTAGAGTTTTTCCGCGATAATTTTATCGATCGAAACTTCACTCCCAATTAATTGGAGTTGGGCGGGTTTGCGGTGGGAGGCGACCATTTGTTGGAGCAAGCGCGGGAAGCGATTGAGCACGCCCGCAATTTCGACCATTCTGGCTGCAAATAGTTCGGATTGAGCTTCGGCAAGTAGTTGTTTGCGTTTGCCCATTGTCATCCGCGATTTTTGGGTCATTTCGACCAAATTTCCCACCCGAATGCCGAGTTCGGCGAGATCGTCGGTGAGATTTTGCACCAGGATACTCAGATCGCTATAGACATCCAGTTCGAGGCTATCGAAGTGGGATTGGATCGGGCTGGCGGCTTTTTTACCCGGCTTGGTTTTGCGCTTGTTGGCTTTATTGCGACGGGATGAAGATTTTTGGCGATCTTCGATGGCGGCATTTTTATCAGCCCAATCGCCGACGAGCCGCAGTTTTTGTTCGCAGCGACGGTACTGTTCGACGGTAGATTGAGCGAGTTTTTGGAGTTGCTCGGCACGAAGATGGAGCTGGTTGTCATCGATGAGCAGTTCGCCGATGGTATGGCTGAGGCGTTCGAGTTGGATGGTAGCAACGCGGACGCTGACTGAGGCATCGGGAGCTTCGCGTTCGGTAGGGCGATCTGGGGCTGGCTCCGGCTCATCTGTTACCGCTGCTGGTTGACCGATCGAAATCGATTGGAAGATCCGATCGACTCCAGATCTAGTCGTAATTGCTAGCTCCGAGGTTGAGTGTGATTCGATCGCTTCGATGAGATATTCTGTCGGTGCTAGTTCGGTACGGACATCGATTGATTCTGGCTCGAAGGCACCAATTTCGACAATCTCTAGATCGAGATTGACTGGTTCGAGGGGGCGATCTAGAGTTAATGGCGCGTCGAGATCGGGACTCGTGGGTGCAGTGGTTTCCGCTGCGACGCTCGATCGCCACTCAGCCGAGAATGAGTCTACAAAGTCGGTGACTTGGGTGGCGGTGCTCGGCTCGTCATCGACCAACAATAACCATTCGGCGGCACTGACATCATCAGTTGGATCTGGTATTGGCGTTGCATCGTCCACCAAGGATAGCCATTCCTCTGAAGATGAGTCTGCCTCGGTGGGAGTAGTTGCATCGTCAACCAAGGACAGCCATTCTACTGAAGATGAGTCTGCCTCGGTGGGAGTAGTTACATCGTCAACGAGCGATAACCATGCTGATGAAGCTGAATCAACGGTGAATTCTGTCTCACTGACAATCGTCGCAGTTGCGAAGCCAGGTTCGACTAATGATAACCAATCAGATGAACTATCGACATCGATCGGTCCTGTTGCTGCCGGATGACTGCCCCAGGCGGCAAGATCTAACGATACCTCACCGCCAACCGATCGATCGCCGCCGACGATCGCGATTTGGGCTTGTTGAAAATTGGCCAACGCGATCGGGGCAAGCTCTAGAACTCCGGCTGGGTAACGTTCCAAGGCGACGAGGGTGGCAGTCGCAATGGCAGCAATCCCTGGCAAACTATATGAGCCGCCTAGTTCTAATAAAAATTCGGCCAACGAAGTGAGGCTGTCCTGCACCTTAGTAGTATTTTGACCGGCGATCGCCGCGGCTAAGTCTTGGAGATCGTGAGGGATACTGTCGGTAAAAATCGACCCAATTACATCAAAGCCTAATTCCGCAGCGGTTGGCAAGGGAGTCTCGCGTCCAAAAAAGTCACCTAAATGGTCTTGTAATCTGGCAAATAATGTCGCCGTCCGTTCGAGAGTGGCGGCTTCATCATAAGGCACGCCAGCTAACAGGGCACTCAAGGGGTCGTAGAGGCAATCATAGCCCTCCATCAACAGTAATCCCAATTTGGGGTCAATTTCGAGTTCGGGCGGGTACAGAGCCTGGAACACGTCTTCGAGGTGATGGGCGATCGTTTCGATCGTTTTGAACCCACAATTGGCGGCACTACCTTTGATGGTATGTGCTGCCCGCATCAGGGTATGGACGCGCTCGATCGTTTTTTCTTCTACTAGGGTGAGTAGGGTTTCTTCAATTGTCTGGAGTAGTTCCGCCGCTTCGATCTCAAAGTATCGATCGAGTGACTCTTGGAAATCTAGATCGTCGGTCATAATTTAGGGGATAGGGGGTAGGGGATAGGGGATAGGGGTAGAGAGGTTAGAAGATAGGGGTTGGGGAATAGGGGTTAAGGGTAGATTTAGACTCTGGGACGCAAGCGTCCTCCCCATTCCCTATTCCCTATTCCCTATCCCCTATTCCCTAATTAATCCACCTTAAAGCGACTAACACTAGTCTCTAAAACTTGCGAAGTGGTAATTAATTGTTGGCAAGATTCAGAAATTTGGGTCGCGCTGTCGGAGGTGAGATTGGCGATGGTTGCTACATCGGTCATGACCTCGGTGAGTTTTTGGGATTGTTTGGTTTGAGTACCAGCGGATTTACTAATCGCTTTGACGAGTTCGCTAATCTGACCTGTTGCTACCACAATCTCGCTGAGGCTCTGGCGGGTTTCGTTGACTAGGTTGGTACCTTGGACGACTTGGGCGATGCCGATTTCCATTGCTTCAGTTACATCGTTGGTGTCGATGCGGATTTCATCGACTAGGCGTTCGATTTCGGTGGTGGCATTAGCTGATTGATAAGCCAGGGAGCGGACTTCATCGGCGACGACGGCGAAACCTTTCCCATATTGACCCGCGCGGGTGGCTTCGATCGAAGCATTCAGCGCGAGCAGGTTGGTTTGGGTGGCGAAGTTTTCGATCAGGTTGACGACTTTAGAAATCTTCTGGAAGGTTTCACCCAGGCGTTTGATTTTTTTGGCGGTGGTGGATACGGTCGATCGAATCTCTAAGATTTCTTCAACGGTACTTTCCATCAGCATGTCGCCAGTTTGAACGGTGCGGTTGGCAGATTGGACGACCAATTCGACTTCTTGGGCGAAGTCGGCGACTTCTTTACTCGAAGCTGCCATTAAGTCTACTTGGGTCAAGGCGCGAGCGAGTTGTTCGAGTTCTTGTTGGGCTTGGGCGGAGAGGTTATTTACCAACACGTTGTTTTCGCTGGAGGTATTACTGACGCTAGTCGCGGCGGTTTGGACTTGGCGGACTAGTTCCCGCAGACTTTGAATGGTGGTGTTGTAACCATCGGCGATCGTGCCGATCTCGGTTTCAGATAAGGGCGCACGGACGGTCAAATCGCCTCGGAAGGAGGGGCCGATCGCTTTGAGGACTCGCAACGCTTCTGATTCCAATTCCTGGCGGTTAGCCCGTTCTCGATCGACGATCTGGGAGAGTTCTTGTTCTTGGGTGCGGACGCGATCGAGGTATTCAGCTAGTTGTAGTGCCGTACCGATTTGGAGGGCGACTTGTTCGATGACCGAACGCTCGGAAATATCCCAAACGCGGGGGGCATCGTTTTGATAGACACCGAGTAAACCCCACAGATTACCGCCTTTGAAAATTGGGGCGAGGATATAAGCCTTCGCTTGATATTTTTCGAGGGACTGAATATAGCAATCGGGGAAGTTGCGGGTGTAGATATCATCCACGGCTGTCGATTTTTCACCTTGGGCATATTTACCGCCTTTGGTACTTTGGAGATAGGTATCTTCCTCGGTGTTATCTTTTTGCGACCATTTGCGAATCAAGCAGCGATCGCTCGTTGTCCGATTGCCGCTGAGGACTTCATCTTTGGATTGCTCTACCAGCAGGGACATCCAGCCACTCCCGACTGATTCAGCGACCACTTGACCGCTCCAATCGGGATTAAACTGATAAACAACGGCGCGATCGGCTTTGGAAGCTTGACGGATCTCTTGGACGACGCTGGAGAAGACATCATCGACGACTAAAGATTGACGAATCCGATCGGCAATCCGATTGATTGTTTGTTCTTGGTCGGCACGTTTTTGGAGTTGTTCGATATAGTTGATTTGCTCCATCGCAATCCCGACTTGTAGCCCCATTTGGCGGAGAGTTTCGATTTCTTCTTCTTGCCATTTCCGCACGCCGGAGTTTTGGTAAGCAGCAATCAGTCCCCACAATTGGCGATTGGCACCAAAAATCGGTGCCAGCATATAAGCTCTGGCTTCAAACTGTTCGAGCAGTTGGACGTGACAAGTTTGATGTCCGACGGTGTAGATATCATCGACGGCAAAACATTCACCATCTTTGTAGCGTCCGCCTTCGGTGCGTTGGAGAAAGGTGTCTTGAACGATATGCACGGTTTCGATCAGGTCAATCCAACCTGGTGCGGCGGATTCAGCGATGAATCGTCCACTCCAATCGGCATCGAATTGATAGATCGCGAGTCGATCGCTATCGAGCAGTTTGCGACCATCTTGGGTGGCAACTTGGAAGACAGTTTTCGCATCTTTGGCACTGCGGAGCCGTTCTTGAAGCTTGGAGAGTCCCCGTTCCCGCTGGAGCCGCTCTTCCATTTTTTTGGTCTGAAACTGGGCGATCCGACGACTGGTGGTTTGTTGAATCGGGAAGCTAAATGTTTTGGCATATTCGAGCATCGTCTGGAGTTCGGATTCTTGCCAGTTGCGTGCGCCAGAGTTTTGGTAGACTCCCAACATGCCGAGCAATTGGTTGTTTTTCAAGACTGGGACGATGATGTACGCCTTCATTTGCAGCGGTTCGAGGGATTCTAATAAACAGCGATCGAATCCTTTGGCATCAATATCATTGACGACGTAATAAGGCTTATAATTTTCGCCATTAATTGAGTAATCCAAATCGAGTGAGTTACCAGCTTTTGCCCAGTTGACACCCACGGATTCCGCGATGACATTGCTGCTCCAATCTGGATTATAAGCGACGACCATCGCTCGATCGGCTTGCAGAGTATGGCGGATCGTGTCGAGTGTTGCCTGCATCAATTCCTGCGCTTCAACCTCGATCGCCGCTAATAAATCGCGGCGTTGGGATAATTGCAACAGGGGTTGATTGGGCTGGACTGCGAGGGTGAGTTCTAGGGACAATTGGGACAGACAAGCAGTTTCTGCTTCCGTCCAGGTGCGGGGACGATCGCATTGGTGGACGACCAATAGACCCCACACCCGACCTAAGCTATAACTATCGGTCGCTGCCAAGTAACCATTGATTAAAATCGGTATGGCGATGGTCGATTGCACCTGATACTGGTCTAAAATTTGCTTTTGGTGAGGGCTGGTTTCGCTATTAATCAACGCGATCGTCCGTTGGGATCGATTCTCATTCTGAGAGGCTACGCCAACGTCGGTGAATTGCTCGAACCCAAAGCCAATTTGGGGGATTTCGATATTCAGCGTTGGGGTTAAGCCAGCTTGGACGGCTTCGGCGATCGACCGACCCATCCCAGCCCCAGTCAATTGATAAATCAGGACGCGATCGGCATTTAGCAATGCTTTAATATCGGCAACGGCACTATTGAATGCCGCCATCGGTGATGTCGCTTGTCTGATTTTGGTAGCGGTTTGATAGATGCGTTCGGCATCAACCCCGACTGTCGGTGTGGGTGCTGGCGTAGCACTAGGAGTGGTCAAAAACCCGACTAGTTCTCTGGCTTTCCGCAGATTTTGGCGGAGGGGTTCGCTACTCGGATTGTTAGAATTCTCTAGTTTCGCTTGAGTATCTTGGAGAATCGATAATAGTTGCTGTTTGGCTGTATTAGTAGTCATAGCGTGCTCTGAAGTGGCTATTGGTTTCGCTGGGGTTGGGTTGGCATGATTGAGCAGTTCTGCTGCTTTATCTTGTCGCTCATCTGCCGAACTGAAGAGATTTTTCAACATTTTTAATAAGAGTAGTTACTTAATTTGGATGACTAATGCATCGGAATTATTTGGATACTTAACCAAAGCACAGAGGATTCGATCGAACACCTTTGGGTGGATTATTTTTAGGCAGTTGCTCAAATCCCCTACTTAAAAACTTCGCTCTCTTGAAAAGGTGCTTTACTTGGGGAAACCCCAAGAACGCACTTTTCGCTGTCAACTGTCAACTGTCAACTGTCAAAAGTAGCTTGCTAAACAATTGCCGGACTAGAGCCAATCAGGGAATTAACGATCTGACGGAGATCGATGACTACGCGCGATTGTTGCTCGGTATCGATTAAATAACCCGACAAAAACGAGCGCATCCGAGCGGTAAACATTGATTCACCCAGCGGCAAACATTGCTGGAGATCGTAAGTTTCGATCGTGCCGACCCGATCGATTAATAGTGCTACAGTTTCGTTTTGCAGCTGAAATAGCATCCCCATCCCAGTGGTGACTTCAGGTTTGCGAACATAAGCAGATCCACCCATTAAGTGGGCTAAATCCAAGACCCAAGTAGCTTTACCCCCATAATTAACGATCCCTAATAATGATTCATTCATTTGAGGTACCGAGAGAACTTCTGCTAGTGAAATTTTAATCGTTGCCTGCAAATTGACTAGTGGAATTAAGGCATGTAAGCTATCCCCGATCGTAAAGCCCAGGCAGCGTTGGTTCTCAGCCGGACTGGCGGTCTGACGAGCGACCAATTGTTGACTGGATGAAGGTGACATCTGATTAATAATTTGACTCATAATTTATAATTCATAACTTACGATCGATTAACCAATTAACCGATTAACGGTTTGAATTAAAGTTGGCTCATCTACTGTTTTACTCAGATAAGCATCTGCACCGCTCATCTCGCCCCAAGTTCGATCGATTTGTTTATCCTTAGTTGAATAAATCACAATCGGTATATTTTGAGTTATGGGTTCAGTTTTAAGCTTACGGCACAGCTCGAAACCACTTTCTCCAGGTAAAATTACATCCAGTACAATTAGATTGGGCTTGAAAGTTTTGAGCCGAATTTCGGCTTCCTCACCACTAGTAACTACTAAAATCGAAAAGCCTTGACCTTCCAAGCATTTTCTCAGCTTGTCTGCTTCGAGCTTACTATCTTCAACGATTAAAATATGACTCATAATTAATTAACTCCTACAAGGTATTTATCGATCATTTTTAACACAGCTTCTGCTTGGACTGGTTTGCCCAGGAACCCAGTCGCCCCCACCATTTTCGATCGCATTCGATCGATCAATCCATCCTTACCAGTCAAAATAATTACTGGTATATCTTTCAAGCTTGGTGTTTTCCTAATTTGTTCGCAAACTTCATACCCATTCGTAATCGGCATTAGTAGATCCAGAAAGATAAAATCTGGTTTATTTCTAATTAGACTGGGCATGATTTTGAGCGGATCTTGAACTCCATAACAACGATACCCAGTGTCAGTGAGGATCTTTTCTAGAGACTGATAAATCAAGATACTGTCATCGATACAAGCAATTAAGGTAGTCGGTTTTTCGGGGGTAGTTGCGGTTGGTTTATTAGGCAATCGACCGATCCCAGTACTTAATTGGTTACTAGTTCCATTACTTAATTGACTACTATTACCAGTGCTTAATTGGTGACTAGTTCCATTACTCAATTGACTACTATTACCAGTGCTTAATTGGTTACTAGCTTCGAGACTGCTGCTATTGCTAACTCTAGATTTTTGCTGCGAAGATAAGTTAATAAATCCCGATCGAAGTAATGGTAATAGCGTGCTCGTAAAATTGAGTACAGATTGACGACTATTAGCGGCTAAACTGCGTAGCGATCGATTGCCATCGATCGCTACTACCGTCTGGTGTAAATTAGGATTGCCCGCTAATTGAGCCATGTCTAGCGATGGTGAGACGATCGCCAATAAACTCGGTGTATAAGCCGCCAAACCAACATTCGACCATTCTTGCCAAGTTTGAATTGCCCGAGTCAAAATTGGTTCGATTTCTAGTAGTGGTAATACGAGATTTAGTTGCGTATTACCAGCTCCAGTTTCGGTCAGTTTAGAGGATAGTCGATTACCACTATGTTGACTAAATTGAATAACATCAAATAAGTTTTCAATCATCATTCTACCTACTAATTCGGCACATTGTTGACGATCGATCGATTCGCTAACTAATAATTCTGCTAAGATATTTGAGTCCAAACTAGACTTGCGTGGGTTATTTATCTCTATCAATCGTTCGGGTGAAATTGTCAGTTGAGCTAAACTCAAATTTCGCTGCCAACAACTAATCGGCTCGATCCCCCCATCAACCCAGCCCAATCGCCCTAACCGAAATGAAAAAATCCAACTAGGATGTGTCTCTATTTTAACAATTAAGTTACCACTAAAAGATTGAGACTTAATGTTTTTTAGCTGGATAATTAAATCTTTAAAGCTAACATTAATTAACTCTTTGCCAGTTTCGATCATTACTACCTACCATTCACTTGCCGATTATTTTTGTGCTGCTATTCACGTAATTGTACTAATGCACATTGAATCCTTTAAAAATCATCTATCGATTGCCTCTATCTCAGTAAAATAAGTAGGTGAATAGTTGGATCTAAACACTCGATCGTCCTAATCAATAGTAATGAATCTGCTCGTGTGCGATTTGGCTCCCACAGCATCTCTAATGGCACATCAGAGATTCAGACTATAGCTAGTTTCGATCGTTACTCTATTAGTATTCCCAGATCTAGCCCAGAACATACAGGCTACTTATCAAATCTGACAAAACACATCAATTTAGCCCCCACCCCCAACCCTTTTCCTCTTGGGCTACGGTAGATCCACAAGTCTATAATTGTGATGCGTAGTCCTTTACCCCACCCCAGCCCTCCCCTTTATAAGGGGGGGTTGGGGGGGTAAATTAACCTCAAACAAAG
>JBBRVB010000154.1:0-8725 GCA_038247275.1 Chroococcales cyanobacterium
CTCAACGCCATCATCGCTCCGGCGGCTGAGGGACTGAGCAGATTGCCCCAGCCAAACCAGTACAGCACTCCCGCTGCTGCTGGAATGCCGATCAGATTATAAATAGCCGCCCAGAAGAGGTTTTGCCGAATCTTAGTTAGAGTCGATCGGGATAGCTCGATCGAGTACACTACATCCAACAACCGATCGCGCATTAAGATAATATCGGCAACTTCGATCGCGACATCGGTACCCGCATTAAGCGCAATCCCCAAATCGGCTTGAGCCAAAGCTGGCGCATCATTAATCCCATCCCCAATCATCGCCACTCGCTGCGGACGATCCGAATCTCCGTTGGTTTGTAAGGATTGGACGATCCGGGCTTTATCTTGAGGTAAAACTTCGGCATAGACATCGCCAATCCCCAATGTTTGGGCAATCAGATCCGCCACTGGCTTTCTGTCACCGCTGAGTAAAACAACCCGCAAACCAAGATTCTGCAACTGTTTGACAGTCTCGATCGCATCACTACGCAATCGATCGGTGACACCAATTAGTCCCATCATCGCACCGTCAATCGCCACATACATGACGGTTTTACCCGCTGTTGTCAAATTTTCAGCCTGAGTTGCCCATTCCTGACTAATCTCGATCGCGTTTGCAGTTAACCAGCGATGATTACCCACAATTACCGGATATTCTCCCCCTGCGCTCACCATGCTTGGTGCGATCTCATCAGTATCAATCGGTTGCAGATGACTAACCAGTACCCGCGCATAGACACCCAATCCGATCTCAGTCCGCGCATCGAGAATCGTCGGCAAAGTCACACCCAATCGCGCTGCTTCTTGCTCAATCGCTACCGCCAGCGGATGATTGGTGACACTTTCCGCCGCCGCAGCTAGTTGGAGTAAATCGATCGATCTAATATTGTCAGCCGCGAGAATATCGGTAACTTGGGGCTTGCCCTCAGTCAGCGTCCCCGTCTTATCAAATACCACCGTATCTAACTGATGCACCGCTTCTAAAACATCACCACCTTTAATCAATAGCCCCGACTCCGCCGCAATCCCCGTCCCCACTAGAATCGCCGTGGGCGTAGCTAAACCTAACGCACAAGGACAGGCGACCACCATCACCGCGATCGCGGCTTTGAGCGGCGTGAGGGTAGAAACTGGCGGATCTAAACTAGGATTGTGGATGCCGAAAAAGTACCAAAATAGACAAGTTAAAATCGCGATCGCTAGGACACCATAAGTAAAGTAGCCAGCAACTGTATCGGCTAACTTCTGGACTGGAGCCTTACGGGTTTGGGCAGCTTCTACTAGGGCGATAATCTGCGCCAGCGTCGTATCATCCCCCGTGCGGGTAACTTCGATCGAGATCGCCCCAGATTGATTCACCGTACCAGCAGTGACGATCTCCCCCACCTGCTTGAATACCGGCATCGATTCGCCCGTAATCGCCGACTCATCGATCGTCGTCTGACCCCAGCGAATCGCCCCGTCAGTCGGGATCTTTTCGCCTGGGAGTACCCGCAAATACTCACCGATTTTGACCTGTTCTACAGGGATTTCGATGGCTTGGGGACGATCTGGATCGGGACTGACTAACCGCGCTGATGTCGGCTGAAGCGATAACAATCGATCGAATGCCGTCGCCGCCCGATGTTTCGCCTGTTGTTCCAAAGTCCGCCCCAGCGTGATAAACCCGATAATCATCACGGGTTCTTCAAAAAAGCACTCCCAACCCAAACTCGGCAGCAGCAGCGCAGCCACACTCGCTGTATAAGACGTAATTATCCCCAAACCCACCAAGGTATTCATATTGGGATTACCATGCCACAAACTGCGCCAGCCATCCAGCAAAATCGATCTACCTGGCAAGGCGATCGCCAGTGTCGCTAAACCCCAATGCCACCAAAAATTATTTAGAACTGCATAGTCGCCATGATGCAGATGAGTAGTCGGTTGCGTCAAATGCCCGATCGCCGATAATACTAGTAAAATCGCAGCGGTGACTAGTTGCCACAGGAGTTGTTTGGACTCGCGATCGTATTTATCTCGACGTTGTTGTAGTCGTTGCAATCGATCGTCACCATCGCCAACTGTGCGAGGTTGAGCGGGAAAACCACTACTCGTCAATTTTGCAGCCAGATCGCTACCTGTAGCTGTCTGTGATGTTACCGCGATCGCCGCTACGCCAGTGAGGAGATTGACACAGGCAGATTGTACGCCCGATTGAGCCAGCAATTGCTTTTCGACAGCACTTACGCACCCAGCACATTTCATCCCCGCGACATCAAGAACGATCGTGGTTGTGGGCGTTGCGGTGATGGTAGCTGGAGTTGAGGTACTTGCAGTCATACAGGGAATTGAGATTTCCACTCTTAATCTACAACGTCAGAAGGAAACCTGCCCTAACCCTCCCGCCGATGATGAGATCTTGAAGCTCCTAAGCAAGAGATGATAAGTTCATCAAATTGATTAACTTATAAACAATTCTCGCCCCCACATTCCCATCCCATTCCGCATTTCCTACTTCACACACGTCAAACCCAACGATCTCTCGCCCACTGCGAATCACCTCGCGACACAAACAAAAAGCTTGCTCCAACTCCAACCCACCAGGTACCGGAGTCCCCGTACTCGGACAAAGTTTAGGATCTAAACCATCTACATCAAAACTAATATAAACCTGCTGCGGCAAATGGGCGATCGCCTCTTTGCAAATACTCAGCCAAGTTGTACCCGAATACATCTGTTGTTTGAGCAGCGAATCATAATACGCGATCGCCCGTCCATTCGATTGCTCGATCGTCTCGATTTCTACTTTAGATACATCCCGAATTCCCACCTGCACCAGTTTAGAAATCTGGGGAATTTTGAGCGCGTTAAACATAATCGATGCATGGGAAAACTCAAAGCCTTCATAAGCATCCCGCAAATCTGAATGAGCATCGACATGGAGGATACCATAATCGGGATATCGATCGGCTAAGGCTTGCATGTAACCCAATGGCACACTATGATCGCCACCGATAACGCCGACTTTTTTACCAGCATTCATTGCTGCTTGAGTGCGATCGAATAACCACCGATTGAGATCCTTACCAGCTCGATTTATCTCGGCTAACACGGGGGTCAGATCTGGTTCCAAATCCAGCGATTTGCCTTGCTCCAATCGATCGATAATTAGGGCTGCTTGTTGCCGATAATAATTATTTTTTGCCAGTATGTCTGGATCGATCGGTGGCATATATATGCCCCCTTGCCAACCTTGGGGATTGTCAAAATCATACAAATCTAATTGCGGCGAAGCATCAAGAATTTGTTGCGGTGCGGCGGCGGTACCAGGATGATACGAAACCGTTACTTCCCACGGTACCCCAAACACGATCGTCTGTGCCGAATCATCATCAAAGGGTAAGCCAAATAAATTACCATTTACTTGCCCGACACCACTAGGATCGTAATTTTCTAGATTCTTCATCATTGGTAGACCCTTCGCTGCAGATAATCGATCGCTGTAAATAGAAAATATCAGCCCTGGATGAATTTGCAGCCAGATCGATTTCTAATCATCTATCTTCAATTATCAACTATCAATTATCAATTATCAACTGACCTGTGCCATGATGCGGATCTGGCGGAGGGAGCGAATACAAGCAGGGCAGTCACAACCAAACATCGCTGCTGCCGCATCACTTTCTTCATTGCTAAAATTGACGAAAGCATCGGGATTTTCAGCTTCGGCTTGTGCTCTAGCTATCAGTGTCGCTCGTGCTGGAGTCTGACTTGCCAACTGCGAAGATTTGACGCAGACGAGTCTGGCATGAGCAGTGACGCAGAATTTGTCCGCAGTTACAGCCGTTGTCCCAGCTAGAGCGGGTGTGCTAGTAACGAAGGGTAAAATCGTACTCAGAACGGTAGGTGCTGACAGGAATAGAAGTAAAAATCTTTTCATAAATTAATTAATCTTTAAAATTAACACTACTTAAATCTGAACATTAACCGATCCGAGTGAGGTTAGTCAAATGGGATCTTTGTTGCTGGTAAATCAGGCTAAGAGTGCAGCAACTGGAGGTTGAGGAGACTAGATTCACCAATTGACTCAGTTTACTTTAATCAGTGTTCCCAGTTTTGGGCTTAAACTTCTGCCACTGACTCGGTGGTGGTGTCAGAAACTCATAAGCACCTGAAGCCGAACCAGTTGCTGTCAGCACGATATCAAATGACAAGGATACCCGTAACTCCTCCGTTTCATTCATCGTGACTGCATGACGCTGCTTGGCGGGAAACATTAATAATCGCCCCTCTACAGGTAAATATGCCGCCTGAAGCTGATTGAAATAATTATCTTCAGCGATAATATCGGTATTTTCACTACCCAATCCCGGACTCACCTCGTTTACCCGCGCCTCATCAATAAACACCAATCGCCCAGGATCGTAAGTGCCCTCAGCAGGGACTTTAATATAATAAACAGCACTAATATGCGCCGTATTGTGGCAGTGAGCACCAACTTCTTGTTCTGTTCGGGACACAATCGGCCATGCCCGTTGAATATATAAATCTACCTGACTGAGATCTACACCCAGCTCTAGTAAATAGATCGCGGTATGCCGCTCTACTTGCTCGACAATCCACGCAAAATCTGGATTGGTATGAATTTGCTCTACGCCATGTAGATCGCCCGTCCACGCCATTTCTGGGTAGTTACGGCGTTCGGCACCAGATTTTTCTAGTTGTAAGACTGCATCGAGTAAGATTTGTTGATGTTTGGCAGCATCCAGCAGATCCTCATAATAAATCGCCAGTGGAAACAAAGTCTCGATCGGCATAAAAATCTTTCCATCAATAATCGCTAGTTCACCGATCGAGTTTAGCAAGTAGCTGTCACTTTACCCGCGATCGAACTCAACGAGATCTAGCCAATTGCGACAATCGATCGAATACTACTTCAAATGCAAACAAATGTGAGCTATGTAACAACTATCTCGTCATTATTGGGTAAAATAGAATTAGTGGTGCGAGTTAATCCTCCTACAAGTCTAGGAGTTTGCACCAATGTCGAGTTAAATACAATTATTACATGGAATCTAGTGTCCCCCCTGGCAAATCTAAAACCGAACCTCCTCCACATAAATGGGGGGAGTTCTGGGGAAGTGCGATCGCGATCTTTACACTGATTCTCCCAGTTGCCGCCATCGTTCACTATTCGCCAGCCAGCACGATCCAAACTTTACCAACTTTGCCGCCAGCAGCGTTACCCGAATGATCTAAAGCAAATATTCGGACGCTCACAGCTATATATCCAATTCCCAATCCCTAGTAAAATGCAAGCAGGGGATTTATTCCGCGAGGAATAACTATCCCCAAGCCTTTTTGAATTGGAGAATTTTATTTTGGACTTAACGCTCATTCCCGCTCAACCTAAATATGGGATTATCAATGTACTAATCGAAATTCCCGCTGGTAGTAAGAATAAGTATGAATTTGATAAAGACATGAATGCGATGGCACTCGATCGAGTGTTGTCCTCTTCAGTTCAATATCCCTACGATTACGGCTTTATCCCCAATACACTGGGTGATGACGGCGATCCACTCGATGGGATGGTCATGATGGATCAGCCGACTTTCCCAGGTTGTGTGATTGCCTGTCGCCCGATCGGAATGCTCGAAATGATCGACGGTGGCGATCGCGATGAGAAAATTTTGTGCGTCCCCGACAAAGATCCTCGCTATGCAAATGTGACATCACTTAAAGATATCCCCCAACATCGCTTGGATGAAATCTCCGAATTCTTTAAAACATACAAGAATCTCGAAAAGAAAGTAACTGAAATCCTGGGCTGGAAAGATGTTGATACAGTCATGCCCCTAGTGCAAGAATGCGTTGCAGCAGCTAAGAAATAGCAAAATGTCAACATGGGAGGAGGGATTGTTTCCTAACTCCCTGTCCGATCTTGGCGCGATCGACCTAGATGAAACATCCACGATCGCGCATCGCCGATCTAAACATGCTACTAGGCAGATTGCCCAACTCCCAACTCCCAACTCCCATCTCCCAACTCCCAACTATGCAACGCACGTTATTGGCAGCCAAAATTCACAGTTGCACGATTACCGATGCCAACCTGCACTATATGGGGAGTATCAGTATTGACGAACTGTTATTGACTGCTACTGGAATAGTACCTTACGAGCAAGTGCAGGTAGTCAATGTTAATAATGGCGAACGGTTTGTGACCTATGCCATCGCTGCGGCACCTGGTTCTGGATCGATCGAATTAAATGGCGCAGCCGCTAGACTAGGTGTAAAGGGGGATAAGCTCATTGTGATGACTTATGCCCAATTTGACGAAATCGAAGTCCAGCACCACCAGCCCAAAGTCGTCATGGTCAACGATCTCAATCAAATTACCAAAATCAAATCCCATATTCCAACGGGATTGGGCTAAAGTCGATCGGGATGGGAGATGGGAGATGGGAGAAATTTGTGTGTTGCACAAATAGAAAACCACACCTGAATTCAGCAACGCCACTTATTTGAAGGTCGATCGACTATCAACATCTAAATCGCTCGAACATTAAGAAAATAATTGCGAGTAGTTGTCATTTGAGTTGTCATCATATATACTTTGGTAACGACCGCGATGGAAATTATGACTATATGTTTGAGGTCGATTTCCCTCGAATCTCTGGGCACACTCTAAAAAAGTAATACCCATCACCGGAGGGCTAGCCATCCGATCGAGTCGGCACCGAACTTTGGCAATCTTGCAAATTAATAAGAATAATTAGCATTTATTGAAACTCCGAAATTAGGATCTATTTGCAGCAACATCAAAATTCTACCGTCGCCACTAATTAGCACAACTTTTAGATAATTAATGAAAGATTTAGACCAACCCAAAGCGATCGATACACTCCGTAGCATCATGGAATTTGAACTGGCTGGAGTAGTCCGGTATACACATTATGCCCTGATGATTACTGGCCCCAACCGGATTCCGATCGTGGATTTCTTCAAAGCCCAAGCAACAGAATCACTCCTCCATGCCCAGCAGGTTGGTGAGATTCTCACTGGCTTAGAAGGTCACCCATCGCTCCAAATTGCGCCAATGGAGGAAACCTACAAACATTCGGTGAGAGACATCTTACAAGAGAGTCTAGCCCACGAACGCAACGCCTTGGATATGTACAAAAAGCTTCTCGATATTGTCGAGGATGCTAGTGTCTATCTCGAAGAGTTCGCGCGGACGATGATCGGGAACGAAGAGTTGCACAACATCGAAATCAAAAAGATGTTGCGCGATTTTAGCTAACCCTGATTCTGAACGAATCTCAAGCTTCACAACGACCAATACATCACAATCTTCGAGATTAAACTCGATCGCGGCATTCCCTTGGGAATGATTTCGCGGAGATTGTGATGTGCAAGATACTCAAAGGTGATTTCGAGCGAAATGCCGCTTTTGGACATCGGACTCGACTCGAATTCATCACCGATATCAGTGGTGCTGGTACTCTGACTACCCGACTGCAAGCGGCTGCATCACAAGATTCGTTATATGGCGATTATTTGTGTGGATAGTTACCCTCCGATGACTACCGAGATGCTATTGTTGCAAAACAATATCTAGATGATAGCACTTCTCAATAAAATTAGGGAAAACTAAGTTTAATCCGCCCAAAATTACCTTTGCAAGTTCATCGCAATCTTTATGCTCAGAGCACTAGCTATAGCTGCAATTTCTGCCACTGCTGTGACCTTTTTTAGTCGTCGGTCGTTGTGCTACTTACGACATTTTCAAGAAGTTGGATATAGCACGAGATCGTTTAAAGATTGGATGCTGGCGAATGGGATCTACGATCGAAAGGGGAGTTTAATTGCCACGGCCGCCGCGATCTCGATCGAACTTACAGAACATTTGCGGGCAGTACCCTTGATAATTTGTGCGATCGCGTCGATAGCTTTAGTCTGGCTGAGTTGGTGGGAACCAGATCCTCGGATCGATGGATATCCTAAACTACGGCCAACCCACCAAGCACGGGGAATTTATCATTTAGCATTGAGCTTATATACAATCGCATTTGTAGTATTAATGATATGCATCAATCTAGCTGGTGCTGGTCGAGACTTGGTAGTACATTGGCTACTTGTCATCGTTGCAATCCAATCTTCACCGATTTGGATAATTCTTGCTAGCATGATTAATCGATCGCGATTTTTATGACCACAACCCTATCCCTACCCTAATGGTGACAACAAAAAATATCCCCAAATTCTAAAATCTGGAGACATTTTCTAGTGATGTCTACGAGCGATTGGACATCGATCGATGTTAACTAACCCCCAGCTACCGCCGGAACGATACTAACTTGGTCGCCATCTTTGAGCGGGGTGCCAGGACCATCGAGGAACCGGATATCTTCATCATTGACATAGAGATTGAGAAACCGTCGCAATTGACCAGCGTCATCACATAGTCTGGCTTTAACACCGGGACAACTAACTTCAAGTGCATCTAGCAATTCAGTAATACTATTACCCTCACATTCGATCGTCGCGCGATCGCTAGTGAATTTTTGGAGTGCAGTAGGAATTAAAACTTTAACAGTCATTTGATGAGATGGGAGATAGAAGAAGGAAGATGGGAGATGGGAGATCGGAGAAACCTGGAACGCAGTTCCAAAGCCTAAAGCCTAAAGCCTAAAGCCTAAAGCCTAAAGCCTAAA
>JBBRVB010000155.1:0-8692 GCA_038247275.1 Chroococcales cyanobacterium
GCGGGAACCGCTCGTCTTCAATTAGAGTCGATGCTCCTGTTGCCAGGAGACACCTCTCCTTCAGAACGCGGACGTGCAGCTTTCACTGCATCCGGCTCCTAGTCTGACACCTAATAAGTCGGGGTTATCCCGCTGTTCGGACTCTCATCTGACCATGAATGGTTTGATGCTGGTGACATTCTCGGTGCAGGACTTCCAGATTTAACGGCTTCCAATTGTCATGGTTGCCATCAATGTGGTGTAATTCTGCAACATCACCTGAAATGAACGATAGATTACAATCTGTACATTTATGATTCTGTTTCTTGAGAAGACGCGCCGTTACCCCATCGTAGTTAGCATTTTCGCGTTTTGACCAGTATCCAAAATCGCCATCATAAGGTGATTTATCTCCTTTGACACTGATAAACTTGCAAGCCGACCAACTGACCGAAGGAAATGCTAGATGAATAACCTTGTTGGTTTGGTTGCGGTCAGATCTTCCTTGTTTGCGAATGAATTTCCACGTCCAATGGTTTAATTCCCATAAGACATGTTTGCTCATGTCGCAGAATCTATGATAATTTCTCCACCCTCTTATCATCGAACCACACTTGTTGATGCGATGTTCTAGAGTAAAACGACTATCTTTCATCACTTCTTTAACTTTTGTCTTAATGCTATCTGTAGCTTTTTGACTGGGTGTCGAAATGAATTTACCATTGGGTTTAACTGCGAAGTTCCACCCCAGGAAGTCGAAACTATCTGTACTATGTATAATCTTAGTTTTGGCTTCTTTGACTTTTAATCCTCTTGGCTCTAGGAACTTATCAATGTGTTCTCGAAGGAGTTCAGAGTCATCTCCTGGTTTCAGAATAAACACAACATCATCCGCATAACGAAATCCATTAATAGTGTCTATATATCTTCCACCATTCCTGATTTTTAATCTGACCTCGTGACCAACGTTTTCTAATCCATGAAGGACTAAATTTGCTAGTAATGGGCTGATGACTCCACCTTGGGGTGTACCAGATTCTGACCAAGGGAATTCTCCCCGGACTCCGGCTTTTATTGCCCGAAAGACTCCCTGTTTTGCTGCCTTTGGTAGTTGGACAGATTGCATCAAGAATTTGTGGTCAATCTTGTCGAAACATTTTTCAACATCCAATTCCAATATTCTTTTTTCTAATCCATTACTACTAGAGTTGAGATTATTGAATAATTGTTTTTGAATATCATGACAGCTTCTACTAGGTCTGAACCCATATGAGTGGGCATTGAACGTAGCTTCTGCTGTTGGTTCCAAGGCATATTTGATGAGACATTGATATGCTCTGTCACTAATGGTTGGAATTCCTAGTCCTCTTTTTGTTCCATCGGCTTTGGGGATGAACACTCGCTTTAATGGCTGATGTTTCCATTGCTTCCAGTTCTTAACTAACACTTGATAAAGTGCCAATCTTTGAGAGGGTTCGAGGGCTTTCTTTCCGTCTACCCCTGCGGTTTTTCGTCCAGTATTTAGCTGTGTCACCTGCCGGATTGCAAGCAACTTTGCTGCTCTAGAGCTTAGTAGAAGTTTCTGAAGCTTACGCACTAGGAGCGCGTTACCGTTCTTTTGAGCCTTAAATATTCTCACTTGTAGGCGAAATACTATTTTCCGCAGCTTTCGCCACGGAATCGATTTCCATTTATCAACTGGATGTAACTCCGTTGTCATAACATTCTCTACGCATTTTGAACATTGACTATGTAAACCGCACCCAGTTGTCTAACAGTCCTTACTTGTTAAATTTTTGAGTACATCTTATCAACTCTACCCGCTAACTCTTATTTAAGGAGTCCACAGTTTCGGAGATTAAATCTCTGGACTGGAGGTTGAAAGAGCAGTTTTATTCGTTCCTTAGTTTAGTTGTTTTGTAATTTTAGGTTCTCTCATTTCGCCTACGATTTCCCAGAATTGCATTTATCACGTTCAGAATAATGCGGGTATTTTCACACTTGTACGTGTTATCTTGTGTCGTTGTCCGACCTTGAGTTCGGTCGTTCACGCTCAGACGCTTTTTCCGAAAGTTCAACTAGTGTTTAACCATGACTACTTACCTATACGAGTTGCCCCCATCTCAGGTTTGTTATTCTCGTTCTGTCCCCAGCTTCATTTTTAGAGTTTATTCTCTATCCATGTGGGCAGTTTTGGCATCACGCCATTCCTAGCGGGTGAGACTTGTCAAATTTGTGTTCGACGCACTCACACTAAACTAAAGTTATCTCTACTATATTTCTGAGTTTTCACTCAAGGCGGCGTAGAGACGATTTTCCTCCAAAGTCCTAAAGGGCTTTAGTTTCAATCAACGAACCGCACAAACACAGCATGAGACTTTCACCTCACTGTGCTCCTCAATGATTCAACCTTTGTCACGGGAAAGCATAGAAATTATCCAGTTCATGCAGAATTCCAGTGACAAGCAGCCGCAATTCGATCGGGTAAAGTGAGACAATCAAACGGTTTTAAGATAGTTTCCACAACACCTTGACTAGAAAGCCGATCTAAATTCACCAACGAAGCGATCGCGGAGAGAATAATTACTGGAATCATTTGGGTAGATTGACAGGCATGTAGTTGTCGCAACACTTCCATCCCATCCATTTGTGGCATACACAGATCGAGCACGATCGCATCGGGACGCGATCTACAAGCTTCGGTCAATCCGGTACGACCAGAACTCGCCTCAATCACCTCGTAGTTGCCTACTTCACTCAGACTCATATACAAAATTTCCCGAATACAGGGATCGTCATCGATGACTAGAATGCGTTTGTTCGACATCTTGTTTTTAGTTCCCAATCGATCGCGGTGAATAGAAGAATCTGCTTGGTTCTTCTAACATCGACTCGTTAGCGTTGGTGTAAGGCGGAGCGTCTGTCTTAAAAAAAGTCTCTCTGGAAGAGAATCGCGAGATAGATCGCGCTGGCATGTTCACCTAATCTCATTCTGCCCCAAGAGTGTGAGGAAGTTATGGGCTAAGGGGCACCGAAATATAGTGATATTCTATAGATATGGGAAAGAACCTCATCAGACAAAAAGTGTAGTATCTTCCCAGCTAATTTATGTCCTTCCCTAATCAACTCGCATATCTCCCTTCGCTCATAGAAGTCATCAATCGCTCTCCGCTGACAGTCAGTCCCGATCTATCGATCGCCGCCGCGATCGCGCTCATGAGTCAAGCAGAAGGGAGGCATTGTACATTATTGATTGCGGATGCTGCCGAGCCTGTAGAATTGAGCGATCTGCATCAAAATAGTTGTGTGATAGTCACCGAAGGGACGCAGTTACGGGGCATTCTGACCGAGCGGGATATTGTCAGACTGACAGCAAATCAAACAGATCTAACGAATATTTCAGTTGGTGAGGTGATGACTCGGCAACTCATTACCCTGACCCAATCGCCATCACAGACAGCGATGACGGCGATCTCCCTGTTTTATCAGCATCGGATTCGCCATCTACCGATCGTCGATGAAGCTGGAGATCTCATGGGGATTGTCACGCCGGATTTAATCCGCCGGATTTTGCAGCCTGTAAATCTGCTCAAACTGAGATCGATCGAAGAGGTAATGACTACCCCTGTTATCCATGCTCCAGCTACAGCTTCGGTCTTGAGCATCGCTCGACAGATGGCAACCCATCGCGTCAGTTGTGTGGTGATTACAGCGGCAACCCCGGAAGAACCCGCTGGGTTGCCTGAGCTACAAGCAATTGGCATGATTACCGAGCGCGATATCGTGCAATTTCAAGCATTAGGTATCGATCTTGCCCAAACCCAGGCGCAAACTGTGATGAGTTCGCCTGTCTTCTCGCTCCAGCCCCACGAATCGATGTGGCACGCTCAACAGGAAATGCAAGCTCGGCGCATTCAGCGATTAGTCATTACAGGTGGTTCTGGGCAGCTACTGGGCATCGTCATGCAAACCAGCTTATTACAGGTTCTCGATCCGATGGAAGTATTGGCTACGAACGAGATCCTGCACCAGCAAGTTCAATTGCAAACTGCCGCTTTGGAGCAGTCCAATCGGGAATTACGCCAAGCCCAAGCAGAACTACGCCAGGCTAACGATCGACTAGCCCAAACTGTCGTCGAGCGCACTAGCGAACTATCGCAGATCGATCGGCAATATCGGCAGTCTGAAGCAACACTCTGCCAACAGGTCGATCGTCATCGCCTGATGATGGAGCTGTCGCAACGGATTCGCCAATCGCTGAATTTACCAGACATTTTGCAAACGACCGTCGATGAAGTGCGGCAGTTTCTCCAGACCGATCGCGTGCTGATGTTTGAATTTGCACCCGATTTTAGTGGCACGGTCGCGGTTGAATCAGTGGGATCTAGCTGGAATTCCATCCTCAATCGTTGGGTTCAAGATCCCTGTATGACCGATACATATTTAGTTCCGTTTCGGCAAGGTCAGATTACAGTCAAAAACGATATTTACGCAGCTAACATCGACCCCCACCATTTAGAATTACTCGTCTCCTGTCAAGTCAGAGCGAACCTAGTCGTGCCGATTCTCCAAGGCGATCATCTGTGGGGATTGCTCATCGCCCATCACTGCAATGCGCCCCGTGATTGGCAACCCCTGGAGGTTGATTTACTGCGACAATTGGCAATCCAAGTCGGGATTGCGATCGAACAAGCTCGCTTGTTCGATCGGGCGCGATCGGAAATTAGCGAACGTCAACAGGCCGAAGCGGCTCTGACAGTCAAGTCTGCTGAGTTAGAAGAACTGTATCACAATGCCCCCTGTGGCTATCACTCTCTCAATCGAGAGGGCACATACATTAGCATCAATGATACCGAACTCACGATGCTAGGATATCTGCGGGAGGAAGTGGTCGGTAAGAAAACCTTTAGAGATCTACTGACACTAGAGAGCTTGAAAACCTTTCACACCAGTTTATTGCTATTTCAACCGCAGGGGTGGCTCGACGATCTGGAATTTGAGATGGTGCGAAAAGATGGCACGATCTTACCTGTCAGCTTGAGTTCTAGAGGAGTCTACGATCGGGACGGAAATTACCTGATGAGCCGCTCGGTGGTAGTGGATGTTAGCGAACGGTTGCGGATGCGAGCCGAGCGAAAACTCGCCGAGCAAAAAATTCAAGAACAAGCTACCCTGCTCGATGTTGCTACCGATGCGATTTTCGTCTGCGATCTCGATCGGCGGATTATCTTTTGGAGTCAGGGGGCGGAACGACTGTACGGATGGCAAGCCGCCGAAGTTATCGGTCTGGATGTCGTGGAGATTTTGCGTCCCAATGAAACCGATTTTATCGATCCTGCCTACCAAACTTTACTTTTAGAAGGTGTCTGGCAAGGACAAATTCAGACCCAGACTAAAGCAGATCGGCCTGTCACCATCGAAAGTCGGTGGACGCTGATGCGCGATGCCGCTGGACAAGCGAAATCGATTCTATTGGTCAACACTGATATTACAGAGAAAAAGCAACTCGAAGCGCAGTTTCTCCGCGCCCAACGCTTAGAGAGTCTCGGTACTCTCGCCAGTGGCATCGCCCACGATATGAATAATATCTTGACCCCGATTTTGGCAGCTTCGCAACTCTTACCCAGGCGATTGCCAGATGTAGACGATCGCAGTAAATCGCTATTGCGAATGCTCGAAGAGAGTGCCAGACGCGGTACCGATCTGGTTCAGCAGATTTTATCATTTGCCCGTGGCTCAGATGGCACTCGAACTTCGGTGCAAATTAGACATATCTTATCCGAAGTCGTCAAAGTGGCACGGCAAACCTTTCCTAAATCAATCGAGATTTCCCTCAATCTTGCCACCACCGATCTGTGGCCGATCTGTGCCGATGCGACCCAATTGCACCAAGTCCTGATGAATTTGACGATCAATGCTCGCGATGCCATGCCAAACGGCGGAAATCTCACTCTAGCGGCAGAGAATCTAGTTTTAGATGAAAGCTATGTCGGGATGAATATCGATGCGAGGATCGGGCCTTATGTACTGGTGACGGTTGCCGATACGGGAACGGGAATTCCCCCAGAAATCTTAGCGCAGATCTTCGATCCATTTTTCACCACCAAGGCACCAGGCAAGGGTACAGGATTAGGATTATCGACCACTTTGGGGATCGTCAAAAGTCATGGCGGATTTGTCACTACTCACAGTGAAGTAGGGCAAGGTACGCAATTTAAGATTTATCTACCTGCGGAACCTAACCCTGAAACCGAAATCGCCATAGGTAGTCTAGATTTGCCACTCGGTCATGGTGAATTAGTCTTAGTTGTCGATGATGAAGTTTCCGTGCGCGAGATTATCAGAGTATCTTTGGAAGCTTATAATTATCGAGTAGTTACAGCTAAGAATGGGATTGAGGCGATCTCTATTTATGCCCAACATCAAGCTGAGATCGAAATTGTACTACTCGACCTGATGATGCCATCCTTGGATAGTGCTTCCACCATTCACTCCCTGCAAAAAATTAATGGTGACGTGTCAATCGTTGTGATGAGCGGACTATCTGCAACCGATCCGATCGCCGACACGATCGATCTCCATGTCCAAGCCTTTTTAGCCAAGCCGTTTACTGCTCAGGAACTATTACAGACTTTATTTGAACTTCAATCTGATTTATCTATTTAAAGAATTAGATTAAATCGAGCAAGTATCTCGATCTAAACAACAAAGTAGGATAATAAGTAATTTATTTGAGTTAGATATATTTATGAAAGTAGACGAAAATCACAGAAAATTTGCCAGCTTTAAAATCAAAGAAAAATTGTGGAATGAATTTGTAAAAACCGTCTACAAGAACGGCTCATCTACTACCAATGTGCTGGAAGACTTTATCGAACAGTATATTACTGAAAACTGTTCGCCATCACAGAGAATTGCTGTTAACAATCTTATCGCTCAGATTCGAGAACCATCCACTCCGTCTAAATTGCCTGAATCCTTAACCATCAGTGCAAAAGAAGCTAATAGTGAACCCGAACTAACTGGCATTCACGTTCTCGTCCTCGATGACGAAATTAATATTCGGACATCAATTACCTCCATCCTCGAACACTACGGTGCGACAGTCACAGCAATTGCCTCACCAACTGTTGCCATCCAAACATTGCAAACCGAGCCGAAAAAATATCATGTCCTATTGTCCGATATTGGGATGCCAGAGCAAGATGGCTGGTCGTTTATTCGCCAAGTCAGGTTGTTGAGTCCTGAAGCTGGTGGCACAATTCCCGCTGCTGCACTGACGACTTATTCCAGTCCCAGAGAAATCAACATTGCCAAACAACTCGGATTTCAAGTCCATATTTCTAAGCCTATAGATGCTACTTTGTTAGCCTCGATTGTTGCCGATCTTTTCGATCGATCTATCGATTCCCGATCGGTAAATTTGAGATGAGTTTGGAGAAAAATATCAACACATAGCTAAAGATTTGCATCATGAGTTCAGAAAATCGGCTCAAAGTTCCAGAGATCTAAACAGTATTATTCGAGGAGGATTGGCGATGACTTTTTGCGATATCCCAGATAAAATTGCGATCGTTGGTTGTGGTAATGTCGGTGTCACCTTTGCCTATGCGTTGCTCATTGATGGACTAGTCGAAGAGATCGTCCTCACCGACATGAATCTGGCTAAAGCAGAAGGCGAGGCAATGGATCTCAGCAATTCTGTCCCCTTTGCCCGTCCCGTCCAAGTTCGGGCAGGGAGTGTTGCTGATTGCGCTGGAGCACAGGTAGTTGTCATCACCGCAGGCACAGCCCAAAAGTCAGGTGAAACTCGCTTAGATCTAATTCAAAAGAATGCCCGAATTTTCAGGACGCTGATTCCAGAAATCGCCCAGCACTGTCCCGATAGTATCCTGCTAATTGTCACCAATCCAGTGGATATCCTCACCTATCTTGCCTGGAAATACTCTGGATTTCCGCGATCTCGTGTCATCGGTTCCGGTACCGTACTAGACTCCGCACGGCTACGCGACCTCCTCGCCCACCACTGTCGAGTCGATCCGCGCACGCAATATTCACGCTTACGTCATCGGCGAACATGGCGATAGCGAACTACTCGCTTGGAGTACTGCCAACATTGCTGGAATTCCCTTATCTCAACTCTGCCAGCATGGAGATCTCGTCATTCCCTTCGCTGAAATTACTAGTCATGTGAAAAATGCTGCTTATGAAATTATTCAGCGGAAGGGCTACACAAATTTCGCCGTTGGTTTAGCTCTCTCCAAAATCGTCGAATCGATCGTGCGCGGCGAACACTCGGTACTGACGGTTTCTAGTTGCTTACAAGGTCAAATGGGACTCGATGATGTTGCACTGAGTTTGCCCACGATCCTCAGCCGCAATGGTGTCGAACACATCCTGGAATTAAACTTGAATGAAGCCGAACGTGCGGATTTACTCAGATCTGCTCAAACTGTACGAGCAGCAATTCGATCGGTCATTGATGCTTGATGTTAGCGACAGCCTCGCTACAGACCAACTTACATAATGGCGATACTCTGGTTTATCCGTCTAACAAACCCTCCAACACCCCAGAAGCCCCCTTCAGTAGATCTCAAAGTTTTAACGATCGAGGTAATAAAGTGCTGACGTACTATAATTGCATCAGTTAAACTTATGAATGAAGCGATTCTCTTCCAGACGCTTCGCGAACGCTCTAATGTGACGACGAGTA
>JBBRVB010000156.1:0-8669 GCA_038247275.1 Chroococcales cyanobacterium
AATACCGTGGGGTTTGCTTTCGTGGTCATTTCAATTACCACACCGCAATTATGTTTCATAAAATTGCGTCCTACCTGTCCCGAACTATTTGCTAATCCCTGTGGGTGTCGATCGCTAGTCGATCGCAATAGCAACGCCGCCTAATTAATTGCGCCACCAGCAACCACAACAATATCCCCGCGAAATAGCTGGACTTCGCCATCTACTTCAGTTTCTACCGCAGTCACCTCTCGACCGAAATCACTGGTATGCAGGCGTAAGACTTTGGCTGAAGTCAGGAATGTGACATTTGGGTATGCCATGACTGGGCGGACAGTCATTACTTCGGCATCCGCTTTGGCATGAAGCAGACAAGGATGCCCATCACAGGTTTCGCAGCGAATACACTCACTCAAAAACTGTTGTGCTTCATTGAGTTTGATGGACATCGGCAGGTAAAACGGGCGCAAGCCTCGATCTGCCAGATCGTCGCTGACTGATTGAATCCGTGGTTCGTGACTGATGGCAGGATCGGGATATGCGGTGGTCGTCCACGGCTCGGTGGGATCTAGACCTCTTTGGCCATGCACATTGTAGAGCTGCTCGGCTTGAGTATAATAGGGTTCAAAATCTGCGTACTTGAGGCACCATGCGGGAGAGATCCCACCTTTGTGAACGATCTCATCAAATTCTCGCTCTCGCGCCCTAAACATAGTGCCGCCATAGAATTTGGTGTTCCCACCTACCCAATAACCTGCTGCGGGTTTGAGGTCTTGTTCGTCTTTGTCGATCCAAGTTTCGGTGTTGAAGTAGCGATCTTTGGCGGTGACTGCGACTGGATTCCAGTTATCTTTTTCTCTAGGGAGAAAGGTACCGCGCTCCAAGATGAGGATGTTTTTACCGCTAGGGGCGAGGCGATGGGCAAGGGTGCCGCCACCTGCTCCCGTGCCGATGATGATGATATCGTAGTGTCGATCGATCGTGTGCATATACTGGTGCGTGGCAGATTTTTGAGATAATTACGGAATCGATCGATCTGAAGTTAGCTCGACGACTGCCAACTCCCCGACTTGATGAACTATTTTCCAGTGGGTGCGATCGGCTGTCCGCCAAAAATCGAGATCGATGCGGGCATCACCAACCCTGATATTGGTAAGTTGAAGATCGGGCAACCAGTCAGGGAGAACGGGCTGGATGTAGAGGCGACGTTCGGAAGCATCGGCAACTAGTCCCAAGATGGTACTAATCAGCCACGGCATCGAGCCAGCCGCCCAGGCTTGGGGGATGTTGGCATCAACATAGGGAACGGGGAAATTTTCATCTGTACGCTCGATCCCGCCGAAGAGTTCGGGCATCTGGTTGGATTGAAACATACTCGCCGCTGCAAAGATGCCTTCGGCGATCCGACTCGCTTCAGCATGATAGCCGTAGCGTTTGAGTCCGGCGGCGATAAAGGAGTTGTCGTGGGGCCAGACGCTACCGGTGTGATAGCCGATCGGGTCGTAACTAGGATGGTTGCTAGAGAGGGTTCTAATTCCCCAGCCGCACCACATGTCGGGTTGAAATAAGCGATCGACTAACATCTGGGCGCGTTCTGGGGGGACGATGCCCGACCATAATAACTGTCCGGGATTGGACGCGATCGAGCGAATCTGCTGTTTGTCCCGATCCAATCCCAAGCAGTAAAACCCCGCATCTGCCATCCAGAATCGATCGTTGAACCGTTGATATAATGCATCTGCTTGCTGACGTAGAGCGGTAGCGCGAGTAGTTTGACCCAAAACATCATAAATATCTGCTGCACGTCGCCAAGCGTCATATACCTGTCCCTGTGTCTCACAAAGCGCGATCGGAGCCGTGACAATATTGCCATCAATGTCTTGAATCGCGTCCCCAGAGTCCTTCCAGCCTTGATTGTAAATACCATCTGGGGAGCGGCGGCAATACTCCACAAATCCATCGCCGTCAGCGTCACCATATTTATCAATCCACATCAGGGCGCGTTCAAGGGGCGCACTACAGTCTGCTAAAAATTGCCGATCTCCCGTCCAGTTATAGGTTTCCGAGAGTGTAATTATCCATAATAAAGTAGTATCGATCGCGCCATAATAAGGCGCACTCGGAATTTGACGCAACTGAGCCAGTTCCCCGCGCCGGAGTTCGTGGAGGATTTTACCAGGTTCGGCATCTAGCCAATCATCAATTTCGGTAGCTTGCAATTGGGCTAATTTTCGGAGTGTCCCTTGGGCGAGATTGGGGGCGACTGACATGGTTTGGATACTGGTAATCAGCGGATCGCGCCCGAATACTGCCACAAACCAGGGAATCCCCGCAGCGGGAATCCAGACATCACTCCCATCCTCAGCGGGAATCCGCAGTGCTGCCAGATCGCTCAAAGCCTGACGATAACTTTGCTCGACATCGCGATTGGAGGAGCGCAGATGAGTAGCTAGTTCGAGATAGCTAGCCATCTCGACACCTGCTGGCGTGGCATCGATCGCGGCATCGGTATGTTGGGGTACCAATTCCTCACTATCTACCAAAGCGATGAAATTAATGCAGGTCTGCCAATTTTCCCCTGGATCGAGGGCAATATCGAACACCAATCGACCGCTAGAGTAGCGCGGTGTTGCGCCTTCGGCTTGAATCCTCAGCCCCCTAGTAAACTCACCGTTGCGATAGGTATTAGCTAAGATACCATCCTTCCAAGTCGTCTCCATCCGACCTTGGGTATACAGCTCTTGGGATTTGACCCGCGAGACATCGACGAAATCCGATCGAATTGCCAGCATCAACTGGAGTTCGACCCGCTGCTGATGGTGATTGGTTAGTTCGATATCTTCATGCATCCCGCCCATGATACTGCGCCGGATACTGACTAGCAATTTTTTGGCGGGGACGCTGCTACCATTGGCAGTCAACAATGCGGTGTTGGTAAACTCGTAACGCGCCACTCGATGTGTGATGGCACTGGAGGTAAGGAGAATTAAGGGTTTCCGGTCGATCGATATTTCATAATAAGAAATCAGTCGTGTATCCCGCACAAATAATCCCTGTGCGCGCAGATCGTCGATCGCGCCATCGGCTGCTGTCAGCAGAAAGGAACCGCCATCATTAATCGTGATTTGTCCGGTAACTAGTGAAATTTTTGCTGACATAAATACTCGTCTTGGAGCTGGTATCCACGTTAATGTAGTGGTGTGGATCTGGTAATAGTGCGCTGAAGCTGGGCTTGAATAATATTTTTCAAACGTCCAATGTGGGAAAGCACTACCGCTTGCCGTCGATGTTGACGCATAGAAGGTAGGCGATACCAGGGTAGCGCGGGATATTCATGATGCTCCCAGTGATAGCCAAAGTGATAGCAAGTTAGGAATGACCACCAGACCGGACGATCGCTACTCACAGCATTGTGAGAATTTTGGTGTGGACTGGGTGGTATGGCTGCGCTACCCGCTCGATGGGGTAAATAAGTCCCGAAGTAGAATAGTTGCATCGAACTCAACACGATCGGGAAGACCCAAAACAAAAACAGGTTGGGAATCGGGACGTGAAAACCTAGATATAGAGTAAAGAAAATCACCTTCATCCCAAAAAATAGGACGACTTTCTGGCGAAAATCTAAATACTCTTGCATAAATTTGAGATACCACGCTCTCGGACTGTCGCGAACGCCATCATGAAAATCAGGATCGCCAATTTGACCGGGTTGGAGATGGTGTTGCCAGTGGTGGTGTGCCAATTTTTGGTAAGGTAACAGCGCGTATAGTGCCAGTGCCAATTGACCACACCAGTAATTGACGCGAGGATTTCCCGGTAGCACCGAACCATGAATGGCATCGTGAGCGACGATAAATAGTCCAGTTTGGATAAAAGTTCTCCCGAGCAGTACCGGGACGATCCCAATCGGCCCAAGCGTAGCTACATCAAGCCTAAAGACTAATACCAAACTACCAATCCAGATCCCCCCGATCGCGATCGCTACCGCAAGACTGAGCAATTGTGGCGATTTAAAATTGTGCTGCACGTAACTCTGTCTCACTAAGTAATACCATCGTTTCGGCTCCAATTCTACCAAACACTGGCTCTCGCCCCAACGGCATTTCAACTACATATAGCCAGCGTTCGTCCTCAAACTTGAAGTTCCGCACGATCCCTTCTCCACCTACAAATTTAACTTTTTGTTCGCGCTTAAAGGTCTGCATTCGATCGATTGTTGGCATCATCACTGGATCTATTCCAATTTGTTATTGATGCTTTCCATTACAACAGAAAAATCTGAAGATCTTCTGTATCTTTCTGTGGAAAAAAACATCGATCGCTCTATACCGTTTGACTACATATCTTACATCAAAACAAAGCTACTAGTATTTAATGCCACCTAAATTCGATCGAAGACCATCCATTCTTGGATATCGGCAGCTTTGAAAATCGACTCAGCTCGATCGAGATCGATTTCGGTACCCTTGAGGACGACTAGATAATTGCCCTGCTCTAACAGATCATCATAGTGTTTTGCTTGGGATTCTGGCAGCGTAATCCCGATCTCATTACTGAGCAATCCCCCCGAAACGGCACCATAAAAGGCTCCAGCAGCCATCCCGAGCAAGACTACCGCGCCGCTAAAGGCTGGAAATGCCAAAGTTGTCAGTCCAGCGACTACGCCACCCGCCACACTGCCCACAGCACTAGCACTAGCCGCACTATGCTGAATCCGATCGAGCGGCTGCTCGGTAAGCTCTACTTCAGATTCCACCACCGGCTCGGTGAGGTTGCGGAGCGGTGATGCTGCTGTTGGGGTCTGAGGCTCGACCACTGAGACATTATTCATCACAAAACCACTAGCTTGGAGTTGATTCATTACTGACTCCACCCGATCGCGTGTGGGGAACATGCCGACGGCATTTTTGCGTACTGATGCCATTTGATTTTTCCGATGTTTGGATTTAGCTTCTAATTCTAAAACCAAAGTTTTTGTGACCTCTCTATCAAACTGAGGATTAGAGTCGATCGAGTTCTATTCCTACCTACGGCGTTACTGAATTGGAGTATGAAATAGATAGTGATGGGAGTTGGGAGTTGGGAGTTGGAGAAATTGGTGTGTTGCACAAAGAGAAAACCAATCGTCGCGAAGCCGAACGTGCGAGCCGCAGAATAGAACGATGCGGGTACGACACTTACGTGCAATTAAGTCGCCAAGTCAATCGTCGTTATGGTTAATCTAACGCGAGCCGCTCCTGGGGGAGCGGCTCGCGTTAATCTACTCCCGATGATATTAATCGCCAAAGCGTTTATGACAGCAAAAATAATGCTATTACAAACCCGACTTTTTTCAAAGAGTCGGGTTTGTGTTCTAACCGATCTGGCAACTGCTATTTAATCTCGCTCTCTAGTCGTTAGCGACCAAGATCGATCGGGAGCAATATCTAAAATTGACTGATGATAATCGCTCAAACTTTCACGATGTCCGACACTCAAAAATGTCATCCCCGAATCGCGAAGCTGTTGATATAACTGCTGCTCATTCTGAGTATCCAGCGCACTAGTCGCCTCATCTAAAACAGCATAGCTGGGCTTATTAATGAGTAGTCGCGCAAAAATCAACCGTTGTTGTTCGCCCAAGGATAACACCTGTGCCCAGTTTTGTTCGGTATGAAATCCACCATGTTGGTGTTCTAAATTAGCTAAATTAACCTGCATCAAAATTTTACTCAGATAACTATCTTCCACATCGACATCCATGTGCGGATACAACATCTGATCGCGGAGTGTCCCCAATACCAGATAAGGACGTTGGGGTAAAAATAGCATTTGGGCGAGTGGTGGACGGATGATCTTACCCGTACCCGCGTCCCATAATCCGACGATCGCGCGCAGTAAAGAACTCTTACCACAACCGCTCGGTCCTCTCACTAGCAGCCCTTCACCAGGCGATAATTTCACCGATAAATCGGTAATTAAGGTTCGTTCGTAGTTGGGGGTTTGGAGTGTCATCTGTTGTAACTCTAGCCGCTCTACTCCTGGCACCTCAGTCGCCACAATCTCTTCAGTCTCGATCGATGTTTTAACCGTACTTGTTGGATCTGAATCTTCAGCTAGATTACCTTCTAAAGATTGCATGAAGGTATACAACCGTTCCACACCCGCTCCGAAAGTAGCTAAAGATTGAAACCGAGCCACAATTAGATTGAGCGAGAAAAAGATCCGAATAAATGCGCCTTGAGCTTCAGTAACTTTACCAACTTCTAACTCGCCAGCAAAGATCCCCGGTGCGACCACGATCGCCGGTAGGATAAATGGGATAAACTCATAAGCATTGGTAAGAATATTGAGATTTAATTCCCAAAAAATCAAACGTTTAAAGTTATCAAATACTTCTACAAAGCGACTTTTGATCCGATCGGATTCATAGCCCTCACCCTGGTAGAAAGCGATCGCTTCGGCATTTTCGCGCACTCGGACGAGACTAAACCGAAAATCAGCCTCTTTTTTGAGTCGCTCGAAATTGAGACGCATCAGGGGCTGACCGAAGACACCCACCGTCGTTAGTGTTCCAATTAGAGCATAGATAACTAAAAACAAGATCAGTGGCTGCGAAATACCCCACAGGACACTCGTAAACGCCGCGATCGCCAGTAATGAATCGACAACCGCCAGTAGCAGCGTCAGCGACTCCTGAGTAAAGCTTTTGACATCTTCAGCAATCCGTTGATCGGGGTTATCGATATTAGCCTCAGCATAGTTGAGATTGTAAAATGCGCGATTTTGAAAGTAGCGATCGAGAAATGAATTGGTCAACCATTGTCGCCACTCCACACTCAACCTGTCACGCAGATATACATACCCCGCATACAGCGGTGCATAGAGCACTAATGTCCCAGCAAACACCAAAATTGTCTCCCAAAATCTCGCCTCATCCCGCGCCGATAGTGCCGAAATCAGTACGCCGCGCTTGTTATTGAGTAGCACGCTCAATCCGGTATATCCCAATGACAACAGGATAACTGCTAATAGCAATCCCCGCGCCCGCCACTTATCCTCGCTCGACCAATAGGGCTTGGAAATCGCCCAAAACTGTTTAAATACGGTGAGATTAAATCTTTGCATTACTATTGTTATTTACTGCGGCGATCGGTGCTTCAATCAAAGCTAGTGGTCATAAAGTTATTGTGACCCATCTCACCTCGCGCTGCTAGATCGCAACGGGACTCTCACACACCTACGACGAAATCGATCGCGGCTACAGCTTTTTGCTAACTCGACAGGGATTACCAACCGCGACCACATCAGCGGGAATATCTCTAGTTACAACACTCCCTGCACCAATGGTCGTGCGATCGCCAATTGTGACTCCTGGGCAAATAATCGCCCCGCCCCCAATCCAAACATCATCACCAATCGTAATCGGTGCAGCCAGCTCTAAACCAGATCTTCTAATTTCTGGGTCGAGGGGATGATATGCGGTATAAATTTGGACGCGGGGCGCAAGCATGACATTATTCCCAAACCGCACTTCATTACAGTCGAGAATGATGCAATCATAGTTGATGTAAAGATTGTCTTTGGCATGAATGTGACAACCAAAATCGCAGAAAAACGGCGGTTTAATGACAAAGTTTGCGCCGATCGAGCCAAATAACTTGCGGATAATTTCTGCTCTGGCTTCATCCTCATTAGGACGTGTATGATTGAAAGAATCTAACAGCTCTTGGGCTGCTCCCATCATCATTTGCAGTTCAGGATCGGCAAGCGAAAAGTATAGCTCGTTTGCCAACATTTTTTCCCGTTCTGTTCTACTCATTTATTGCCCTCGATCGCGTCTCGATCTTGAGTTGCACTCAGTACTAAAGCCTGGAAACGATCGTCCCAATGAGCACGACCAATCCCAACCCGCGCCGGAAGTAATTAACACCTTGAAATAATTCGGCTAAAGACCAGATGACGATCGCAATTAAGGCGATCGTCTCCAAGCCAGTATGAATTGTGCCGCTCTTGAAAATTAGCTGGAGCACACTCGCGATCGCCCAGACAATAATCGGGAGATTTGGGGGATGACCGATGACAATATTGCCATGTTTATCTCTAAATATCCGATCGAGCCAGTTTTTGACCATTACAAATAACTAATTAATTTAGGTAAAGCAAACTAGTCGAGTTTCACGACCATCTTACCGATATTTTGACCGTCAAATAGACCGAGAAAGGCGGACACGGCTCGATCGATCCCAGTGACTACCGTTTCTTGATTTTTCAATTTACCAGCCTGGAAATAGCCGCCTACTTCCTGTTGAAATTCATCGATCAGATGCAGTGAATCAATCACGATTAGCCCTTTGATCGTCAACCGTTTGGTTGTGACATTAAAGAGATTACTCGGTCCAGGGGTTGGTTGCTCGGCGTTATAGCTAGAGATGCTCCCACAGGCAATAATTCGCCCATAGTTACGGAGTACCGTTAGTGCGGCTTCGAGACTTGCGCCGCCGACATTATCAAAATAGACATCAATACCATCTGGAGCAGCTTGTTGGAGCTGTGCGAGGACTGGTGCATCTTTGTAGTTAAAGACGCGATCGAATCCACAGTCATTTTTAAGAAACTCAATTTTTTCAGCCGAACCTGCCGAACCGATGACCTCACACCCACGCAATTTTGCTAATTGCCCAGCCACATTTCCCACCGCCCCAGCCGCC
>JBBRVB010000157.1:0-8635 GCA_038247275.1 Chroococcales cyanobacterium
AAAAGTGGGATGCTCCCCTTTAGGACTATCGAGCTTTTTTCCAGAACTCTACAAAAAATTCAACATTGTCGATTGGTTCAACCTCATGCTCTACTTCTGGTAGTACGATCCCCTGACAATCGCGATCGAGGATTATTTCACTATGATATGGGTCGTGAATCCGATACCGAAGATGACCAGATTGAACATGGATGATACCCCACACGCCTTTCTGGGTAGTGTGTCGCGATTGTAGTCCCTTTGGAATCGAATCGTTTGAAAACAAGGGCGTGCGTCGATAAGGGGCATAGCCATCTGGGATCTCTTGCCTGTCGCACAACACGCAATTTAGGAGTTGTCCAATATGTTCTAACCTTCCTGCTGCTGTAACTACCCAAGGACGTGGAAAAAAGGGCGGTTCGTGACGGGTATGCTGGCAATGTCCGCAGTCTAATTCTGCTACCCAATGTTGCTCTAAATCTTGATGAAATCCAACGATCGATCGATGCAATGTTAGTCTCCTCTATGCTGATAACTTATAAGTTTAAATTTCGTTCTCACAAATCTGTCCATGCTCGATCTGCGTGATATTTGATAAAGTCACTTCAGCGATCGATCTCATAGCATCTTCAGTAAAAAATGCTTGATGCCCAGTAATAATGACATTGGGAAATGTCATCAATCTTGCAAAGGTATCATCTTGGATAATTTGGTCTGATAGATCTTCAAAAAATAATTCTGATTCTTGCTCGTATACATCTAATCCTAACGATCCAATTTGACCCGACTTGAGTGCGACAACGATCGCCTTAGTATCGATTAATGCTCCTCGTCCCGTATTAATCAACATTGCATGAAGCTTCATTTTAGCGAGCGCATCTTCATTTACTAAATGATAAGTCTCTGGAGTTAATGGACAGTGGAGGGTAATGATATCCGATCGAGCAAATAGTTGCGGTAGATCGACATATTCAACGCCAATCTGCTCACATTTAGAGTTACGATAAAGATCGTAAGCGAGAACTTTACAACCAAATCCCGTCATGATTTGGGCTACGACCCATCCAATTTTACCCGTCCCAATAATCCCGATCGTCCGCCCATGTAAATCGAATCCCAGCAATCCTTCCAGTGAAAAATCACCCCCGCGAACACGGTTATAAGCCCGATGTAATTTACGATTGAGCGTGAGGATTAGTCCTACGGTATGTTCGGCAACAGCATAGGGAGAATAAGCGGGAACTCTTACTATTTTTATACCTAGTGCTTTTGCTATTGGTAGATCCACGTTGTTATATCCCGCACAACGCAAAGCAATTAAATTTACCCCATGATGTGAGAGAAACTCTAGGGTGTCTCGATCGACTTCATCATTAACAAAGACACAAACAGCAGTTGCATTTGTAGCGAGACAAGCCGTTTGTCGATCTAGGCGTGCTTCTAAAAATGTTAGCTCATATTGATGCTGAGTATTAGCGGCTGTGAAAAATTGGCGATCGTATGACTTGGTACTAAAAATAGAAACTTTCATAGCTAGTGACGGTTTTGCAAGTAAATCTCGTTCGCGTTGGCAAAGCCTCTGTTTTAGTAGAAGCGTCCGCTCTGCGGAATCGACTGCTAATTTCAAACTACATCTAAAAGATGAGGAACTTGTGAAGAAATTCATCTTCTTCACAAGTTCCTCAGATTGTCGATCTAGACTTGAAAATATCAACAATCTGCTCATCGTCATTAGAGGACTGGATTATGCTCAGTGCCGCTCCCAGATCGATCCACGAACCAGCTCGCGCCCAAGCATTTATTCTCTGGTTTGATGAAGTCAGCATCAATGATATCCCGCTGGTGGGTGGTAAAAACGCCTCTCTGGGCGAAATGATTCAGCAACTCGCGCCCCAAGGCGTAAACGTGCCCAATGGGTTTGCGACTACTGCCGCGGCTTACCGCTACTTCATCGCCCAAGCGGGTTTAGAGCCTAAACTTCACCAAATTTTTGCCGACTTGGATGTAGATAATCTCCAAAATCTGCGACAGCGCGGCGAACAGTCTCGATCGTTGATGCTGAATACGCCCTTCCCGCAAGAATTAGAACTGGCGATCGCAACTGCTTATACTAAGCTCTGCTCTCTGTATGGCGGGGATGGCGCAAATTGTGACACTTTAGCTCCGATTCATCCCGATCTAGTCGAAGATTGTCTCCATAATACCGACGTAGCGGTACGATCGAGTGCCACTGCCGAAGATTTACCCGATGCTAGTTGGCTCTCCTCCTCCAAGAGTGATAAGATTTGCTTATTTGAATAATTGGAGCGAAGTGGAAATTATTTAAATAAGCAAATCTTATCAATAAGTTGTTGACAAACCCCTAACTTATGATGAGATCTAAAGATTGATCGATCGACAATCTGACCAGCCACGAGGTATATCGATCTGATGATAGAGAATATCGACCCATTCTCCGTCATCAGGTAGATGTTTCGCGTTGACACAAAATATCCAGTAGCAGTGCATTTCCAAAGCAACGCGCACATCCTTCCATGAATATGTTTGCCGTTGCTTCATCAATTGGTAGGCACGAGCTTCATGCTCGACGATCGATATTACCACTCGATGGTGTTGTCCTTGAATATCTTCGAGGGAGATAACTGCATCGATGCTGAGTAATTCCCATACTTCGTAGGGATCGTCTAAATCTATACCGTTAGACCGAGCTTTATCTAAAATTCCAGTGAGTCGATCGCTAATCACTAGTTGAACCTTTTCAACTGCTAAATCTGGATGGTTGAGGCTTAAAACTTTGATTCGAGCCGCCATGCTCCGAAATCTTAATCCGATAATTGACATAATCTCTCTCCTGATAAACAAACACAAGATTCCTGCGGACAGGGCGATCTGTGTGTGATTTAGGAGTGGATTTGCGATCGGTCAGTCATCGAGATCCTAGTTTTGGAGGGGGAAGTAAGTCAGTGACTTGCCTGAAATTGAATATAGCATTTTTTCGTGAGATTTTGCTAAGAGTAGACTGGCTTGACGAGTATGAGTCGGATCGACAACTCGATCGCGTAGCGTCTGCTTGCGGAATCGCCTATGAAAAGGTAGGCAATTAAAATGACACTTGCATTTTCTGATGCGCCCATATAGAGTATTGATGTATTAGTAAATCGGGTTCATTACAATCTCCAGCGTATGAAATTAGCAGATTTATCCGAAGCGACACGTCAAAAAATTGCGAAAGTCCAATGGGATCGGATTATCGAGAAACATGAAGGTCCTTGGGATTGGAAGTGTCTTGTTGAGGATGACTCCGATCGAGTAATCTTTATCAATCGTCCAGATTACGATCCATTTACTCGTCAAATCGAGGATGTTCCAGAGTTTTTAATCATTGACAACCGCCCAGTTTTACTACCGATTCCCCGCAAATATCACCCTAATGTTGAGATCGATCGGACTATTTGGAGTGTAAATGGTGATTCGGTAACGATATTTTTGACAGACACGACTTTCGGGAACGATTGGTCTGAGATCGGTTTTCTAGCTGTCTGCGATAAGGTCGTAGGAGAAGACTTTTGGCTGGCGATTATTTATCATGAACGATTTGTCATTGAAACAGATCCATTGTTTGATGTCACTTTTGATAATTTTCCTTAAACATAATCAATCCAGATCATTTATGACCGACAACAATAATATTTGATATCGGAAAGTATGGAAGATTTCAATGGTTCGAGCAGGCGATATAAAAGCGATAGTATTTGGCTACATGACTTACCAGAAAACTTGGATGATATTGCTCATTTAAAGGGCTTAGTTTTACATCATGCCGATCGATTGAAAGAACTACCAGAAAATATTGGTATTCTCATATCTAAATTTGGGACGTAATCACCTAACTACCTTTCCAGAAGTGATTTGCAGCTTAAGAAAATTAACTCGTTTGATATTGAGAGACAATCAGCTAAGTACTTTGCCAGAAAACATTTTTGCTCTAACTAATCTGGTCGAGCTAGATCTAAACAATAATCCCTTGAAGGATTTATCAGTTTTGCAAAAATTACCAAGTTTACAAGAAGTTAGATTTTCAGGTGTTAATCTACCTCGTCGATATTGGGATCGGCTCAGTAATTGGCGACCAGAATGGTTGTTGGATGAGGAGAACGCAGATGTCAGAAGTATTCTAGTTGCACAAGTAAGACATCAAAGCATTTGCGATCGATTAAATGCGATCTTACTCAATAGTTGACGAGAATATACCCTCTTTGAAATTGATGGAGTAGAAAAATTTCAATCAATAATTCTCACTATCAACAATTAATCTATACTATTTATGGCTTATAGCGATTTTACACTCGATCGAGTTGAACAACAATTCAGATTAAATACACAGATATATTTTTTACCAATCCGCAGAACAGCCATAGAGATTCCTCTAAAATTAATTAATCAAAAGCATATTGAGAAAGAAAGTTAAATTTTAGCCTCAATATTAGGTCGAATCAGATTTAACTGTGGCGAGAGTAAGTAGCCGATCGAATAAGGGATCGCCGAAGGCTAATAAGCGGATTGAGGACGATCGTTCTTCAAAGACTTCGGGGTGAAAGGTGACTAAATAGGACTTGTCGGGGAGAATTAGTTGCCAAAACCGATCGCCTTGGGAGATGAATTCGACTCCGTGGGCTTTGAGAATTGCTGAAGTGGTGAATAGAGCTTCGATGCGATCGTTAGTTAGGGGTGTGGGCGGCAAGGGGCGGCTGGTTTCGGCTAAGTCGGCACGGACATCGGATTCGACCATTTCGTCGATCGCGGGGCGGAGTGGGGGTGTATTGAGGATCTGTTCAAATTCGGATAATAGTACGTCTTCCTCTTCAGGATCGGCACTCATGACGGCGCGTTCGATGAAGGTGGGAACTTGGGCGAGAATCGGTTGGAGGTTGCCGACGACGGTGGCAAAGGCATCGATGCGTTCGCGGAGACGGCGGTAGACTTTGGCTTCGACGGTGCCATCGTAGTAAAAGTTGTGGATGCATGCGGACGGTGGGGTAGCGTTGTCCGATTCGATCGATCCTACCGATTCGCTGTTCTACCCGCATTGGATTCCAGGGCAGATCGTAGTTAATTAGGACACCGCAGGTTTGGAGGTTCAAGCCTTCGCTGGCAGATTCGGTACAGAGGAGAATGTCGATTTTGCCGTTGCGGAATCGGGTTTTGATCTCTTCTTTGGGGACGATTTTCCACTGATGATCGCGATAGAGTTCGCCACCTCGACCAGAATAACAGGCGACTCCAGTGGTGCCAAAACCGGCTTGGAGGAAGTCGCGGAGGTAGTCCATCGTGTCGGTGTATTGGGTAAAGACGATCGCGCTATCTCGTGATTGGAGTTCGCTGCGGAGGACTTGGAGGAATTGGGCGCATTTAGTATCTTCTCCCGTGCGATCGAATTGGCGCAGTAAGTCTTGGAGGTATTCGATTTCTTGGGGATGGACGGATTCGGCTAATGCTGCCAAACTATCGATCGCGCTGTCGTCTAAGTCATCTAGTTCCCAGAGATCGTCTACGCTGAGATTTGTGGGTTTGCCAGTAATCAGATCGTTGAGGCGGCGGGTGAGGGATTGTTGAATCGCATAGAAGGAGCTAGTTAGACGTTTGCGATAGAGGGTCATCAGAAAGCCCAAGGCTTTACGATTTTGCTTTTGGGCGAGGCGGTAAAAGTCGCGGACGTAGCTACTGACCGATCGATATAATTCGGCTTCGCGCTTGGGTTCGAGGGTAATTGCTACATCCCAGACTTCCCGTTGGGGGATATCTTTAGCCAGTACGCCCAAACGATGGTATTGCCGCAGGGTGTCGCGCGTGTGGCGAAACATCAAATCTTTGAGCGGGTTATTGGCGGTGAGAAACTGACGAGAAGCGGTGATAAATGTCTCATCGGCGAGGACTTGGCGGGGGTTAGTAATTTTACGCCCACGTTGCCAGGTATCGGTGAGTTTACTAGATAATAGTCGATCGCGTGATTGCCAATATTGCTGAATGCGGGGACAGGGTTGACCGCCGTTGGTGAAGTAATCGGTGGATAATTGTTGCCAGAAGGCGAGAATCTGCGGATCGCTGGTTTGAGTTAGATAGTGGAAGTAGTTACAGAAGTTATCGCCATACTGCCAATGTCCGGTTAATCCTAATAGGTGTAGCAGATCGAAAATCTCGATCGGATCGATCTGCATCGGGGTGGCAGAAAGTAGAAGTAGAGCTTGGGTGCGCTCTTTTAACTGGCGCATCAACTCTAGGAGTCGATTGGGCGTATCTTGACGGTTTTGGGGAGATTTACGGCGGGCGTGGTGGGCTTCGTCGAGAATTACGAAATCCCACGGCTGGGCGGCGAGGAGTTCTCGCATCCGATCTTGGCGACGGACGAGGTGACTGGAAGCCAAAATTAGATTGTGACTATCCCAAGGATTAGCAGCCAGAGGAGTAGGTTGCCCAAACGGATCGAGGAGTTCGCCTTGACTGAAGCTGTGGAAATGGAGATTGAACTTCTCGCGGAGTTCGCTTTGCCATTGGGGTTGAACGCTGGCGGGGGCGAGAATGAGAATGCGTTTGGCTGTTTGGGAGACGAGGAGATAACGGAGAATTAAGCCCGTCTCGATCGTTTTACCCAAGCCGACTTCATCAGCGATTAGCGCATTCCGTGGAAATTCGGCGGCGTAGCGGTAGAGAATTTTGAGTTGATGCAGCCAGGGTTGAATCGGGATGGAATGGAGAACATAGGCGAGACAGCCAGGATCGGTATGGAGATTGTGCAGGCATTGAAAGTCCTCAATTTCAGCATCTGTGGGATGGGCAGCTTGCCCACCTAAACTATCTTCAGGCAATCCCAGGCTAGAAGCCTGAGCCACTGGGAGGATTGAATTGACTTCATCAGGCGGAAGTTGAATCGGGTCGATCGATCGATTATCGAATTCTAGTTCCTGTTGCCAAATCGGGGCTTGTTTAGGCGTATATCGAAGCAACCTTTGGCGGAGAGCATCGGGGATGGTAAATACCGCCACATTCGGGGTTTGGTTCGCCCACAACCGATCGAATCGCTCGCGTTCGAGTTCTACCCGTTCCCGATCGCGTCCGCCTTCCCAGTCCAAATAGACGTGAAAGGATTCGACATTGGCATACCAACCGCCGAGGGATTCGTTATTGGAACTTGGTTTTGACAGGCTTCCAGCCTGTCCCACAATTTAGAATAGGGACTGCTGAACAGTGACCAGATCTAATTCCTGCTGGACATAGATTACCTTCGCTTTAATCTCATCCATTGCCAGCCACAGATCCGCGAGGGCTTGTTCTTCGGGGATGCGTTTTTTACTATCCCGAATCAGGGGAATTACCTTGAGCGTGACTTCCCACGCCCGCATGAACAGATCGTTATTAATCAATTCTGTCGCCCGCAGGAAACGGCGCACGGGTTCGATCGTTTGTTCCTCTTGATAGATCGCGATCGTGGCGTGGAGAGCATCGATTAGGGATGTCAGGCTAAAATCATCAGGATTGGTCGAAAAGGCGCGTTTCTGAGCGCGTTGGGCGGGAGTCAGGAGTTTACAAGTACCCGACTTCACTTCCAGGAGTTTCATCGCTCCTTTGAGTTCGCTGATATTGAAACCACCGATCGCCAGTGCCAATTGACGGGCATCATCAAAGGGAAATTCACGAGCGCGAAAGGCATCCCAAGCCAACAGATACCAAATCGTCAACGGATCGAATCCAGCGGTATCGATCTGGGCGAGTTTGCGGAAGCGATAGTTGGCGACAGCTTTACGGGCTTCAGTAAAAGCTTCTTCTGGGCGGACTTCCTGCCCGCTGCTATCGAGAATCGGATAATGGCGAGAGAAGACATTCAGCGCGGGGCCAAATGCCGATAAATAGAGATCGATCCCATTGATATCGTTGGCTTCAAATTCGGGGGCGCGTTCCTCCACCAAGTTAGCCACTTCTGGGCGCAGATCGTCCCACCACGCGCTACCTGCATCGGGATCGCGTTTGCGACAGACGAGCAAGACGGTACTAGAAACCGAGTTTTTCTGGGCTTGGTGGAGGTTTTGGGGATTTTCGGTACTAACAGCCCAGGAAGCAGTAATTTCAAATCCGGCATCGATTAAGGATTTGGCGAGAATGTCCCACGCTCCAGAATCTTTGTGGTTAAATTGCACTGTCATTACGCCATCGTCTCGCAACACTCGATAGTATTCGGCAAAGGCGAGAGCCATTTTTGCCTCATAATCTTGGTTTGCAAGTTCTTCCGGCTTACCTCCCATGCCACGAAAGCGGGAAGGATTGGCAACTGCTTCGCGATCTTTATCGGTTAATTCCGACCAGAATAAATCGGGGAAGATATCGCCTAAAGTCCGTTTTTGCCAAACATAGAAAAAGTCAGAAAGTTCGGCATATTGAATCGTTGAATAATAAGGTGGATCGGTGACAATAACATCCACTGAACCATCATTAATATGCAACAGTGAATCAGCAGAAGCTATGACAATGCTAATCTTGTCTGTTTCCAAATTTGCAACTATTTCAAGAATAGAACAACTAGTGGAGTGACAGAAGGTTTGAATACAAGAATTAAATTAATTCTTCGACAGAGTTACGGATTCAAAAATTTTGACATGATGAGAGA
>JBBRVB010000158.1:0-8593 GCA_038247275.1 Chroococcales cyanobacterium
CATGTGTTGCACCAAGCAGCGCAACAAGACAAAGAGCGCAGAGGTAAGAAAAAAGATCTATGCTTCTCATTTAGGATTGCTATAGCTAAATTACGACTAGCTCAAGAGGTTAAAGAGTAAGCCAGTACACGATCTCACGTCGATCGGTTGAACTAATCTGTAAGATTAATTTGATATTTTCATTAGGTTGCAGATTACACTCGTCTTGAGTTAATTAAACTCGGTTGGGTATTGCGAATACATATCAATTTCTTTAACTCCACTAGCCAAAACGTTATAGTACCGATCGCGATACTCAGTGCCAACTCTCGCCAGGATAATGGCTGAGTTTGAAAAATTGATTGACAGAATGGCAGATAAATAACTGCTAGTTGTAAGCCGACGGTTAATCCGACAGCAGCTAAAAGCTGTGGATTAGAAAATAAACCAATTTTGAATAATGAATCGTGTGACGATCGCAATGCTAAGGCGATCGCAATTTCCGAAAATGTCAGCACTGTGAATAAGATTGTTTGCCAATTTCCCGCAGGTTCGATCTGCCAAAACCAATAGCCAGCAAATAGACAAGTAAATCCGATCGATAGCCCAATCCAGAACACTTCCCAGCCCATCCCCCGCGCAAAAATACTTTCGTTAGGACTATGGGGCGGACGACTCATGATGTTTTGTTCGGCTGGTTCGACACTCAATGCGAGAGCGGGTAAACCATCGGTGACTAAATTAATCCACAGGATTTGAATCGGTAGTAATGGTAATGGCATTCCCAAAAATGGAGCCAGTAACATCACCCAAATCTCCGCTAAATTGCTACTGAGTAAGTATTTAATACTTTTGCGGATATTGTCATAAATTACCCTTCCTTCCCTCACCGCTGCCACAATAGTGGCAAAATTATCATCCAGCAATACCATATCCGCAGCCTCTTTCGCTACATCAGTCCCCATCAATCCCATCGCAATCCCAATATCCGCCTGTCGTAAAGCTGGCGCATCATTTACCCCATCTCCCGTCATTGCGACAATGTGCCCTTGCGCCTGGAGAGCTTCGACAATTCGCAGTTTTTGACTGGGAGAAACTCTCGCATAAACTGATACTGACTGAACTCGCTCTTGTAATTCGGCTGGTTTTAGTCGATCGAGTTCGGTTCCGGTAATAACTAAAGTGTTGCTAGTCATGCCCAATTCCTGGGCGATATGTTGTCCGATTAGAGGATGATCTCCTGTAATCATCAACGGGCGAATCCCCACACTCCAGCACATTTCGATCGCTGGTTTGACTTCGGCTCGTGGTGGATCGCTCATCCCGATGAGTCCGATAAATACGAGGTTTTGTTCGACTGAACTAGGCTCGATTTTTGCTGGTAATGTGTCCCATTGCCGGAATGCCACCCCTAACACGCGAATACCTGTTTGTGCCAATCGATCGTTGGCATCGTTAATACGATCGCGCCAATCTTTGTCTAATATTACTGCTCGATCGTGCTCCCAGACGTGGCTAGCAGCCTCTAGCAAGCTACCAACCGCTCCTTTGGTAAAACTGATGTATGCAGAAGGCGCAAGGGCTGACAAGGCTCCTGTTGCTTGATTAGTATGAATCGTCGTCATCCGCTTGCGATCGGAATCAAAGGGTACTTCGGCAATGCGGGGAAACGTAGTTTCAAGGTCATGTTTATGTAAGTCGCATCGATCGGCGGCTACTACTAAAGCGATTTCAGTCGGATCGCCCAAAGTTTCACTCGCATCATTGCAAAGCGCGCTCCCAGTCAGCAATAAATCTCGATCTGTTTCTTGTCGATCGATTGGATGTCGTTCCAGATCGAATTTTTGTCCAGCGAGATCCAACACCGTTACCGTCATCCGATTTTCAGTCAGGGTGCCAGTTTTATCCGAACAAATCACCGTCACCGAACCGAGGGTTTCTACCGCTGGCAGGTTGCGAATGAGGGCGCGCTGCTTGAGCATTCGCTGTGCGCCAATTGCCAGGGCGACAGTGACGATCGCTGGAAGTCCTTCAGGTACTACCGCAACCGCCATACTTACCCCTGTCAGGAACATTACCCGTAAATCCTCTCCGCGTAGCAAGCCGAGGATGAAAATTACGCCAACCAGCATCGAGGAAGCAATAATCAGTTTTTGTCCGAGTCTGTCTAATCTTTTTTGCAGCGGAGTAGCCGTTTGGGTTACACTCTGCACGAGATGGGCAATCTGACCCAATTCGGTACTCATCCCCGTCTCAGTAATCACCGCTTTACCGCGCCCATAAATGACCGTCGTGCCCATGTAAACCATATTTAGGCGATCGCCCAAGGGCAATTCTTTATTCCCCAGTCCACGGGTGTATTTATCGATCGCGGTTGCTTCACCTGTCAACGCTGATTCTGCCAATCGTAAATTCACACTTTCCAACAGCCTCCCGTCGGCAGGGATTACGTTTCCCGCTTCCAGTAGGATGATATCTCCCGGCACTAAATCGCGGGCTGATGTTTCCTGCGATTTCCCCGCGCGAATTACCCGCACCTTGGGCACAGCCAGCTTTTTTAATGCGGCGATCGCTTTTCCCGCACGATATTCCTGATTAAACCCGATCGCGGCACTCAGCACGACGATTCTCGTTCCGAGAGGCTACGCCAACGCCAAAATTGTCACGGTATCTTGATAGTCGCCTAAAAATGCCGAAATTATCGCGGCAACCACTAAAATTAGCATAGTTGAAGCAGTTAACTGTTCCCAAATTATCTGCCAGGGACGCTTTAAACCACGTTCGACTAGTTCATTGACTCCCGACTGCAATCGATGGCTGACTTCATTTTGGGTTAGCCCATTGTCGGTATCTGTTTGGAAATGTTCGACAACTTGCTTTGCTTCTAGCTGATACCAGTTACTCAATTTCTACTAGTCTCCAAGTGGTTTAGATCTACAGATCTAGCAATTTTAAGTTTGTATTTCTCAGTCTATCGAATATTTGTGAGGACTTTGTGAAGACTGAGTACTTAGCCACATCCACTATTTCCAATTGCGAATAATTTATTTACAGCCTAAAATTATAATTATCAGGCAAAAAATTAATTTATCAACATAGCTTTTTCTAATGACACATGAACTGAATAATGGAGCTAACTCTAGTCCAGCAGTCGCCCAAACTTATTTGCCCACGGCAGATATTAGCAAAAAAAATCAGAAAAAACTCAAGAAAAAGAAGCAACAGAAGCAACAGAAGCAAGCCTCAGAGCGATCGGTATACTACCATCTTTCCGAGTCAGAAGGCAGTTCTAAACTTGCCAGCCAGGTTTATGAAGAAGAACTTGCCCGTCTGCAAGTGGAACTGGTGAAGATGCAATATTGGGTCAAGCATACCGGAACCCGAATTGTGATTCTATTTGAAGGACGGGACGCAGCGGGGAAGGGTGGCACGATCAAACGGATTACCGAACCTCTAAATCCGCGTGGCTGTAGAGTTGTGGCATTGGGGATGCCAAGCGATCGCGAGAAGACGGAATGGTATTTCCAACGCTATGTGCCCCATCTACCCGCAGGCGGTGAAATTGTCTGTTTCGATCGCAGTTGGTACAATCGCGCTGGGGTGGAACATGTGATGGGTTTTTGTACCGATACCCAGTATCAGGAATTCATGCAAACTTGTCCAGAATTCGAGCGGATGTTGGTCAGATCGGGCATAATTGTCTTGAAGTATTGGTTTTCCGTCAGCGATGACGAGCAAGAGCGACGGTTCCAATCACGAACGATCGATCCGGCTCGTCGCTGGAAACTCAGCCCGATGGATCTCGAATCACGCGATCGTTGGGTGGAATATTCTCAAGCTAAAGATAATATGTTCGCCCATACCAATATTCCTGAAGCTCCCTGGTTCACGGTGGAAGCGGATGACAAAAAGCGGGCGCGGCTCAATTGTATCAGTCATGTTTTGAGTAAGATTCCCTACGTTGATATGACTCCCGAACCACTGGAGTTAGCACCACGCAAGATCGCGCCCCATGACTATGTGCGACCCCCTCACAACGAGCAATTCTTTGTCCCGCAGATATATTAAGTACTTGTGCAAAATAAATTTTCTAGTTAAGAGAGGGAATAGGGAATAGAGGATAGGGGAGAGACACAGCGATTTTAGTCTAATTATCAAATGTATAATTAATTTTACTCATTTACTTAATATTGGGAAATTCTGCGAATGATCCGATCGAACAATTAATCAGTTCGTTGAGTCAGCGATGCCATCAATTCTGATACTAAGATGATCCGATCGATCGGTGTGACCGCGCCACCAGCAAAGATCGACCCCGCTCGATATCCCCCTGGGCGGCTCGATCGTCTCAACATTACACTGACTAGCAAAATGTCCGCCGATCGATTTGCAATTGTGAACAATCAGCGCATCTGGCAATCGCTGATACCGTTGGTGCCAAGTTTCACGCAACGGGCGATCGGTAAAGTTTTATATTACGCGATTCAATCATATTCTCTTATGGTAATATAGTAGAATAGCGATAATAATTAAAGGATTACAATTATGGCTCACGTCGTAGTAATTGGTGCCGGATTGGGAGGACTACCTGCGGCTTATGAAATTAGACATACTCTGCCATCCGAGCATCAGGTCATATTAATATCAAATCAATCGAAATTTACCTTTGTGCCCTCACTACCTTGGGTGGGATTGGGTTTGCGATCGCTCTCAGAAATTCAGTTAGATCTCAACCAAATCGTACCCAAACATGGCATTGAATTTATTCATGCTCCCGTGACAGCGATCGATCCTAGAGCGCGACAAATCTCCCTACCAGACAGGACGATCGACTACGATTATGCTGTGCTTGCAACGGGGCCAGAATTAGCTTTAGATGCTGTTCCAGGCTTAGGCCCCGAACAGGGTTATACCCAATCAGTTTGTAATCCGCACCATGCCTTGCTCTGTGCTGAAGAGTGGGAGAAATTTTTAGACAATCCAGGCCCGATCGTCGTCGGAACCACACCGGGAGCTAGTTGTTTTGGGCCAGCCTACGAGTTTGCCATGTTGATGCAACATACCTTAAAACAAAAGGGGTTACTCGATCGCGCTCCCATCACCTTTGTGACATCAGAACCTTACGCCGGACACATGGGGATTGGTGGGATGGCAAATTCCCGCTGGTTGATTCGTAAATTAATGGCAGAGCGGGAAATCGAGCTACTAGAGAACACCGCAATTTCTCACTTTGAGCCAGAGATGCTGCATTTAGCAGACGGGCGCACGTTACCCTTTAAGTTTGCCATGTTCCTGCCACCCTTCCGAGGACAGCGATTCTTGCGGGAAGTAGCAGGTTTAACAGATGCCAAGGGGATGATTCCCGTGTTACCCACCTATCGCCATCCCGAATTTGCGTCGATTTATGCGGTGGGTGTGGCTACTCAACTCGATCCAGTGGAAATCACGCCGATTCCTACTGGTGTGCCCAAAGTCGGCTTAATGTCCGAAGAGATGGCTCTAGCCGTCGCCCATAACATTGCGCTAGAGTTAGGTGTAACTGTGGGCGATCGAGTTAAGCCGACACTCCAATCTGTTTGTTTTGCTGATTTTGGCGATACTGGCGCACTGTTTATCGCCGATCCACTCTTGCCCGATGCGGCGGGTAATCGCCATCGGGCAATGACACTCACCGGATTTTGGGTGTCCTGGCTCAAGTTGGCTTTTAAAAAATATTTCCTCATCAAAATGCGTCTGGGTTGGACGATCCCTTGGTTCGAGCGATGGGGCTTTCGGGCGATCGGGTTGCCACTGGTGGAGCCGATTTCAACGGATATTGCTATTCCGACGACGGTTGAAACAGTCAATTGATATTTATTAGTAACTTGAGTAACTATGGAACCGATTCAGATTTTGCATTTTTCCGATCTTCTCTGCGTTTGGGCTTATATTGCTCAAGTTAGATTAGATGAATTGAAGACTACTTTTGGCGATCGAGTCTCGATCGAGCATCACTTTGTCACGGTTTTTGGTAACACCCATACTAAGTTAGAAGATCGATGGCGCGAACGAGGTGGCTTACAGGGTTATAGTAACCACGTCAAAGAGAGTGCCAAAAAATTCACTCACGTTACCATTCATCCCGATCTATGGACTCAAAATATTCCGGCTTCATCAATATCCTGTCATTTGTTTCTGCAAGCAGTTAAACTCTTAGAACAACAAGGTGAGATCGAACCATCAGCACAGATGTTTGACAAGACAATTTGGGCAATTCGGGAAGCATTTTTTACCGAAGCCGCTAATGTAGCCGATCGCCGAGTGCAATTGGAAATCGCCGAAAAATTAGGACTACCGATCGCGGCAATTCAAGCACAGATCGATAGTGGTGAAGCTTATGCGCTACTAGCTCAGGATTTAGATTTGGCGAAAGAGTATGCGGTGAGTGTCAGCCCGACGATGATTTTTAATGAAGGACGACAACGACTCAATGGTAATGTGGGTTATCGGGTAATCGAAGCCAATATTCGGGAATTACTCGATCGTCCTTCCGGCGAACAATCTTGGTGTTAATTCACAAAAAATATTAGAATTAACCACTCACGATCGACTGAATAGACCAGCATGAATAACTTATGGGACGATCGCTTCGATCGAGTTTTGAGTGCCGATGGCACCCATCGAACTTATGCGATCGCCGGACAAATTTTCTTTGTCGCGATCGACGATCTATTAGCACATTTCGACTTTCACGAAAAACTAGAAAAGGTGACTTTAGACCTGAGCCACGCCCATATTTGGGATCGAGCGGCGGTAGGGGCGATCGACCAAATTGTCATCAAATTCCGCCGCACTGGAGCCGAAGTAGAATTGCTAGGATTGAATGAGGCTAGTACCACATTAATGGATAAATTAGCAACTCACAACGATCCTAATGCGCTCGAAAAAATTGCAGGACACTAACGGATCTAAAATAGATTAATTTGTTTGCTCGATCTTTGTCAAGAAAGATTTTTCAAAGGTGGGATCATCTCCCATAATGGACGAGGGACATCATTGGGCATCGCTAGGCATGATTACGGGTGAATTGAAATCGAAGGTGGATAAGCTGTGGACGACGTTTTGGAGTAACGGCGTTAGTAATCCGCTATCGGTAATCGAGCAGATTTCGTATTTGTTGTTTATCAAGCGGCTGGACGATCTGGAGCTGGCGAAGGAAAAGCAGGCGAAACGATTGGGGGGAGAGATTAAAGATCCGACTTTTTCACCAGAGCAACAGGATTTGCGGTGGTCGCAGTTTAAGAATCAGAACGCCGAGGAGATGCTGAAGATCGTTAGAGATAAAGCATTCCCGTTCATCAAGGAGATGGGGACGGCGGGCGGTACTTATGCCGTTCACATGAAGGATGCGACGTTCTTGATTGCCAATGCTTCGCTGTTGGCGAATGTGGTGGAGCAGATCGATGGGATGCCGATGGAGGATCGGGATACGAAGGGGGATCTGTATGAATACATGCTCTCAAAGCTGACGACAGCGGGGACGAATGGGCAGTTTCGGACTCCTCGGCACATTATCAAGATGATGGTGGAGTTGATGGCTCCCACAGCGCGGGAGGTAGTTTGCGATCCGGCTTGTGGGACTGGGGGGTTTTTGGTAGCGGTGGCGGAATACCTGCAACAGTCACAGGATAGCGACGGGAATTCGGTCTTAAATGGGCAGGGTAATCGGGAGCATTTTAATAGTGAGATGTTTCACGGGTTTGATTTTGATCCGACGATGTTGCGGATTGGTAGCATGAATATGATGCTGCACGGGATTGAAGATCCCAAGATTGAGGCACGGGATTCGCTCTCGGAAGATCATGGGGGAGTTAATGAGGAATTTACGCTGATTTTGGCGAATCCGCCGTTTAAGGGTTCGGTAGATAAAGAGGGGATTGCGACGAATCTAACGAAGGTAATCGATACTACCAAGACAGAGTTACTATTTGGGGCGTTGTTTCTGCGGTTGCTCAAAAAGGGGGGCAGAGCGGCGATTATCGTGCCGGATGGGATGATGTTTGGTTCGTCGAATGCTCACCGGAAGCTGCGGGAAATCTTGGTAGAGACCCATAAGCTCGATGGGGTGATTTCGATGCCGTCGGGGGTGTTCAAGCCTTATGCGGGGGTTTCGACGGCGATTTTGATGTTTACCAAGACGGGGGCGGGTGGTACCGATGCGGTGTGGTTCTATGATATGCAGGCGGATGGATTATCGTTGGATGATAAGCGTCAGCCTGTGGCGCAGAATGATATTCCCGATCTGGTGCAGCGATGGCAGGATCGAGATCTATTGAAGGATGTGGATCGGGGTGAGAAGGCGTTTTTTGTAACGAAGGAATCGATCGTCGAAAATGGCTACGATCTCTCGATTAATCGGTATAAGGAGGTGGAATATACTGAGGTGGTGTATGAGTCGCCAAAAGTAATTTTAGGGAAGTTGAAGGCGATCGATCTGGCTCTCCTCCTCCAAGAGTGATAAGATTTGCTTATTTGAATAATTGGAGCGAAGTGGAAATTATTTAAATAAGCAAACCAATAGTTTATCTCTCATCATGTCAAAATTTTTGAATCCGTAACTCTGTCGAAGAATTAA
>JBBRVB010000159.1:0-8508 GCA_038247275.1 Chroococcales cyanobacterium
ACTCACTGCTAAAACCGAGCGAATAACAGATAACGTTACAGCCTCAAACTAGCTGTGTCACCATGTCTCCCGTCAAGCTGAAGGCGCGGGCTTCACTAATTTTAACCGGGACAACTTTGCCCCGCAGTTTTTCAATATCGCCATTAAAAAAAGTTAACCGATTGCCGCCAGTTCTACCCAAAACTTGAGCGGGATTTTTGGTGTTGCGGTCTTCTACCAAGACCAATTCTACTCGATCGAGATACCGCTGCGATCGCTCGATCGCAGTTTGGGAAACCAGATGATTGATCCGCTGCAATCGATCGAGTTTGATTTCTTCACTAAGTTGGTTTGTCCACAAGGCTGCGGGGGTATTTGGACGTGGTGAATAAGCTGCCGTATTCACCATATCAAAACCAATATCCGCGATTAATGTCAGCGTCCGCTCAAACTGTTCCTCAGTCTCGCCGGGAAATCCAACGATCGCATCGGCACTAATCGACGCGTCGGGCATATACTTACGGATGGTATCGACGATGCGGCGATATTTTTCCTGAGTATAACCCCGCGACATAGCTTTGAGGATTTCATTATCCCCGGACTGAAACGGTACATGAAAATGTTCGCAAACCTTGGGTAGTTCGGTACAAGCTTTAATTAGTCGCTCGGTAAAATAGCGGGGGTGACTGGTGGCAAACCGAATTCGCTCGATCCCATCGGTATCATGAATGTAGTAGAGTAAGTCCGTCAACGTATTCAAATGACGACCTTCGGCAGTGGAGCCAGGTAGATCTCGCCCGTAGGCATCGATATTTTGACCGAGCAAGGTAATCTCTTTATAACCTTGACGCGCTAACTCTCTGATTTCGGTGCGAATTGCATCAGGCGTGCGGGATTGTTCGATGCCACGCACGTTGGGCACCACACAATAGGTACAGCGTTCGTTACACCCATAAATCACATTTACCCAAGCCGTTACGCTACTATCGCGACGAGGCTTGGTAATATCTTCGATAATGTGGATGGGTTCGGTCGCAACCACCTGAGCACCGCTAAAGACCTGCTTCAGCAGGTCTTCGAGGCGATTGGCGTGTTGTGGTCCCATAATGATATCTAGCTCGGGAATCCGTCGCAGGAGGGCTTCACCTTCCTGTTGGGCAACACAGCCAGCCATAATCAGGATCAGATCGGGGTTGTCTTTTTTGCGGCGGGTTTGTTTGCCCAGATAAGAATAAACTTTTTGTTCTGCCAGATCGCGAATCGTACAAGTATTATACAGCACCAAATCGGCGACGAAGGGATCGTCTGACCATTGAAACCCCATCTCTTCTAAGATCCCACCCATCCGCTCGGAATCAGCTTTGTTCATCTGACAGCCAAAGGTGGTGATGTGATAACTTCGGGTAGTGGGGGTCATGAGTGGGGAGATGGGAGTTGGGACTTGAATACTGGGATGAAAAGTGGTGATGTTAGATCGTTGGTTGCTAGAAAAATGGCAGATGGTGAGCGATGCGATTATATTATAGGCGATTGCCGACATCGGTCGGCGATCGAGCGGTGGCTTCACAAATCGAAAGTCTAACTCCATTCTCCCAGTTTCTCATCATATTTTTGACAGGTGCTGATGTCCGTGGTAGGATCTTAGATTGTGTTAACTTTATTTAGATCGACAAGCAATAACCCTTGGCTAACGTAGTCGTAATTGGTGCCCAATGGGGCGATGAAGGAAAAGGAAAAATCACTGACTTACTCAGTAAGTCAGCCGATGTGGTCGTGCGTTACCAAGGGGGTGTCAACGCTGGTCACACAGTAGTCGTGAATGGTCAAACCTTCAAACTACACTTGATTCCTTCGGGGATTTTATATCCCGAAACTGAATGTATCATTGGCTGTGGAACAGTCATTGACCCCAAAGTCTTAATTGAAGAACTCGATCGACTTGTCGAACTCAAGATCCCCACTGACAAGTTGTTGATTTCACAGACAGCTCATGTCACGATGCCTTATCATCGGTTGATCGATCGAGCATCTGAAGAAATCAGAGGCTCTCACAAGATTGGCACGACTGGACGTGGTATCGGTCCCACCTATGCGGATAAATCCGAGCGGATGGGGATTCGAGTCCAAGATTTGATGGATGCTGACGCATTTCGCGAACAGATAATCTGGACGATCGCCCAAAAGAATGAGATCCTCGAAAAGCTCTACAATCTACCACCCCTAGATCCAGAGCAGGTAATTACCGAATATTTGGGCTATGCCGAACGGTTGCGCCCGCATATTGTCAATACTTCACTCAAAATATATGATGCGGTACGTCACCGTCGCAATATTTTATTTGAAGGTGCCCAAGGGACATTACTCGATCTCGATCATGGTACCTATCCCTATGTTACCTCCTCTAATCCGATCGCAGGCGGGGCTTGTATCGGTACGGGCATCGGTCCAACCACGATCGATCGAGTGATTGGCATTGCCAAAGCTTACACTACCCGTGTCGGTGAAGGGCCATTCCCCACCGAACTCGAAGATCGCAACGGTGAGATTTTGGGAGAGCGTGGGGCGGAATTTGGGACTACCACCGGGCGCAAACGTCGGTGTGGGTGGTTTGATAGTGTCATCGGTCGCTATGCTGTCCGGATCAATGGGATGGATTGTATGGCAATTACCAAGCTCGATGTATTGGACGAGTTCGACGAAATCCAAGTCTGTGTTGCTTACGAAATTAATGGCAACCAAACCACTGATTTCCCCAACTCAGCGCGGGATTTTGCCAAGTGTCGTCCAGTCTACAAAACCCTCCCAGGCTGGAACCAGAATACCGCCGAATGTCGATCGCTCGAAGATCTTCCTCAAGCAGCATTAAACTACCTCAAGTTCCTGGCTGAATTAATGGAAGTACCAATTTCGATCGTTTCGCTCGGCCCTAGTCGCGACCAAACAATCATCGTCGAAGATCCGATTCATGGGCCAAAACGAGGTCTGTTATCGGCTGATGGTACTGCAATTTAACAGTTAATAACTAATAGTTAATAACTATTAATTATTAAGGATGAGTATCAGTCTAAACAACAAAAATTTCACTAAATAACTACTAACAATCATGGAAATCTCAGTCGAATTAAAACAACGGGTTGCTGGTAGTAAGCCCAATGCACTCCGTCGCGCCGGACACATTCCCGTCAATCTCTATGGACATGATGGCGATAAATCAATCCTCCTGACTCTCGATGCCAAAAGTGTCGAGAATTTAATCAAGAAAGCTAGAATCGGTAAAACTCCAGTGGAAGTCAGTATCCCCGAATTAGATTGGAAAGGGATGACGGTAGTTAAGGAAATCCAAACTCATCCTTGGAAAAACTTTCCCTATCACCTGAGCTTTTTTGCAGTCAAAGATTAAATTAGGGCATAGGGGATCGGGATTAAGAGTCAAACCTTACTCTCGATCGATGTTTCTGCACCTGTAGTATCATAGTAAGAAAGGACGATCGATTCGATCGTCCTTTTTCGATCGTATTTACTAAGCCTGAAACCCAGACGGTGGGCAGTGCCCACCCTACTTTTAGCTAGAGTGGGTAGGGGATAGGGAATAGGGAGCGATATCAAAGATCGCAATCTTCTATTTCTTGGGTGGGAAGGGAGTACCTAAAGCCTAAAACCTAAAACCTAAAACCTAAAAAAGGAACCGCCCAAGATCCAATTAAGTATCTCAGGCGGGATGTGGTGTGAGGAGTGAACGGAAACGTTAGCTTCCGTCGATCTTAATTGTAACAGTACCATTTAAAAATCGGGGGGGATGATTTTGCCTAAATTGCCCGAGTTGCTAACGATAAAGTAGCGATTTTTACTTACCCATACCCAACTGTTGCGCCTTTTGATAGACTTTACCTTCAGTCAGGAGTGAGGGGGCAATTACGACCTCAACTTGCTGCATTTCCTTGATGGTTTTGGCACCGAGGGTACCCATACTAGTTTTGAGTGCGCCCAAGAGATTGTGAGTACCATCGTCTAATTTCGCTGGTCCGGTGAGAATTTGCTCTAGAGTACCAGTTGTACCGACTTTGATCCGCGTGCCTCTAGGTAGTACTGGGCTAGGAGTTGCCATCCCCCAGTGAAAACCGCGTCCGGGAGCTTGAGCAGCCCGCGCAAACGGTGAGCCAATCATCACACCATCGGCACCACAGGCAATACATTTACAGATGTCGCCACCCGTGACCAAGCCACCATCGGCAATTACGGGAATATACTTACCAGTCTGCTTGAAGAACTCATCTCGGGCTGCTGCACAGTCCGCTACGGCAGTAGCTTGAGGTACGCCGACTCCGAGTACCCCACGCGAAGTACAAGCTGCTCCAGGGCCAATTCCGACGAGGACAGCAGCGGCTCCGGCTTGCATCAATTCGAGGGTAATATCATAGGTGACACAGTTACCCAAGATTACTGGCATTGGCATTTCTTGACAGAATTTAGCGAGATTGAGTGGCTCGATCCCCTCTGGAGCTAAAAATTCCGTCGAGACGACTGTGGCTTGAATAAAGAACAGATCCGCACCTGCTTGGGCTACTGCTGCTCCAAATCGAGCCGCACCTGCGGGAGTCGCACTCACCGCCGCAATTCCACCGGCTGCTTTGATCTCGGCAATCCGTACACCAATTAATTCTGGTTTGATGGGTGTGGCGTAGAGTTCTTGCATCAAAGATACAAATCCGTCATTGCCAACAGCCGCAATGCGATCGAGAATAGGATTGGGATCTTCATACCGAGTTTGAATCCCTTCCAAATTGAGTACGCCGAGCGCGCCGAGTTTTGATAACTCCACAGCCATACGGACATCAACTACCCCATCCATTGCACTGGCAATAATCGGAATTGCGCGCTTGATGTCACCAATTTGCCAGCTAGTATCTGCCAAACTGGGATCTAGTGTTTTACCGCTAGGCACTAAGGCGATTTCATCAAAGCCGTATGCTCTCCGAGCTGTTTTCCCTTTCCCAATTTGAATATCCACGATCGATCCGACCTTCTTTGCACAAAACGTATTTAAGTAAGCCTAACAAATAGACTGCAACATTTGTTTACTTTTTTACAGATTTTTGCAAACGGATCTGAAATAGTACCGATTTTCTTAGCGGAACCGATTTGGATTCAGCTTTTTGATACTTCCAGTATTGGGATTTGTCGCAGCAGGGGCGCGGAGTTGGGTTGCCGTACCACCATCCTTGGTGGATAGGAATGGTCGCAAATCGATAGTAGCTTTGGTCTGAAATGCCGCTGTTGGTGCGGAGTTATTGCCCCCCTTACCGGTGCCTAATAGATTGCCAAACAAATCGCCAAAGCCACTATTACCACCATCAGCAAAGGTATTTACACCTGTAGTTCTCTGACCGCTATCGGCCATCGTTAGGTTGCGGAAGACCGAATCTCTGGTCGCGATCGCGTCTTGTCCTTGTGGTACGGTAAATACCAGCCGGCACTCATTATCGCGTTCGGTAGTCACGCAGACAGTATCGTATTGATTTTTGACTTCGGTTCGCAGTTCTTTGAGTCCGTCGCGGCGGTATTCTTCCAATCTCCGGGCGATTTCGGTGCAGCGTCTTGTCGCATTCCAGTTACTACCCATCGTGCTGGGAACTGCCCAGGGATAGCGGTCGCCGGGTCGATCGACTGGACGATAAGTTACGGTAGACTGGTTATCGATCGTTTCACAGACGAAGCGAGCTTGATTTCCACCCGATGGCACTGCTGTCTGCGGCGTAGGCGGCCCATATTGTGCCCCGACACTAGTTGCTGTCAACACGGCACCTAAGATAGCCCAGCTCCAAATTTTGAGGGATACGTTCATAGGTTTTATTTATTCTGGGGTGAGGATGAAGTGGCAGTGAATTGAATCTTGAACTTGTAAGTGTGAGACAATCGATCGATCGAGAATGTTCCAGTTGTTGAGCTACTGACATAAATCTTGGCATAAACTCAGAAACTCATCAACTACAATTTAGGTGGAGATTTCAGCGATTGCGCGAAGCTTAAGCGTTCGGATTTTTACTCAATTGATGAAGTTGATATCTTGTTTTGATGCGGTACATATCGCTTACTTTTCTGTGCTAGATAGCGATAATAGTTGGTTGTCTATTGCTTCAATTAACCCAGCTTTGCCATCCATATATTTCTCGATGTCATTTGGATATTTTTGGGCGAGTTGTCGTTTGAGCTGGCTATATTTTTGGGCAGCTTCAGGATGCGATCTCATATAATCGCGAAACGCCAAATGTCGATCGACCTGTGGCGATCCAGTCTCGAAAGTATGAACGTGATGCGTCCTAATTCCGGCGAGATTATCTTTACGAAAAAACCGCCGCTCTGCAATTCCAAATTCACCCATTGCCAGATAGCCAAGTGATGCGATCGAGTGATTCCGTTCGTCAACTTTTTCGAGATCTGTTACTTCAACTAAGATATCGATAATTGGCTTGGCATAGATTGTCACAATAGAGGTACTACCGATATGATGAATCGCGATCGCATTGTCCCCAAAGGATCTCGATAGTTGTTGTGACTCAGCTTCAAACATACCTTGCCACAGGAGATCGGGTGGAACAACTGCGACTTTTCTCACGACAATTTATCCTCCGATTGCAGTGAACTAAGCTGTTTTACATCTAAAACTTTTGGCTGAATCGCTCACAGCAAGCGATATAGACCGTAAATAGTCTGATTTAAATGTTTGACAGCTTATCATTATTTAGCGATCGTCAATATTGCCATCTGAGTCGGCGATCCAATATCTAGAGCGATCCGATCGAGCTAAACTCTACAATATAATTATACTTACTAGAAATATTCTGTGCCCAAGTTTGAAATTCGGTTCTTGCTTATTCAAACCGACGATCGGGATGACGGAGTTTTCCTACAGGGATTTCAAACTTGACATTGTATTCGACATTTGGGGTAGTGACGATCGCGATCCGGGGTTTGGCAAACTCAAATAACACTCGATCGATTGATGGCATTCGATCGAGTTCGACATCAAAATAAGCACTATTACCCCACTCAGGAAAGGCTCGATCGAGTGGTAATCGGCGCACATTCACTCGATCTCCTAATGGCTCAAATAAGCCCCTTAAGAAGCCTTCTCGTCCCCGACGGGGTAAAACCGGAATTTTGGCGACTAGGGGAATTGGGTATCGGCTAGATCCTGAATAATAAATATTCCAGATCTGTAGCGGGTTGATGGGTGGTGGAGCTAGTCAACAGCATCGCCAGCTACAATTTTTTCAATTAGTTGTTTCTACTGTAATCGCTAAACTCTACACCCACTGCATATCGCTGAGATTACAATAGTTTTTCTAGACGTTTTCGCATCGCTTCGAGATCGATACTGTCTTCATCTGCTGACGGGGCTGGTAAACGTCCTTCGGGTTGCCAATCTGTCTCTTCCAAGCTCTGAGTAGGTGGTGTCACCAACATTTCCGGCGTGACGATGATAAAGTCGTAGTCAGAATCTTGACAGAATTCTTTGATTTCTTCAGGATCGATCCCTTCGACGGTTGGTTTGGGGAAATCTTCTGCTTCCAATTGATCGGCATAACGCACCGCGTCATCCTCTTGTTCAAACATCAAGATGACATTCCGCTCGCCAACCTGAGTTGAATAAATCCCCTCATTATCAGTTCGCGCATTAAATAATAAGACAAAAACACTCATGGAATTTGTGGTTTTTTATTTGTTCTCGATCTAGTGACTAACAACTAGACCACCCTTCCATAATAAGCTGGAATGGCGTGCTGGGGATCGATTTGATGATTTAACCATGCCCAGAGCTGATCGCCAATCGAAAAATGCCACCATTCGGCTGGATGGCGAATCAAGCCAGCTTCAGTCATGACTCGATCGAGTAGTTGCCGATTGCGGTGATATTGTTGCTCTACAGGCGTTTGAGATTTAGCAAAATATTCTGGTAACGATCGATCGGACATTTCATCGATCGGCGCACCCATATCTACCAAGTTACCACGCTCATCAACCAGCGTAATATCGATCGCCGCTCCCGTGCTATGCGGCGGTGGTGTAGCCAGATCGAAACTGGGAATCGCCCAGATTTTATAAACATCCGCCCAGATTTGCTCCTTGTGGATGTCTGAAAGTTGGGTGGGATCTAATTTGCGATCGCGAACTGTCTGCTCGAAAGTATAATTCACCATATATGCTTGCACCTCCACCGGACGATAAGCATCAAAAATTTGGATGCGCCAACCGGGATGTAATAACTGCAATTTTGATTGTGCCCTAATCACCCGATCGAGTACCCCTTGGCGGAGATAATAAGGTGACTTACCATGATAATCTGCGCCACATTTGATATACGGATGCGGTGTCTCGATCGCAAATAATTCTAGGGGAATGGCGACTAATGGTTCGTGACATTCTTGAATTGGGACTTGACGGTAAGGCTTCAGCACTAGAGGGTAGAGGGTAGGGGGTAAAAGTAGGTTTGGCAGTGCCCACCATCAGGGTTTTAGCTATTTATATCGA
>JBBRVB010000160.1:0-8435 GCA_038247275.1 Chroococcales cyanobacterium
CTTGTCGCTGACCGAGCAGTTGGCGGCGTAGTGTCTGTTTGGGACAATTGAATGTCATGGTCATCTGTCTATTTACTAATTATAATCAGCCAAATTAACCAGGCGGATCGCCAAAATCTTCAGCTAAGATCCGATCGCATAGCTACTCATTTGAGCTTTGATTTTATAGAGCATCAATGCTAGTGACAAATCAACTTAAATCTAGCAGCACAATTTAATTTGAACTAACCATAGCAGCATCTCCGTAACTAATTTACGCCCTGCTATCGAGTTGGCTCGATGTCACTCGATCGATTAAATTACCACCACTTTCAACTAGAATTAATATGTCATTCTCTATTGATACGATAGTTAGATCGGTAAAAAATGAGTTTTCATCTCCACAATTAGTACAGGTTTCAATGGATCGTCGCAAACTAGTTAAATTAGAAGTAGACTATATCCCTCAAAGTAGGGAAAAGTGGGAGATGATTTTGACCGATCGCACGACCGACCGCGAACGTGCTGAAAATGCGATTAATGCTTGTTATCTATATGCTGGACTAAAACGAGCGCGAGTGCTGTGGACGGAAAACCCGCTGACAGCGATGAAAATTTTGCTCGATCGGCCAGATCTGGTCGATGTCGGTAGTAAAATATTACACCAAATTTGTGATGGCTGCGATCGGGAGATCGATCGCCAGATTGAGCCAGAATTTATCGATGTAGTCAAAGCCTATGCCAATCCGCGCGCTCAGATCGTCGGCGCACAGCATAGTATGGCTTTCGACCCACTTGGCGACTTTCTCAATTATGTTTCGATTTGCGAAATCCAAAAAAGTCACCCCCAACTCGATCCGTCATCACTACCCGCTACAGTTCAAGATTATCGGATCGCTTATCTGAGTTATTTTGATTACTTTCACCAAATTGGCATCGATATTCCCCAAATCCAACTCTTGGTCGATTTGGCTCGTTCCTGTGGCTACTGCTGGGCATTTGAAAATATTACGATTTTGACTCCCAAACCAGCGGCGATCGAATTTAACGATCGCGGCGAACTCTTGGCACTAATCTATGATGGCATCAATATCCTCGAATAAATTTAGCACTACCGATCGCCAATTTATGGCATAATTATGGATGAAGAAATTGCCAATATTTTGGTCGATCGTCGCCCACAATCGAACTCTATCCCAATACTGCCGCGATCGATCTCTCAGCCCGCAGTTAGCTAATGTTGCTCGATCGGGATTGGCGACTTCCAAAAATTGAATCACAGTTAGCAGGATGTCGAGATGCCCTTAATTACGACTGGTAAGCCATTTATCCGCGATTTAGAACAATCGGGAGCATTGGCCGTATATGCTCCTTTAGAAGGGGGTTTTGAGGGAAGATATCAACGCCGACTGCGGGCGACTGGATATGAAAATATGTCCCTATCTGCCAGAGGACTAGGCGATTTGAGTGCCTACCTGACTGGAATCCACGGCGTTCGTCCCGCCCATGTCGGCAAAAAAGATATTCGGACCTACTTTATTCCCCCGATGCTCGATACCTATCTAGCGACGATCCCACCTACTGCCAAAGGTTTAGTGTTGTGGTTGATCGACGGGCAAGTACTATCCAATCAGGAATTGGCCTATTTAGCCAAGTTTCCGACGATCGATTCTCGCGTCAAGATCGTCATCGAACTCGGTGGCGATCGTCAATTCCGGTGGGTAAAGCTGGCAGAGTTAGTCAACGCCTAAATTACAGCGCGATCGATTCAGTTATAATCAATACATCTCACCGACTTTTAGCATGAGCGCGATTTCTCCCAGTCAAGTCAAAGCCTCCATCGAAGCAGGTCTGCCCGAAGCCATCGTCCAAATCACCGATCTTACTGGTGGTGGCGATCATTATCAAGCTGTGGTCGTATCCGCCCAATTTGAAGGTAAGTCCCGAATCCAGCAACACCAGTTGGTTTATGGTACCGTGCGCGAAGCGATGGCTAGCGGGGCAATTCATGCCCTGGCACTCAAGACTTATACCCCTGCCACCTGGCAAGCCGAAAACTAGGATCGCCATTGGTCGATCTGTCACAATCTGCTCTTAACTCCGCTCTCAAATCACCTATTCTGGAGCCTCTGATGACGACCCCAACTACAGCAAAGATCGATAAACTACTCTCAGATAACAAAATCATGGTCTTCATGAAGGGCGACAAGTTGATGCCCCAATGTGGCTTTTCCAACCAAGTCGTCCAGATCTTAAATATTCTTGGCGTGCCTTATGAAACCATGGATGTACTTGCCGACCAAGATATCCGTCAAGGCATCAAAGAATACTCGAATTGGCCGACGATTCCCCAAGTCTATATCAATGGTGAATTTGTTGGTGGCTCGGATGTGTTGACCGAAATGTATCAAAAAGGTGAATTACAACAGTTAGTTGAAGTTGCTTTAGCCAGTTAGATTAATCAATAATTGAGTTTTCAGGGTAGGAGTCAAATCCCAACCTGAAAACAACCCACCTTTTAAGTCGGGGATTTAAGCCGCTATTATTTGTTAAATTAGTTGAGAGTTATCGATCGCTAGATTGCGAGATTATTAATAATAATCTGTTTCCCTCTGAGGCTCTGGTAATTCAAAGTTAGAAGGATCGTAAACATAACGCATCGCTTCTTCTTCTAGTCGATTGATTTGATAAGTTTCTAGAGCATTAGTGCTACGCAATGCTGCCAAATAACCATCAAGATACAGTCGTAAATCATCGAAGCGATAGCCTCGATGCCACATCTCGACTAATGCATCAGTAATCTTTTGGTAGTGCCCGATCGTTTCTATAGTTTGCAGCATGGCTAGCTAAATCCTCAGACGTATTAAATAGGATGTATCAAAAATGCTTGACTGGGCATAACTCTACTGTACTCTAAATTGTGGCTGGTGGCAGTGTGGAAAGTACCCAGCGACCGATCTGGCGCAGACTACTTGCTACTATTTAGACATCTGGCGATCGCTAAATGTTCCAAATTCAGCCATCATTATCGACAAGTTTAGTGGGGCTACGATTTGCTGTAACTGATTTGGGCAATCGCACTTTAGCTCGAAATTGTCGAGACGGTCGAGTGTTCGATTGTAAGTAAAAGTTGGTAGTTGTATTCTCAAAAAAGTGTGCAGATTCACGTTATTGAAGGCAATCATAACTTAAGGTCGCTCCTAGCTTGGCATCTTCAGCAAGCTGGTTACCCCGTGCAACAATCGGGTACTTTAGCACAAGCTTATCAATATTGTGAGATCGATTTACCGACACTGGCAATCGTCGATTCAGATTTACCAGATGGCGAAGGCATCGAGTTTTGTCAGTGGTTGTATCCCCAAGGTAACTCACTAATGTTGATGCTATCGGCGCGAATCCGCGAGATCGATTTGGTAACCGCGCTGGAGACTGGTGTCGATGATTATCTCAAAAAACCGTTTGGGATGCCAGAATTTTTGGCACGAGTGACAGCTCTGTTGCGTCGCAATCGCCTTGCGAACGCCGTCCAATTCGATCTCACCTATGGAGATCTCCGCATCGATTTGGTACGGCGGTGTGTGTATCTACAAAATCTCTCTACTCTTGCCGAGTCAGCCACTCAGAGTAAGTTGGTAACTAGCCACCCGATCTCATCAGAAACCAGAATCGATCTCAGTCCCCAGGAATTTAGTCTCCTCATCGTCCTCGCCCAAGCCAATGGGCGACCAGTTCATCGCCATGAACTCCTCAAACGCGCCTGGGATGTCGATATTGATAATCCACGCACCATCGATACCCACGTCCTCACACTTCGCAAAAAGCTCGGCAATGCCAATTGGATCGAGACTGTGCGACGGATCGGTTATCGATTAAATTATTAGAATAGCGACGAAATTATTAAGATCGCTACACATTTGTTTACGATCGGGAGATAATAGTAATAGCCACAGTGAGTAATCTAAAGATGATTAGCCGTCAAGCAGTATTAGAATATCTCAGCAAGCATCCCAACCACTCTACCTGGCAGATGCGGTTACATTTCTTGCAAGCTAGCCGTCAGCTTGAGAGTCAATCACCAATCTCGATCGGTTCGATCGCCAACCAGCTCAATTATATCCTGCGCGACCTCGAAGCGATCGGTACGATTTCTCCCCGCCCAGAATTTGTCCAACTGGATGGAAATAGTCAGGTCGAACATCACACTCAATCTTTTGACGTAACTGCACACGATCGTCACAACTAGAGCATAACTGCCGAGGTGAAGTTAACGATCGGCAATTTCCACTCAAACCCTACTTTTTAGTAGTCCACACATTACTAAACATCATTAACATTGCACCGATTGAAATAGCGATCGCCAGTCCGCCAGCGATCGCATTTTGCATAGTTTCATCTAAAATCATTTCACATTACTCGCTACAATAAAGTATCAATTTAAACCGTTTGGTGCGTTTGACCCAAGAACTGGGTCAAAACCTTGGTGTCACTAGCTTTCAGATTGGGTGACCCGCCGAATATTTAGCACATCACTCATCTGCTTGATTTGGGAAAAGCAACGTTCTAGCTGGGCTTTGTCGCTAACTTCGATCGAGAGATCGATGATGGCTGGTCGAGCATAATGGGTAATCACATTAGCCGATCGAACATTAATTTTATTATCCATCAAGCGAGACAATACATCTTTGAGTACGCCCACTCGATCGAGTACTTCCAATTGTACGCTAACTGGATAGGTGCGGGGCTTCTCTTTGGCAATTTGGGTATTCCAGCTCACGGGTAACAATCGATTACCATCCATTTGTTCGACATTGACACAGCCTTGGCGGTGAATCGAAATCCCACTATTGCGCGTCACGATTCCAATGATTGGTTCGCCCGGAATCGGACTACAACAACCGGCAATATAATGCAATAATCCCTCAATGCCCAAGATGGGAAAGTTACTACTTGGAGGCGTTGTTTGTTTGGGGGCGATGGTTGGGGGTAGTTCTACCGTAGGAGTTTCCCGATCTTTGATCGTCTCGCGCAGCCGGTTGACTACCGTCTTTTGGGTAATCTCACCATAGCCTAAACCGGCGAGCAAATCCTCAACAGTGATGTAGTTACACCGTTGAGCGACTGTCAGCATCGGTTCGGATTTTAAGAGGGCTTCTAGCCCATTTTTGCCGAGTTCCCGTTCGAGCAATTCACGTCCTCTGGCGACATTTTCATCGCGATGCGATCGTTTGTACCATTGAGTAATCCGATTGCGCGCGCCGGGACTGACGACAAAGTTGAGCCAGTCGAGACTGGGACGACTATTTTCCCGCGTGATAATTTCAACAATATCCCCATTTAGCAGTGTCCGCGAGAGCGGGACGATCCGATCGTTGACTTTAGCACCCGCACAGTGGTTACCGACTTCGGTATGAATCCGGTAGGCAAAATCGACAGCGGTGGAACCTTGGCGGAGGGAGACGACTTCACCTTTGGGGGTGAACACATACACGTCGCGTTCGATTAGATGATCTTTGAGATGATCGTCAAATTCGATCGCATCTTTAACATCGTTTTGCCATTCCAATAGTTGTCGCAACCAGGAAAATTTTTCATCTACTTCCGTGCGTCTAGTCGGTGTCGGTTTACTAGCTTCGGGATTTTCAGCGTCTGATTTATCTGTTTTAGAATTTTCCTTGTATTTCCAGTGAGCAGCAATTCCAAATTCAGCCACATTGTGCATTTCCAAAGTCCGAATTTGGACTTCTAACGGCGTGCCCGTGAAGCCGACGACAGTAGTATGTAAGGATTGATAGCGATTATTTTTGGGCAACCCGATATAGTCTTTGAATCTGCCAGGAATGGGCTTGAATATATCATGAATTTCGGCTAAAGCTAGATAACACTCATGATTTGATTCGACAATAATTCTGATTGCTGTGAGATCGTAAATTTCGCTAAATTCTTTTTTCTGATACCGCATCTTTTGATAGATACTGTACAAATGTTTGGGTCTACCACTAATATCGATATATTTAATCTTGGCTCGATCGAGTCGATGGCGGATCATCTCCGTAACGTTGGCGATCCGTCCCTCTCTGGCAGTTCGCTTCTCGGCAACCAAATCTTGGATGCGGCGATAATCTTCAGCCTCGATGTATTTAAATGAAAGATCTTCTAGTTCCCACTTAATTCGTCCTAAGCCTAACCTGTCGGCCAAAGGTGCAAAAATATCGCGGGTTTCTTGGGAGATTGCTTGCTGTCGCTCCAGGCGCAAATGATCGAGCGTTCGCATGTTGTGTAGTCTGTCTGCTAACTTCACCACAATCACCCGAATATCTTGAGCCATCGCAATAAACATCCGCCGAAAGTTTTCAGCTTGCTGCTCTTTCTTACTCGAAAATTCAAATTTTGAGAGCTTCGTTACCCCTTCGACTAAATTGGCTGTTTCCTGACCAAATCGCGTTTCGATCTCCTGAATCTCGATCTCCGTATCTTCAACGACATCATGCAAAAATCCCGCTGCAATCATTGCCGCCCCGCCACCTAAATCGCGCAACAATCCCGCCACAGCGATCGGATGACAAATATACGGTTCTCCCGATTTGCGCTTTTGTTCGCCATGTAATTCATAAGCAAATTGAAAAGCGTTGGCGATCAACTGTCGATCGCGGTTTGTCTCTGGAAGAGGATCGACGGCTAGGGTGTCAGAACTGGGGTCGCCAACTAGACACTGTTGCAACCATTCGGGAATATCACAGCTATAAGTTATCACTGGGGGCACAATCGCGATCGCATTAGCACTGAGATCTTCAACAGAAATAGAGGTAGGAGTAGTCATGGCTCAAGGGGGAAGAATAAAGGGAATACCAACTAACTGGACTAGAGCTAATGCGAACACTCAGGTGCTGACTCGCCAGCCACTCTGGTAAGTTGAGGGGTGGTAAATACATCAAATCTGCCCGCTGGTATGGAGCTAAGTGCAGTGGGGTCAGACTTTGAGGATGTACTCAGTGCTTCAGGGCAGCAGCTACTTGGGCTACTGGCGTTGGCGTAATCGCTCCATTCCCGTAGCGTCCCGCAGAAAAGGAGATCGTAGACCAATGATTTAGAGCTAGCCAACTACAACTCTGTGGATCTAAAAGTAGTCTCAGATCGATTGGGTTGGAACAGCTTGGAATGTAGCGTCCGACGGGCAATCTCAAGTGTAAAATTGTTTACATAACATTCTATTCTAACTAAGTTATTTATGTTGCCAACAGAACAGATTTTAAGCTGGCAACAATTATTTAGCCTGCTTACCAACTTGCCGGCTGACTCTACCTCCGACCTAAAAGTAAGTCTGGGTAAAGCGATCGAGTTATATGAATCCAAAATCATCACCCAGAATCTCGATGAGCTACCCGATCCTATCGCTGGTAAAATGCGATCTTATGTAACCGAAAGCCATCGGCTACTGCGGCTATTATCGATCGATGTCATGCTCATGGCTACCGCTCGTAGCCCCGCCACCAGTTCACAACGCCGTCAAGCCTATCAGGATAAACTCAATCTATTGCTTCAATATTGCCAAGCCGTCTTGAATGACCGATCGTTCGATCTCGATCGATGATTTTATCCGCTCCGCATTCATCCGAATCTCGCCTAGCTCAGTTTAGAGGGAACTTCAGTCAGCACAGATCTCGCTGTCAACTGTCAACTGTCAACTATCAACTGTCAACTGTCAACTGAATTAACAATGCAGTGCCCTAAATGTCGATCTGAGCTAGTCAATGGAATTCTTAGTGACATGTTGCTCACCAAACATTGTCCAGAGTGTGCGGGTGAATGGATTCCCGGACATAACTATCAAACTTGGCGATCCGCACACCCCTTCATACCGCCCAACCGCGATGTCTTGGCTCAACATTATCACCTGCCATATACTCCCAGCCCCCTAGATACCAAAGCAGCACCCTGTCCAGAATGTGGTCCAATGATGGCTAGAGGTAAAGTCGCGCTCAAGCAGCCATTTTATCTCGAACATTGTCTCGCGTGTGGTGGTGTGTGGTGCGATCGTGGTGAATGGGAAGTCCTCGAACAATTGCAGCTCGATAAAAATATCGCCCAGATTTTTTCTAGTGCTTGGCAAGCTCAAGTGCGTGCCAATCATCTCCACGAACTCGAACGTCAAGCTGTCATCGATAAAGTCGGTGTAGAAATGGCCCAGCGAGTATTCGATCTCGCCGAGATCCTCGCCAAACATCCCAATGGCGACTTTGCCGCTGCTTATCTGATGCGTAGATTTGAGCGGGGTGGGGTAATGGGTAATGGGTGATGGGTAATGGGTGATGGGTGATGGGTGATGGGTAATGGGTAATGGGTAATGAATGAAGTCTCCCCTAGTCCCTATTCCCTATTCCCTATTCCCTAGTCCCTATTCCCTATTCCCTAGCCCATGAAATTACTAAGCGTTCAGAATCTCTGGGTAACTTATCCCC
>JBBRVB010000161.1:0-8413 GCA_038247275.1 Chroococcales cyanobacterium
GGCAGAGATCGCGATCTGCGGCGATGATGTTCGCCAGGGATCGAATTAACTCAATAATCGATCGATTTAGCTCCTCATCAACAGCCGTAGTTGGCTCTAAAGCTGATGATGGTATTAGCTCACCAAAGATAAAGGTCTGCGGGCACATACTACTGTCTGGAGATTGCTTGAGCCGATCGACTAAATTGATAATATGCAGGATATTTAATAATTGGCGATGGTGTGCGCCGATCGGTTGTAGGTGCAGATCGAAGCGGGAATTGACATCGATCTCGATCCCTTGCGATCGCTTGAGCGATTGCGCTAGAGCCTGCTTGTTCGCTAGTTTAACCATTTGCCAATGGGATTGAAACAGCGGCTCGTCAGCGATGGGCGTGAGTTGCTCCAATTCTTCAACATGCTCGATCCAGCGATTGCCGATGGCTGCTGTCACCAATTTAGCCAAGCGGGGATTGCCTGATAATAGCCATTGCTGGGTACCCACTGGTACCGCAGTTTTGGGCGGCTCGCTCGTGAGGAGATGGGCAGCAACTAACCAGCGATCGCGATTGTGCTTGACCGCTCGGGGTAAAGATTTGAGCCGCGTGGGGCGAACGCCCGGCTCGGGATGATGGGAGACACTTTTTTGGAAAATCTCCGCTAGAGCTGCTTGGGTCGTTCGGACTAGTGATTCACTCATTTCTGTGCGAAAATTAGGACTTTCCATCATGATTTGGCTTCCTGCGAACGATCGCGATTGATGTCAATATTTGATGTCTTTTCTGTGACTGAGCTAATGGGTAACAATCGTAACTGCCCAAGCGAACTTCGATGGCTAAGTTGTTAACTCAACCATTAGAAAAGTATCTTAATCTACAAATCTGAGGACTTTGTGAGGATCGACATCAAATTTCGATCGATTAGACTTGCTGATGAGCGGCTGCCTGAAAGCCGATCGCGATGTGCTAGAAAAAACGATTGGTTTCTGATAGAGTAAATGTAGTCTTAAGTCAAGAGTCGATCGATAGTTATTTCTACATTGGACACGCTCATCAACTTCATGGGAGTTGAATATTCCACGCAGATCGAATTAGTTTCAAACCTTCACTCACTTGACAGTTGACAGTTGACAGCGACCTCTACGAACCCTCTTCGAGCGGTAATATTAGAGCCGCTATGTTGAAAAATTGTGACAAGTAATGCGATCGCACTTGTGGGTGTACTTCTGCTGTCGCTATTCTTTCCAGTTAGCGCAGCCGCTCCGATGGGGAATTTCCTTAGACTCTCAGATCGCAGCCTAGTGGTATCCACTCGATCTAATCGAGCCAGTCACAGTAAAATTATCTCCTAAGTTGAATATGCAGCGATCGTACTTATCTACCCGCTCAAATACACAGTCTGTGGCGATCGTCGATACCAGACAAGTGGCGCAGATTGCTGCTGGGATCGTTATCGCGATCGGGTGCCTAGTTTTAATTGGTTGGCAACTAGATTTGCCGGTGCTCAAGAGTCTCAGCCCGGAATGGGCATCAATGAAAGCCAACACCGCTATGTGTTTCATCTGCGCGGGAATTTCACTGCTGCTCCAAACTCGCCACCAGCAGAGTGACCGGACGATGCAGATTGCTAGTTGGAGTGCAATAGCTGTAATTCCTATCGCATTTGTTACTATTTGTCAAGACATTTTTGGGTGGAATCTGGGGATCGACGAACTGCTATTTGCCGACCCAGATTCGCCAGCAACAATCGAACCTGGTCGGATGGGCATCGATACCGCAGTCAACTTTTGCTTACTGGGGACGGCACTCTGGCTGATGAATCGTTGGCGGAGCCTCTCCCCAGGAAAATCGCATCCGTCCTCAAGTAGGTCGGCAATCGGCCCCAGCGTAGATCCGATCGCGATCGCTCAAGGGCTGACGATCGGCGTAATGGCGATCGCCCTCCAGTCGGTGGTTGGTTATGCCTATCAGGTGCGAATGTTCTACAAATTCAGCCTCCTGACGACCTCGATGGCATTACATACAGCGATCTGTTTTGGGATCTTGGGTGGGGGGATATTGGCACTGACTAGCGATCGCGGCTTGATGCGATCGGTGACTAGCAATCTGCTCGGTAGCGTGGTCGCGCGGCGATTGATACCGATGGCGATTGGGTTACCTGTGGTGCTCGGTTGGCTGATTTTGCAAGGTCTGCGGGCAAATTGGTACGAACCAAGTTTTGCATTGTCGTTGATGGGGCTGTCGATGGCAGTCATCTGGCTGGGATTGATTTGGCAAAATGCTGGTATGCTAAATCGAGTGGATTACGATCGCATTCGATCGTCCGATCGAATGCGATCGAGCCGGGAACGGCTCAAACTCGCCCTGTTGGGGGCAAAGCAGGGAATTTGGGAATATGATGTCCAGTCGCAGGTGTTGACTTGGGACGATCGGTGCAAGGAGCTGTTTGGACTCTTACCCGATGCGGTAGTGACTTATGCGAGATATCTGGAGGCGATCCATCCCGAAGATCGGCAGCGAGTAGCGGCTGCGGCGGATCTGGCGATGGGCGATTGTGGTGAATTTGCTCAAGAGTACCGGACGATCCACCCAAATGGGACGATCCATTGGCTACTAACCCAAGGAAGATCTTATTGCAGTGAGGCGGGATCTTACCAAATGTTGGGGACGATGATGGATATCACCGTGCGGAAACAAGCTCAACTCAACGACCAATTTCTCCAACAACTGACGCGCCGACTGCGGCAATTGGTCGATCCCGAACAAATGCAATGGGAGACGGCCCGGAGTCTGGGCGAATATCTGGATGTCGATCGGGTAATATGGTGCAAAGTCGATTGGCAACAGCGGCTCACGACGATCGATATAGACTGGTATCGGGAGGGGTTGGCTAGTTATGCTGGGGTGTATGCACTCAAAGATTTTCTGCCACCAGAGCTGCAAGTTACGCTGTTTGCCGGCGAATCAGTCGTCATTGCCGATGTCAGTGCCGAGCCGCTGATGGCACCTTATCTCCATACCTATCAGCAGTTGGGGATGGGTGCAGTCGCCAAGGCTCCCTGTATCTTTGAGGAGCGGTGGGTGGCGACCCTAAATGTTAGTACTCAAGCGGCGCGACACTGGCGCGATGATGAAATCGACTTGATGCAAGCCGTCGTCGCTCAGATTTGGGCACTGATCGAGCAAACGCGATCGGAGCAAGCATTGAAAGTTGCAGCGGAGCAGACGCAGGCAGCTCAAGCCGTCGTCAGACAACAACTGAGCGAAATCGAATCGATCTATCGATCGGCTCCAGTCGGACTGTGCTTTGTCGATACCGATCTCAAATTCGTTCGTCTCAACGAGCATTTAGCCCAGATTAATGGCTTACCTGTCTCCGAGCATATCGGGCGTACTCCCAGAGAGCTTTTTTCAGCCTCAGCCGATCGGATCGAGCTACTCTATCGACAAGTGATTGAGTCGGGCGAACCGATTCTCAATCTAGAGTTGGGTGGGACAAATCCCGGTCAACCTGACGAATTGAGACACTGGCTAGTCTCTTACCACCCTCAAAAAGATGCCGAAGATCGCGTCATCGGGGTGAATGCGATGGTGCAAGAAATCACCGATCGCAAACGTAAAGAAGTCCAGCTTCAGCAAGCCGAAGCCACGATTCGGCAGCAATTAGATGAGATTGAAGCTATTTATCGAGCGGCTCCGATCGGACTGTGCTTGGTCGATACCGATCTTAGATACGTGCGGATGAACGAGCGGTTGGCTCAGATGAATGGTGCGTCGGTGGCAGCACACATCGGGCATTCGCTGCGCGAACTCTTACCAGACTTGGCTGATGATGTAGAACCAATCTATCGGCAAGTCATTGCGACGGGGGAGCCAATTCTCGATCTGGAGGTGAGTGGCACCACTCCCGAGCAGCCTGGCGTATTGCGGACGTGGATTACTAGTTATTACCCCCAAATCGATGCCGCAGGTCGGACGATCGGTGTAAATACAGTAGTCCAAGAAGTCACCGATCGCAAGCACGAAGAACTCGAACGCCAACAGGCAGAAGCCGCACTGAGATCGAGCGAAAGTAAGTTTAGTGCGATTTTCGAGCAGACATTCGAGTTACTGGGGATCGTCAGTTTAGAGGGGGTCTTGCTAGATGTCAATCAAGCTGCCCTAGATTCGATCGCCACTCAAAAGTCCGAAATCATCGGCAGATGGTTTTGGGATACTCCCTGGTGGCATACAGAGCAACTCCAGCAGCAACTTAGGGCAGCGATCGCCACTGCCGCCAGCGGCGAATTTATTCGCTATGAGGTCGAATTTCCCAATCCCCGTGGCGGTGTCACTATCACCGACTTTTCCCTCAAACCCGTCTTTGACAACCAGGATCGAGTGACGACGCTCGTCGCCGAAGCCCACGACATCACCGATCGCGTCCAAGCCCAAGCCATCCTCGAACAGCATACCCAAGAACTCGATCGAGCTGCGGCGGTACTGCACGATCGCAACCAAGAGTTGGATTCCTTTGTCTACGTTGTCTCCCACGATCTCAAAGCACCCTTGCGGGCGATTTCCAATCTCTCCCAGTGGATCGAAGACGATCTCGAAGGCGTATTTTCAGCCCAGATTCAAGAACACATGCTGCTGCTCCGCAACCGCATCCAGCGGATGGAAGCCACGATCGATGGACTGCTAGACTTTGCCCGGATCGGCAGGAGTGACGAGGAGATCGAGCTAGTCGAAATCGCCGAACTACTAGCTGAAACGCTCGATTCGATTGCCCCGCCGTCAACATTTAAAATTACGATCGCGTCCAACTTACCCAGGCTCTACACCAAGCGGTTATTTTTGTCCCAAGTCTTTACCAATTTGATTGGTAATGGCATCAAACATCACGACCGGATCGACGGCTCGATCCAGATTTCTTGCCAAGAAGGTACCGATTGTTATGAATTTACCATCGCCGATGATGGGCCAGGAATAGACCCAGCGCAACACGATCGAGTATTTGAAATCTTCAAAGCAGTCAACCCCCAAAATCGATTGGACAGCACAGGAATTGGTCTGGCGATCGTCAAAAAAATTATTGAAGCCGAAGGCGGCACTATTCAGTTAGAGTCCAATTTAGGTGCAGGCACTACTTTCTCGTTTGTCTGGCCGAAACGATCTGTAGACATTAACAGTTGACAGTTGACAGTTGACAGCGAAGTTTTTAGGTAGGGGCTTAAATTCCCTGCGCTTTGGTTAATAGGCAGCCTTCACCAATCCTCTAACTATCGTCTGACGATTTCAATTCTTCGATCGATTTCAATTGTGCGGTGACTTGTGCTGATTCGACTTCCACGACTTCTACTTCCACCAGCGGCACACTTACAGTTTCTGGGAGTCTCAGTGGTATTGCTAAAGGTTGTTGTTCGGGGATCTCTAGCGGTACTTCGAGCCAATAACTAGCAGTGGGAATCGTCCGCTCCAAGTCTTCCAATGGTCGCGGAATTACCATGACCGATCGCAATTCACCGATGCGCTCGGCGGCGGACATCCCGACATCTAAAGCAATTGTCACATTGGAAACCGTACCGCGAATGATTGCCGTACAAAAGCCAGAGCCAGTTTTTTCATAGCCAGATACATGGATATCCGCCGTCTTAAGCATTTCATCCATCGCTCCCACCATCGCTGGGAAACCGCGAGTTTCGAGTAACCCGATCGCGAGATTCCTGAGCTTGCTTTTTCCGACAATCTGTGCTAGCATCCGGTCACTAATTGGCAGGACGACATCGAGATTGGGAAATGGTCGAGAAATAACTGTTTGATAGATCAATTCATCCATCTGCGCGGCGACTTCCGCACCTGCGGCAACTGCCAATTTGACATCGGGATACCGACCGCGAATCACTGCCGTACAATAACCACCGCCAATCTTTTCATAGCCCACCAAGGTGACGGCGGCAGACTTGATCATCATATCTGCCGTTCCCACCATAGCCGGAAAGCTACGTGTCGAAATCAACCCAATGGCACTTTCAGCATGAATATTCGACATCGCTGGCTGTAAAGGTTCCCCAGATCGGTTGACAGTTGACAGTTGAGAGTTGACAGCTAGTAGGGTGGGCACTGTCCACCATTTAAGTTTGGTGGAAACTTATCACAATCTGAATATTGGTGCGATTGGGTGGTAAGTAGTAAGCTATCTGGTGGGCAGTGCCCACCCTACTACTAAAATCTCGATCGATCTTAGAATCGACAACACCAAACTCGTTGGCAAAGCCGCGCCGAGAGGTAATCGCTAAATACTAATTAACTCGACCTTCAACTTGAGCGCGAAATTCTTCGACTTCTTCAGTATAACCAATTGGTAGAATTCGCTCAACATTGGGATGAGGACGGGGGATAATGACCCAAGACTCTAACGTACCACCATAGACTTTTTCGACGACATCGACACCCGCCGCCATTGCTTGTTTGACCTCGGAGACATCACCCCGCACGTTGACAGTAAATCGGGCGGAACCAGCCCTAAGATAACCAACTAGTGTGACGCGTCCAGCTTTGAGCATCGCATCAGCAGCAGCTAAAACAGCGGGAAAACCTTTGGTCTCGATCGAGCCAACTGCTTGTTGAGAACTCATAGAATCAGCCATGTACAATATACTCCATAAATATTAATAAACGTTCGATCGTCAGTCAAAATCCGATCGGCTTCAACTCTGAGCAATGCTCTTTACTTCAGACGCTACGGCAAGCTGTCAACTGTCTTGAAAAGGTGCTCTACTTGCGGAGTTGGCAAGGGTAAAGGGTTCCCCGACCATGCAACCAATCCAAGCGGGGAAACTTCTGTTCCATGCACTTTTCGCTGTCAACTGTCAACTGTCAACTGTCAACTAACTTACACCCAAAACTCCCTTGAGGCTTCCGTATAATGAATCGGCATGATACTATCGACATTTTCGGGTGGATTGGCGATAATGTAGTGACTGATGACCGTACCCCGTTTGGTCGCTTCACCCGCGAGTACTCCAGCCGCCACCGCTTGTTCGACGGCAGAGACAGTCCCACGCACGGCAATAATAAACTCGGCACGCTCTGCCAAACCGTAGTAAACCAGTGTGACATTGCCAGCTTTGAGCATGGCATCAGCCGCAGCCAATACCGGCGGAAATCCATCAGTTTCGATCGTGCCGACAGCCTGACGAGAACTGCGATCTTTAGCCATTAACCATATCCTTTTTTATAAACTACCAGCTCTACTGCCAAGCCTAGAGCCGAGGGCAGCTCCGAGTTGAGTGTCGGCTCAAGCCACGCGCAGACACGAACGAGTCGCGATGCTGACGATCCCAATTTCTGTGTACTCTTAGTCCAACCAACCAATATCAGTGTTGGCGCGACGGCGGGCGGTTTCCTCACGGGACTCGGTGGGGCGAGCCGTAATCGAAGAATTCGATCGGCTCGTATCCTTTTTGACTAGTGCTGCGCTTTTGCCTTTGGCTGGAGCCTGTGATTGCTCTGCCAATTTGACGATCGTATCAGCTTGGGCTTTCAATTTGGAGTTGAGATCTTCGATTTGTTGCTGAAGTTTGGCTTCACTCTCTTGCGCCTTTTTGAGTTGAGCTGCTGCTGCGTCGTCATGAGTAGGTGTCATATTATTATTTGTAGTAGAAGTGGGACTTGGCTCGGAAGTTGAATTCCGGGCGGAAATGACCAATGGTTGCTGCATTTCTTGGCGCAACACATCAGATGCTGACGGGCGTTTTTTTCTAATCGGCATATTTAGCTCCAATCTTTCCAGATTTCATTGACTACGCAGCGATAATCTGCCGCTGCTGGTGCGGCGGCTTGACTTTTGTACTGACTGATGGGTAAACCCGCCATCGCCGCTCGTTCGTGAATTTTCAAATTCCGAATTACTGTATAATAAACCGGAATTTGACACTGCAACAGGGTTTGTTGGGCTTCTTGAGCTTCTCTCAAGCCGCGAGCATTGACTTTGGTCAGTAAGACGCGGTGCGTAATCTGGGACGGGATTACCACTTGTCGCACTGTGCGAATCAATGCGGCTAGATCCATTGGTGCGGGGGGAGTTGGTAGCACTAAGTAATCAGCAATCGGCATAATCGCTGCCAACGCGATCGAATCTAGTGCCGGAGGCATATCGACAACGACAATATCATAATCCGACCATTGCTGGCGGTTAACACCGGTAAAATCGGTTAATACTGTCATCTCAAAGCCGAGATCTCGACCGGCGGATTGTCTTACCCACCAACTTGCCGAGCCTTGCGGGTCGGCATCGACCAAAAGAACGCGATGGTGTTCGGCAAAGATCGCCGCCAGGTTTACTGCCGTTGTTGTCTTCCCGACACCACCTTTACCGTTTAAGACGATCGTGATTTTGGTGGCATCGAGTTTAGGTAGTACTGGCACGGTCATTGGTTCAACCATTAGGGAAC
>JBBRVB010000162.1:0-8409 GCA_038247275.1 Chroococcales cyanobacterium
AAAGTTTCGATCAATTCTCAGCAGCGATCACTGATTGTCTCACTCAACCTCAGATCAAGTATCATCTAGAACTGAAATCCTTGCTCACACTGCGATTTCAGACCTTCAATAAGGCTCAGATTATGACCGTTTAAAGTATAGAGCGTACTGGCAAAGTTTATGACTTTAGCGAACTTATCTATACTTCTACCCCATTGGTGCCACCCGCGATCGAGTCACCGACGCTCAAACCCAAATTACAACCGCGTTCGGGATGGATTGGCATTGGCTACCAGGGGGCGTATATCGGCATTCATCGCCATGATTTCAAAGTCACCGATTTGCAGAATACCCAGCTCATCACCTTGGCGACATTGCGCTGGTGGCAACCTCAGATGCTCGACTGGCTCACCAAAATTGAGACAAACTACAATATTGAAGCCCCGTTGATCGTGCGTCTGATTGGTGGGACGATTTCGATCGTTCGGACTCAAACTAAGCGACGGCGGGAAACTTTAGCCCTCGATATCGTTACCGAAACCGAACTATTCAAAGATCTCGATCGCTTTCTCCAGAGTCGGGATCTTTATCGGCAACGGGGTATCCCTTGGCGGCGGGGATATCTCCTCTACGGCCCTCCAGGTACCGGTAAAAGCTCGCTCATTCAGGCGATCGCTAGTTTTTATGGTCGGCAGCTTGTTTCCCTGTCCCTGACCGATATGGACGATAGTGCCTTGCTCCGCGCCTGGTCGGAAATTACCGCCACTTCGATCGTCGCATTAGAAGATATCGATAGTGTCTTTTCTGGTCGCAAACCCTTGGGTGAATTATCTTTTAGTGCGTTGCTCAATACCCTAGATGGCGCAGGAGCGGTCGAAGGGAGCATCACTATCCTGACGACCAATCATCGCGAACAGCTCGATCCAGCTCTGATTCGTCCCGGTAGATGCGATCGCGAGTTCGAGCTAGGTTATTTGACTGCTCAAAGTTGTGCCAAGATGTTTGTCTGTTTCTTCCCCGATCCGCACTTAGGTGAGTTAATCGCCCAGCAGTTGGGTAGTTATCGGGTGTCCCCAGCGGCTTGGCAAAATTATCTCCAGTGTCAAGATAATGGGCAAGCGGCAGTAGCTAATTGCAATTTTGCTGATTTACAAGTGATTGAGTAATGATTGGATCGTGTGTCCTTATTCACCAAAGCGCAGGGGATTTGAGCAACCACATTGAAAAGGTGCTTTACTTGGGCTTTGCCCAAGTAAAGCACCTTTTCAATGTCAACTGTCAACTGTCAACTATCAACTGCTAATGACGATCGAGATGGTTAACATTAAAGGAACCAGCAAATACCGTTGCGGGGTGTTTAATATTCTCGATCGGTTTACGAGTATCGGTAATCAACCAATCTAATGAAGCGGCTTGAACGTCGATCGTCGCTCCATCTTTATCGACACAATATCTTCCGAATACTAACTTGTCAGTCAACTCGACATCAGCGATTCGAGAATACTCAAAAATCACACTGTTATTGATGTGCGCGCCACTGCAAATGTGGCAATTGCGACCGATCATCGCTGGGCCAGTAATTTTGGCACCATCTTCAATCTTGGTCATCCCACCAATATACACAGGGCCAGTAATATCTACTTTATCCCAATTAACCGCAACATTAATGCCAGTGAAAACTCCGGGTAATACTTCAGTTCCAGGAATCGGCACATTTTTAACTTCACCTAGTAACACACTGCGAATCGCTTGCCAATAGTCCGGGACTTTTCCAATATCTACCCACTGAAAATCCATCGAAATCGCATAAAACGGCGCACCCATTTCCACTAACTTTGGAAATAAATCTCCACCAATGTCATATTCTTGACCAGAAGGAATATAGTTTAATACTTCTGGCTCAAAAATATAAATCCCGGTGTTAATATTCGTACTTAAAGCTTCATCAACAGTGGGCTTTTCTTGGAAAGCTTGAACCCGACCATTTTCATCAGTCACCACCACCCCATAACTAGAGACTTCATCGCGTGGTACTGATTTAGTGACGATTGTTGCCAGCGATCCTTTTTCTCGGTGCCATTTCACCGCTGCTGTCAGATCCAGATCGATCAACGCATCACCACATAAAACTACGAACGTATCATCAAAGAATGGATAAAAATCTTGAATCCGTCGCATCCCGCCTGCCGAGCCGAGTGCTTGTCCTTCTAACTCACCATCTTCCCGAATTTTCCCCTCAAATGAATAGGCAATTTGGACTCCAAATCTTTGACCATCGTGGAAATAGCTTTCAATTTCCTTCGCAAGATGGCTGACATTGACCATGATTTCGGTAAAGTCATGCTGCTTGAGCAAGTCTACCAAAAACTCCATGACTGGCTTATGTAGAATTGGAATCAATGGCTTGGGAATCGTGTAAGTGATGGGACGCACGCGCGTGCCTTTCCCAGCAGCCAGAATCATTGCTTTCATATTAAATCTTGGGTACTTAAAATCCCTGTTTCATCTACTGTAGCAGCGATCGATTGGTACCGACACCAGTACGATCGCTCGTTTATACAGATATTAATCGATCGATCGATCGATTGGCACCGATCTAGCCAGCACTAGTAACTAGTTCATTTGGCTAGCATCGACATCTTCACACAGCCGCCGAATCGTCAGGGTTTGATAAAATTCGGTTTGATGTAGTTCGACTTTTGATTGCGCCGATAACAACAATAACGCCCAAAATACCCCGACTCGATCGTGATTGGAGCCGTGATGCTGTCCGGGTGCTGGCGGGAATTTATCGGACCAGATATTTACTAATTCTTCGAGCGTCCACAAATCGGTTTCACTAGTGTAAGTGACGAGAAATTCCGATACAAGTGCCGCCATTTCAGTTAAATTTTCATCATGCGCCAGTCCAACGATCGATTGAGTGGCTTGCTTGACTGACATTACCTTACCGCGTAGCGGACGGCGGCGAGTAGTTGGCTCGGCAATTTTATCAGCAATTTGGCGGAGCTGTCCGATCAGATCTTCGAGCGTCACCGGACGTGTGCGCGGTGGTGGTGAAGTGAGTCGGCGACGAATATGCCGCTCTAGATTGCGAGGTAAGCCAGATGTGGTCATCATCTCAAAGTCCAGCTCTTCTTCAATGAAGTCAAAATTTTCGGCTGGGGATTGACTTTGCTCTAAGCTTTGAGCTTTGAGGAGCACGAGCATTGCCGCCCATAAAAAAGCTTGTCCCGATTGAGAGAGGTTGGCTTGCTTGTGCGCCAAAGAGGCATCGGCTTGCAGCGGCAACCGACTCAGATGCAAATCGATCGCGTCGATTACTTTGACATCCCACGGATCGATTTCACCCCGTTGAGCCAGATCGATGAGCATCGCAATCCCCATCTGCGCTAAGGTATACGGATCGACTTGAGGCTCGACTATTGGGACGATGCTGTCCCGGCGGGGGGCTGATACCATGATCTAGAGCTAAGGGGTGAGAGGAATCTTGATGCCAATGCTGATACTCTGCGCGAATCATCGTGCGGCATCTCTTAATTGGTAACTCTACCGCAATTTCAGCATAATTAACGTTGCAAATCAAAATTTTTTATGCTGTTGTGAAGGCTACCAGTCCCCCCGCCCCAGCTACTCCACCCGATAACCGAGTTCGGCTAGCCGCAAACCAGATTGTCGCCACTTGGGTTGAACTTTGACAAATAATTCGAGATAAACTTTGCCAGCAATCAGTTTTTGCATCTGCTCTCTGGCATTACTACCGATTTGCTTGAGCATTTGGCCACCTTTACCAATTAAGATTCCTTTTTGCGAGTCGCGTTCGACATAGATAGTTGCTAGCACGCGGGTAATCTTGGCATCTTCCTGAACTCGATCGATCGTCACCGCTACCGAGTGAGGTAATTCTTCCCGCGTGAGCAGAATGATTTGTTCGCGAATTAATTCGCCCATGATAAACCGTTCGGGCTGATCGGTAACTAATTCAGGTGGATAATAATAAGGGCCGAGTTCGAGATTTTCACTGAGACTAGCTTGCAGTCGATCCAACCCCGTTTCCGTAACAGCAGAAAAGTTAACGACCTGCCAGTTATGAGCTTGAGCGAGTTCGAGATAGCTACCGTCGATCGCGTCTAAATGAGAGCGGCTCAGATCGGCTCGCAAATCGATTTTATTAATCCCCAAAATAATCGGCGTTTTGACATTCAGCAGCAACTCGGCAATAAACCGATCTCCACCCCCAGCGATCTCCATCCCATCGACGACGAATAAGACAACATCGACCGCCCCGATCGCACTTTGAGCATTTTTAACTAATACTTCACCCAGTTTGTGGTGAGGTTTGTGAATTCCTGGCGTGTCCACGAAGATCATTTGCGCCGCATCGGTAGTCAGGATGCCCTGTAAACGGTTGCGAGTCGTCTGGGGGACTGGAGAGACGATCGCGATTTTTTGACCGATCAGTTGGTTCATCAGCGTAGACTTACCCACATTCGGTCTGCCGATAATCCCCACAAAACCCGATCGAAATCCCTCCGGTGCCGCCGGAATCAATCCCACACCTAAATCCTGTGCCGCGTTAGCAGCACTATCCTGTTGGGCGGCTAAATAAGCTTCGACTACAGATTTATCATTTGGCGTTACTGGCTGGGATCGATCGGTCATTGGCTTTTCACTGGTGATTCTCCTTCAGATCTTACCGCAGTCATCGCTCATACTCGATCGCACTCGATCGATAAAAGTCTGCCAAATCGCATCTGGCATCCAGATTTTGGCTAAATCTTGTCTGGCGATTATTTCATCTACTCCCTGACTAACACGGTAGAGATACACAAAAGCTGATACCCGCTTATTTGCAGCACAATGGACAAATATTTTGGCATTTAAATGTGTATCCATCGCAATCCGAAATGCCTGAAAATCCGCGACTGCTGGGGCATTCCACTCTACCGGAATCTGAATATATTCTAAGCCTAGCTGACGTGTGATCGCCCCTTCATCTGCCAGCGCATTCGGCGAATCATTTAATGCGAGATTGATGACAACCTGATAGCCTGCGCCAACAATAGCTGGATATAGATTTACCGTCGGCTGTCCCGCAGTCGCCAATCGATCTGATATCTGGAGAAAATTAACAATTTTCAATCCGAGTACTCATCAAACTAATCCTCCACACACCAAAAATATCCCGCACTGGATCGAGAATTGCCAGTTAATATGGGTAACATGAGAAAAGAGTACTTACTCGCCGAGATCGCGTCCACCCCAAATTATATGCGAAGCGACTTAAATACAACTGCACCGATCGATCCTCGCCTCGACGAACGGCTTGCCAAATTTGTTCGATCGCCGCAAACTGGAGTCTGGAATCATCTAGACAAACGCCAAATTATTGTAGATATTCGCGACAGGCTGATTAATCCTTACCAGATTCAACAAGGAGAACAGCCCTTTTGTGGCCCTGCTGCGGTAGTATTTGAACTAATTCGCAAACAACCCGATCGCTACATCGATATCTGTCAGAATTTATATGAGCATGGCAGTTTTGACGGATACACCAAAAAAATTACTGTCGCCGGCAGATTGTGCCGCAGTTATGGCAATCTGAGAATGGCGCAAGCTGATTGGATGCTCCTAGCTACCCTCCGCGATTGTGCAAATACGATCGTCCCAGTTCATCCCAAAGCCCCAAAACTGATTCGCGAACTCGGCGGCATCACCAAACCCTGGGAGATTAATGGTTGGGTAAAAGAATTACTCGGATATTCCCAAACCAAATCCCATCCAACGATCTTATCAGGTGAGTTTCGCGCTCTCCAAGCAGCCGATGAAACAATCAAGTCTGGTGGCGTGGCGTTTGGATTGATTAATTCCGAAGGCTTACTGGGTCATAATTCTTTTCTGATGTCCCGATTTCATCGCGTTTTTCCCAATCATTGGGTGACGATCTTAGGTAATATCTCGATCGAGCCACCAACTAAAATAACTAAAAATAAGCAAAGCAGAGTCCAATTTGATATGTATTCCTGGGGTCGAAAAATACACGTTAATACCGATACCTCAACGATTAAAGATTTTTTCTGGGGTGTTGCCGTCGGTAATTTGAATGGAGAAGCTAGTTAAACAATTCAACCAGTTACCTCAATCTCCGATCGCTCTCATAAACTGCCAATAACCATATTGTACAATAGAAGATCGATCGCTAAACTCGCTCGATAGTAATAGGTTTTAATGTGCTAAATGCTATTCTCAATTGCAGCTCTAACCGCTGGTATTGATTGAAATCGCGGATGCATATCTCGTTCCGAGAGGCTACGCCAACGCGCGGAGAGTGAAGGAGCATGTCTTGCACCACACAGGGGCTAGTGATGCAAAATCCGAAGAGTGGTTAGAAACCGCTTTGGTGAAACTATTGATGACTAGAACAAGAAATAACGCTGCGCCATCGGTAAAACAGTCGCAGGCTCACAGGTAAGTAATTCCCCATCCGCTCTCACCTCATAAGTTTCAGGATTGACTTCCATCCGAGGAAGTGCATCATTTAACTTCATATCGCGTTTGCTAACTTGACGAATCCCCGATACCGCTAACGCCTGCTTTTGTAGCTGTAATTGCTGGGGTACATCTCGCTCTAATGCAACCTGCGAAATAAATGTAAAAGCAGTATTAGTCCTCGCACCACCATAACTCCCAAACATCGGGCGCATGTGAACTGGTTGAGGTGTCGGAATACTGGCATTCGCATCACCCATCTGTGCCCAGGCAATTAGCCCACCTTTGATTACTGTCTCTGGTTTGACCCCAAAAAAGGCAGGTTTCCACAAACATAAATCGGCGATTTTACCAGACTCGATCGAACCCACATAATTGGAGATACCATGAGTAATTGCCGGATTAATTGTATATTTGGCAATATAACGCTTTGCCCGCAAATTATCCGCAGGTTGACTATCTCCAGGTAGCCCACCCCGTTGAACCTTCATTTTATGAGCAGTTTGCCATGTCCGAATAATTGTCTCGCCAATTCTCCCCATTGCTTGGGAGTCTGAAGAAATCATGCTAAATGCACCCAGATCGTGCAGGATATCTTCCGCCGCGATCGTTTCGCGCCGAATCCGTGACTCAGCAAAAGCAACATCTTCGGGAATACTGGGGCTGAGATGGTGACAAACCATCAACATATCCAAATGTTCGTCTAGAGTATTTAAGGTGTACGGACGAGTCGGGTTGGTGGAAGATGGGAGCACATTTACTTCGCCACAGACGCGAATGATATCGGGGGCGTGTCCGCCGCCCGCGCCTTCGGTATGATAAGTGTGAATCGTGCGTCCTTTAAAGGCAGCGATCGTATCTTCAACAAAACCAGCTTCATTGAGTGTATCGGTATGAATGGCAACCTGAATATCGTAATCCTCGGCCACGCTCAGACAGGTATCGATCGTGGCAGGATTCGTTCCCCAGTCTTCATGAAGTTTGAGCTTTATCACGCCAGCTTCGACCTGCTCAATGAGACCTTCAGGTTGACTGCAATTGCCTTTACCCGAAAAGCCGATATTCATAGGAAAAGCATCGGCAGCCTGAAGCATCCGACTGATATTCCAAGGACCAGGCGTGCAGGTAGTGGCGTTGGTTCCAGTGGCAGGTCCCGTACCACCACCAATCATCGTCGTAATTCCCGATGCGATCGCGACTTCGATCTGTTGAGGGCAGATAAAATGGATGTGGGTATCGATCCCCCCTGCTGTCAAAATTGACCCCTCCCCAGCAATAATTTCTGTGCCTGGGCCGATAATAATATCGACATTATCCTGAATGTAAGGATTCCCCGCCTTTCCTATCTTATAAATCTTCCCATCCTTAATCCCCACATCTGCTTTAACAATTCCCCACCAATCCAGAATCACCGCATTAGTAATTACCAGATCCACCGCCCCATCTGCATTAGCAATCGGCGACTGTCCCATCCCATCCCGAATTACCTTCCCACCACCAAATTTTACCTCATCCCCATAAGTAGTAAAATCTCGCTCGATTTCGATGAATAATTCTGTATCAGCCAGTCGGACTCGATCGCCTGTAGTTGGCCCATATGTCTGAGTATAAGTGTTACGATCGATTCTATAACTCATATTCAGCTTAAGATAGGGCTAATTAACGATCCATCTTACCTTAGTGAGGCAATCTATACCAACTGCAATGAACTGTCAAATATCTCAATGACATATTTTATGTCTTCAAATCTGGCTAAACCTAAAAAAACCACTCTAAATAATATAGTGTGGTTTTTTTAGTTAAAATTAAGCTTGGCATCGAGCTATTTTGACAGGGGGCAACCCCCCAACTATCGTCGCCGTGCTAGCGTTTCACCTCCGAGTTCGGGAAGGGATCGGTGTGGTTCCACTAGGCCATAGACACCAAGCAGGTGTACATCGC
>JBBRVB010000163.1:0-8391 GCA_038247275.1 Chroococcales cyanobacterium
ATCGATTTTAAGGTGCGAGTCTAAAATCGATCTCATGTCACCATAGCAACAATCCTATCGAACCCAGCTAGATGCTAATATTTTGCTATTCTCGATCGATGATATACTTTGAATATCTTAACTCGATCGACTAGCATGAAATCTCAAATTGGTCGCTGGGGAAATTCTTTGGCTATCCGAATTCCTAAATATATCGCAGATGAATTGGCTCTAGGTGTCAATGACGAAGTTAATTGTCGGTTGGAAAAAGGTCAATTCATCGTCGAGCCAATCCAGAAAATGCCCAAATACACGCTGGCAGAACTCCTCAGCCAGGAACTGGAGCTAGAGCCAGAGCTTGACTGGGGTAGACCTAGTGGTGCAGAGGAATGGTAGACTACATTCCTGCCCGTGGCGATTTTATCTGGCTGAATTTCGATCCGCAATCTGGACACGAACAGATGGGTAAGCGTCCCGCACTAGTCGTCAGCTACACCGAGTTTAATCAGCAACGGGGTTTTATTTTGGTTTGTCCGATTAGCAATACCAAGCGAAAAAATCCTTTCTACGTCAATATCCCTGACGGTGAAGCTGTAACTGGTGTCTTGATGGCTGACCAATTGAGGTCTTTGGATTATAAATCTAGGGGAGCCGAACTAATTGCAACTTGTCCTCAAGAGTTATTGATGGAAGTGCTCGGTAGAATTTATCCAATTATGTTCTAGACTCAATTCTCAACAGCAGCAGCGGCAATGACGATCTCGGCGCAAGCACGAGCATCAGAGAGAGCGTGGTGATGATTTAATTCGATCTTGAGATGGCGACAGACATCGGGGAGTTTGGTGGGATATAGGTTCCAGCGTTGACGGGCGAGGGCGACGGTACAGATAAACTTTTGTTTGGGTTGGGGAATATTGTATAAATCGCAGCAGGCATAGAGTACCCGTCGATCGAAACTAGCATTGTGAGCCACTAAAGCATCAGCACGTTCGATCCTGGTGGCAATTTGTGCCCAGACTTGTTTGAAGGTTGGGGATTGAGCGACATCAGACCACATGATGCCATGAATATTGGTAAATTCAAAGCGATATGATGGGGGACGAATCAAAAAGATTTCTTCGTGGATGATGGTTTGGTTTTCGATCTGAACTATGCCCAGGGCGCAGGCACTATTCGGATCGCGATTGGCAGTTTCAAAATCGATCGCAACTAATCTCACGGTTGTTTGGTTATGGAGTCAACAATTTTAACATCGAAACTCATCGATCGCCGACCTAATGTGAGTTGGTTGAAGTTTTTCAATCTCATGTCCATCAAAAAGGGTACCCATCATGGGCACCCTCGATCTTCATCAAAAATTGTTATGCTCTGATGCGAGTGGGTAAAGCCAACTGGGGTCGATTGTTAACTGACATATCTTCAGGTACATCTTGCAATAATACCTCGCGAATCAGGCGGGCTGCCATCCGTTGGGTTAGACCGCTGGCGATTTTTTGACCGAAAGATTGGGTTTCAGACTTCATCAGGATCTGCGGAATTCGGGGTAAAACGATCGCGGGATCGAAGCCTTTAGTCTGCTGTAAGATGCCCCAAATCCGTTGAATATGTTCGAGTCCATTTGATGATGTTTGGACATGTGCAGGGGGTGTTGACACCTTCATCCCGATTCCTTTTTGAATGGCGTGGGTGACACTTTGGAGCGTATTGCTACCAAAGTTATCTAAACCACGCACGATTTCATCTGCCAAGTATTCACGGATGAATGTACCACGCTCGGAGAGAATGAAATCTAAGGTCTGATCGATAACTTGATTGAGATCGTACTCGTCGCTACTCCGAGCATTATTGAGCAGATTTTCCAATCGATTCCAGCGGAAGGAACCATCTTTGAATAGTAGTTCTTTGAGCGAATTTCGCAGATCGGGAGCGGGATCTGTGAGTAGTCGTTTGGCAACGTAGGGGTAAGCTTTTGCCAGAACTTTAAAGTCAGGATCGACAGAAATGGCAATACCTTCGAGGGTAGCAAGCGATCGCAAGATCAAGGCATAGTAAGCTGGCACTTGGAAGGGAAATTCGTACATCACACCCGACAATTGATCGGTAACGCTTTTAAAGTCTAGATCGGCGATATTAGTGCCACTAATGCCGAGCGAACTATTAAAAACATACGTTAATGCGGGGATAATTGGGGTAAGATCTGTATCTGGAGTCAGGAATTCTAGCTTGACGAAATCTCGTCCCAACCCATCAAAATCCCGATTTACTAAATGCACGATCGCTTCAACTAAACCATATCGTTGATATGGTTTAACTTGGCTCATCATCCCGAAATCTAGATAAGCTAATTTACCATCGGGGGTAGCAAGTAAATTACCAGGATGCGGATCGGCATGAAAGAAACCATGTTCGAGTAATTGCCGGAGCGAACATTGTACGCCGACTTCCACCAAGTAAGTAGCATCGAGTCCCTGTGCGGCAACTGCTTCGAGACTAGTAAGTTTTGTCCCAGTAATCCACTCCATAGTTAGGACGCGTCTACCCGTGTACTTCCAGTAAATACTGGGTACATAGATATCTTGCATACTGCCATATAATTCGGCAAATTTTTCGGCATTTCGGCCTTCATTCTCGTAGTCCATTTCCTCGAAAATGCGCTCGGCAAATTCATCGACGATCGAGACTAAGTTACTACGAATTTGTTTAAAATTAGTTTGCGCCCACATGGCTAATGTGCGAACGACATGTAGATCTAGAGCGATACTATCTGCCAAACCCGGACGTTGGACTTTAATTGCGACATCTTCACCGCTCCAAAGTTTGCCTTTATATACTTGTCCGAGGGAAGCAGCCGCGATCGGTAAATCGCTAATTTCTGCATAGATCGCTTCAGGGCGATCTCCTAATTCTTCTTCGATAAATTGATAAGCAATCTCGTTAGAAAAGGCAGGAATATTATCTTGTAATTGAGCTAATTCTTCTAAGAATTGGGGTGGTACTAAGTCGGGACGTGTAGAGAGTGCCTGACCGATTTTAATATACGCTGGTCCTAATTTAGTCAATAGCGATCGAATTTGGGTAGCACGTTTGCCGAGATTTTCTTTGCTGCGATTGGTGAACTTATCGAGCAACAATCCAAATGCAAAGTTCAAGATCGGCAGAAAAATACTCAAGAAACGCGCAAATACCTTCAGGGGTTGACTGCTATAGTATTCGGCGATCGCGATCGGATCGTACCCCAACCAGGTACCGTCAGCAACTTCTTTCACTCGTCTAGAGTTCACAACTTCTGCATCAGCCACTAGTTCTGTGGATACGGGTGCTACTGACTGGTTAGACGGAGCATCGACTCGATTCATCTCTGGTGAAAACTGATTAGAAGGTGTGGTGTTCATGAGGTGATGGTATTTAGCCCTATTAAGTATTGTAACAATTTTTGGTAACTAACAGGGGATATTATTTATGCTAACGCCACAAAACGATTAAAGTCAGTGGGTTCTCCGCCTGGATGAGATCGGTATTCCGATGGTGAGGCTTTCGGGAAAGAGGAAAGAGGGTAGAGGGTAGAGGGTCGAAAGTAGAGGAAATAAGAAACACCCATAACCTATAACCCATTACCCATTACCCTCTCCCATTACCCATTACCCATTACCCATTACCCATTACCCTCTACCTTCTACCCTCTACCTTCTAGTGACAGAGATAGACATTCAATCACATCAACGCTGGATGACGCGATCGATCGAATTGGCGACGAGTGCGGGAAATGCTGGTGAGGTGCCTGTCGGGGCGATCGTTGTCAGTGCTGGAGGGGAGATAATTGGGGAGGGGGAAAATCGACGGGAACGAGATCGCGATCCGACGGCTCATGCGGAAATTGTGGCAATCCGAGCGGCGGGTGCGTACCTAAATAATTGGCACCTCGATCGATGTACGCTGTATGTAACGCTGGAGCCTTGTCCGATGTGTGCTGGCGCGATCGTGGCTGCAAGGTTGGGGTTACTCGTATATGGTGCTGATGATGCCAAGACGGGGAGTGTGCGGACGGTATTGAATATTCCCGATAGTGCGGCTTCTTATCACAAATTAACCGTTATTGGCGGCATTTTAGCGGGTACCTGTCGGCAACAATTGCAGGATTGGTTTAAACACAAGCGAATTTAGGGAATATTAATTTGTAGAATCGAACTCATCATCAAAAATCCCAGCGCATTGAAAAATATTAAAACTCTTGGCTGAATATTTCTGTTAGCACGACATTAGAAAATAATAAACCTTCAGGATCTGATAGTCTCAAATAACGGTCTCGTTCGATCGTCACAATTTCGACCCATCCTTGCTGCTGGTATCGGTGCAAACACTTTAGTAAATTATCGCTGCGATCGATCCCGAATTCAGACTCGATCGCATTTAGACTCACCCCACTAGATAAGCGCAATCCTAGCATCAAGGTTTCTAAAAACCGATCTGCTGCGGGGGTTAGATCTACTCGCCAGTTGCAACCATCAGCTACCCATTGATAGTATTCCTGCGTCTTGCGGGGACGAGTAAAGCGATAATTTTCCAGATTGCTGGCTGCACCCATCCCAAAAGCGTAATAAGGTTGATTTTGCCAATAGGTGCGGTTATGGCGACACTCATAGCCAGGTTTGGCATAGTTGGAAATCTCATAATGTTTGTAGCCCGCACCACTTAAAATCTGCTGGGCATTGCGATACATCTGCGCGGTGGCTTCATCGCTGGGGAGGGGTTTATCGCCCGGTTGATATTGCTTGGAGAAAGGAGTCTGTGCTTCAACGATCAAATCGTAGCAGGAAATATGGGTGGGATCGAGCGCGATCGCACACTCAAGGGAAGCCTCCCAGTTAGCCAAAGTTTGTTGCGGTAAACCAGAAATCAGATCGAGACTCCAATTGGTCACACCGCCTTGGTGCAGTAGCTCTACAGCATGGTAAATATCGCCCACAGTATGCGATCGACCGCACAATTGGAGCAAATGGTCTTGAAAGGCTTGCACCCCGATACTGACCCGATTTACACCCGCCTGGAGATATCCCCGCAGTTGCTCCAAGTCGAATGTCCCCGGATCGATTTCCATCGAGATTTCCGCATCACGAGCAATCCCAAATTTAGCCGCCAACTGCCCGATAATCTGTCGTAGTTGCGCGACGGTGAGCAGGGAAGGAGTACCACCACCAAAGAAGATGGTGTCTAATGGTTGAGGATCGTTTACCTCAGTGGCAATTTCGGTTGCCAATCGATCGACATAAAGTTGGATGTTACCAGAATTTGCGCCAGTGGATCGATCGCCGACTACAAAGACGGGAAAGTCGCAATAGTAGCACCTCCGCCGACAGAAGGGGATATGAATGTAGGCAGCAGTTGGCACCAGAGACATAGTTATCTGATTTTAGAGATTCCCTTTGGATCTTAATCAAATTCACCTGCGAGGGCGATCTTACCGTACATGGGTACTGTTATCTTACCGAACTCACCCCCAAGCTCCACGCCATATCACTTCGCGATCGACTGTCAACTGTTTAAACATTTGCTACTTTCCGATCGTAGTATGCCCCAGATGAAGACTGCCGATCTGAAACCATATTCACCACTAGACCCAACACCGAAACTTTGGATACCTCTAATGTCCGTAATGAGTTCCGCAGGACTTCCCGATCGACTTCACCGAGGCTAGTTACCATTAATAATCCATCTGTTTGGGGAATCAATAGTAGTGGATCGGCAAAATTCAGCGGAACTGTGTCATAAATAACTAGATCGAAATTACATTCGCAATTTTTCATCAGATCCTTCATTTTTTGCGAACTCAAAATACTAGTCGGATCTAATGAGATCGAACCCGAAAGTAGAATATATAAGTTATCTTCACCTGGCAAGAGTTGAATCGTATCCATTAACTGAGAGTTACCCGCAACAACATCAGTTAAACCATAAATTACCTCATGACAATCATTTGGGTTGACGAGACTTTGGAGATTTGGCTTCCGCAAATCAGCATTGACCAATAATACCCGTTGACCCATTGCCGCCGCTGCTTGTGCTAATTGAATAGAGATCGTTGTTTTCCCCTCATCTGGTAATGATGAGCTGACAACTAGCGATCGAACTGGCTCATCTGGACTCAGTAACCGAATTTGAGAATTGAGAGCGCGAAAGGACTCAATAAATGGTGAAAATTGATAGGCAGCCGTGTTGGAAATATCTTCTTGTCGTAGGGATAAAACACCATTTTTTCGCTTGATAATCTTGGATTTAATACTCGACTGGCGATCGTCTTCACGTTCGGGAATCAGTCCCAAAATCTGGATATCCACCGCATCGCGTAAGTCTTTGAGTGAATAAATAACATTATTCATTTTGTCCAATACTAAAGCTAATCCAGTCCCTAAAATCAATCCAGCAATCGAACCTAAGACTAAATTGCTAGTTAAACTCCCTGGTGGTATTTCCTTAACCGCAGGCATTGAGATTAGCTCCCACGGTACCTCTTGACGAGCGGCATTGATCGTCAATTCTTCGCGTTTTTGTAAAAACTTACTCAGTTGTTCTGTGGCAGTTTTTAATTGTCTTTGAATATTTTCATATTGGCGAGAGATAATTGGCAGTCGATTGCTTTCACTAGTCAATGATTCATTTACCAAATTCAAGCCTTTGAGCTTGGCTTCCAAAACTTTAACCTGGGTATCCGCTGCAATTAATTGTTTGCTAAGATCTTGCCGCAAAGCATTTTGATAAGGTAAAGCCTGGGCATCGGGAATAGCTCGATCGAGGCTGCGCCCCAGGATCGCACTAGCATTTTGTTTGAGGAGCGGCTCCAAATTTTTTCTTTTTTCCCGCAGTAAAATTATACGCGGATGCTCTTCGGTCAATTGTGCAGATAGAGTCTTCAATTCTACATCGATGTCTTGAAGTTGTTTGACTAATTGCTGATAGCCGGGAGCCTCACTCAATACAGAAGCCGCTTCCGCAGCTTTTGGCTGAAGTTGGATCTGCTGTTGCAACGAGAGATAAAGTTGTTTAGCTTTTGCTAGTTCTACTTGAGTTGTCGATCTATCCTGTTTGGTAGCACTCATTTGGGTACCAATCTGAGTGCCTAGGATCGTTGGATCGACTAAGTTATTTTGTTCCCGAAACTGCTGTAAGGCTGACTCTAGATCGGTGACTTGAGTTCGAGCACTGGGAAGTTGAGCATCCAAAAATTGCAACGCTCGGCTGACGTTAGTTTTACGTTCGCTCAAACTATATTGGATATAAGCATTAGAGAGCAAGTTTATTACTTTTTTGGTTTCACTGTTTGATGCAGATTGATAGTAAATTTCTAGGATTTTCGTCTCTGATTGGTCTTTGAGGCGATTAATTTTTAGTGATTTTCGTAGAGTTTCATAAGAAATCTTGGGATACTCAACCTGAAGCTGTTTGACTACTGGTTGCAGTATTTTATCACTGAGAAGGATCTGGATCTGGGTTGGATAGTCTAGAGTTGTTTTTACGGCTTGAGCACTACCCAAATCTTGCTCTTCAACACTTGTTTGATTAACTCTATTAAGAGATGAGACTACTTGACCTTCAGCAGTGACGGGTTCGATTAGAATGTTAAAGCTACCTTCATAGGTGGAATGTTTAGTCCGACCTAAAGTAACAACAGCACCAATCGTGACAATATTTGCGATCGCGATAATCCAAGCCCGTCTCTGAATCGCTCTCCAAACTCGATCGAGATCCAATCCTCCTTCTTCAGAGCCATTCGCTAATGTCATTCCTAAATTTAGTGCTTTTGACTGAGAGCTTTGTGCTGAGGAATTTTCCGGCCAATTGTCTCGATCGGGTTGTGATGTCTTAACAATAATACTCATATTCGATTCATCCTAAAAACGATCGGGATTCCCAAGTACTTACCCAAATAAATTGGTTGATTTTGGCTTGGCTCACAGCTAGCAGTGTGCTGGCGACTACATTTGCGTTGACTGCTGCCTGAAGACCGATTAGATCGCCGCTAACAATTTTTTCGGTAATCGACATCTGAATCACCATCAAAGCTCTCGAACCTATTAGCTAGTGTGATTGATGGCGATCCCGATCGAGTTGGTTGGAGATCGGTACATTTGGTTGAGTTTGATACTCACTGCTATTATACAAAATGGTCTTAATTCATACCTCAGCACAATGGCTAACTCGTTCATTCTGGTGACAAATGTTGTCTGTCTGCCAAACTCCAATCAGATCGGCGGCGTATTTATGATCGGATCTTTACTTACGGCTCTTCATTACTTAGTATGCTGATTTACGCTCAGAATGATTGCTGGCAAGGGCTTGAGCCTAAAATCTATTATCGTTAGATTTTTTAGTCATTTTTGGCTTAATAGCAAGGGTTTGAGAGTGACAAGCCGAGATTAG